>JBGPJN010000022.1:0-18680 GCA_041485445.1 Dehalococcoidia bacterium
CCGCCGGGACCACGGTGGCTTGCGGAATGGCTGTGGGGCTGGCGCTGGCGCCCACGCCCACCACGGTCGGTGCCGGTGCGACGGCGGTGGTCTTGGGCGCCGGCGTGGCGGTGGCAGCCGCGCCGCATCCGACCACCAGGATCAGAAGGCAGGCGCATATCGCACCGACACGGGTGGAAGTCTCGAATTGTAACCGGTTCAACTTGAACATGCTCTTTCCGTCCTGTGGAGAAGTGGCACAGTCCCTCTCCCATCGGTGGGGCCTCCGCAACTATTTCAAGGTTATGGTATGCAGGGCTGAGGGATATTTCGCCAGTGGGTAAGGCTGCCACGCCTGGATTCGGGGACCCACAGCCCAGGGAATATTAAAATACCCAAGGGGCAGGTAATAAGCCTCATCTCGTATCCGCCGGTAGAAGCTATTAAGGGCCTTCTCCCGCTCTACCGGATCGTATATCGCCAGGGTTTTTTGCGCCAGGGCAAACAGCTCGGGGTCCTTATGCGCCGTATCTTTCCGGTCGGGGTTCGCATATAGTCCCCGAATATGCCCCGCCGCATCCGGTCTGGCCTCGTCGTCCCCCCAATGGGTCCCGCCGTTCAACTCCCCAGCCGCGGCGGCCAGGGTCAAGGCCGCTTGATCACCGATCTTCACCTCCACGTCCAGTCCCAGCTCCTTCCTCCACATGTCGGCGCCCAGTTGGGCTGACTCCGGCATTGAGGGGGTCGACACCGAAATATAGGTGTAGATGATCAACTTGCCGAAGCCGGCCCCGCCGGGATAACCGGCCTCGGCCAGCAGTTGCCGGGCCTTAACTGGGTCGTAGGGATAGGGGGTCAGCTCGGGGCTGTACCCGACGGTGCTGGGGGTGACGGCGTGCCACCCCTTTATCACCATCACCTCAGGCCCGCCGAAGAGCTTGTCCCGCATCAACTCCTTGTCAATGGCGTAGGACAGGGCCTGGCGGACCGCCTTCTTGTTGCAGGGGTACTGGGGATTCCAACACCCCTTGTGGCGGATATACCAGACCACTCCTTCCGGCCCAAAGACCAGGCGACCGTTCCCGGCCTCCACCTGCTTGCGCGACGCCACGCTGACCGGGCCGATGTCGGCCTCGCCAGCCCGCAGGGCAGCGACGCGGGTAGCTTCCTCGGGAATCAGACGCAGACTCAGCGTCGTGAAGTTCACCCGCTTATCGGTGGGAAAGCCGTTCTTGGGCTGCTCGTAGTAGTCGGCGAAGCGCTCCAGGGTCATCTCCGACGCCGCCACGTGCTTCACCAGCTTCATCGGGCCGGCGCCGACGGGGTTGCGGTCGTAAGCCTCTTCCTGCGGGATATCGTGCAATGTGGCCCGCTTGGGCAAGATGACACCGATCCAACTGGACGCCGCTTCCGAATTGGTCACCGCGAAGTCAGCGATGGGGGTCTTGGTGGTCACACTGACCTGGTCGGGCCCGGTCTGCTCGATCCGGACAATTAAGGCGGCTATGCCGAGGGGAATGGAACTGATAATGTACTCCTTGGCCTGGGGCCCCATGCCATGCAGGAGGCTCCAAACCACATCCTCCGCCGTTGCGTCCGTCCCGTCGTGGAACTTGGCCCCCTTCCCGATGGTGAAGGTCCAGGTCAGGCCATCGGGGGAAAGTGCCCACTTGCTGGCGATGCCGGGGGTGACCACCCTCGCACCGTCCTTAACGTCGGAGGAGACGAGGAAGCCGTGGACGATCCGGCCGTAGTCCTGGCCCGAGCTCGAAGCATAGGCCGGGTCGAACCGTTCCAAACCAAAGCCAGTAAACATCCAGGTTACCTTGCCGGGATTGACCGACGGCGCCTTGGGCATGGAGACCGTGGCCGGGACCGCGGTGGCGTTGGGTGCGGTGACCGGGGCCGGAGCGTTGCTGGGTTTGGCGCTGGGCGTGGCGGTGACCGCAGGGGGTGTAACGGTGGCCGCGGTGCCGCACGCCACGGCTAGCATGGACAATAGGACCGCCAGGACTAGGAACCAGGTATTCCAATGAATTGCCGGCAGCATATGCTTCTCCTCACTTCAGGGTTATTTCGTGGAGGTTAGTAGGATCTGGAGAGAGGGGCCAGGGCTTCCACCCCGTCGCCACGCGAGGCCCCACCGCCCAGGGAAGATTCATATAGCCAATGTGCACGGTGTAAGCCTCATCGCGCAATCTCCGATACAGGCTGTTCAAGGCTACAGGTCTCTCCGCAGGGTCGATTACCGCCACGGCCTTTTGGGTTAAATCGAACAGCTCCTGGGTTTCATGCCGCCGGTTCGCGTGCCCAGGCGTCCCATAGTTGTTCTTCGTCGTAGTCGCAGCGTCCAGCCTAGTCTGGTTATCCTCCATCGTAAGCTGGCCATAGAAGTCCTCGGTCAGTGCTGAATTTTTAACTGCCGCTATCTCCCCAATCTTCACCTCCATGTCCAGCCCCAACTCCTTCTTCCAGTAGTCAGCAACCAGTTGAGCCGACTCTGGCAAGAACGGCGTGGCCGGGGACACAAAGGTGTTGAGGATTACTTTGCCGAAACCCTTGCCCTCTGGATAGCCGGCCTGGGCCAACAATTGCCGGGCCTTGGCCGGGTCAAAGGGAAAGGGATCCATCTCCGGGCTGTACCCTATGGTGCTGGGCGTGGCATCCCACCCCTTTACCTGGAACACCTCAGGGCCGCCAAAGAGCCGGTCTCGCATCTGCTCCTTGTCGATGGCATAGCCCAGGGCCTGCCGTACCTTCAGGTTCGAGCACGGATACTGAGTCCTCCAGCACCCATAAATACGGAGTCTCAGGACGGAACCCTCGGGGCCGAATACCAGACGTCCACCTCCGGCCTCCACCTGCTTTTTGCTTCCCAGGCTGACGGGAGCAATGTCGGCCTCTCCTGCCCGGATGGCGGCAACGCGAGTAGCTTCCTCGGGCACTAGCCGCAAGTCGAGCGACTTAAACTTGACCCGTCTATCCTGGGGGAACCCATTCTTGGGCTGGTAGTAGTAATCGTCAAAGCGCTCGTAGGCCATCACTTCAGCAGTGACGTACCGGACCAACTTCATCGGCCCGGCCGCGACGGGATTCTTGTCATAGGCCGTTTCCTGGGCATCGTCATGAACTTTCGGCCGCTTCGGCAGGACGCCATTCCACGGGGGCGAGGCTTCGGAAAGTAGGCCCACTGGAACGCTGGCGTCAGGACCTGTCAGAGTTATGCTCACCTGGGCGGGTCCTGGTTGCTCGATCTTAGCGACGGTTCGGGCCGTGGCCTGCGTGGTGCTCTGTGTTGACCGCGCCAAGGCCGAACCGGACTCGTCCTTGCCCCAGTAGTGCATCCAGGTCCACCAAACATCCTCTGACGTTATCGTCTTGCCATCGTGGAACTTAGCTCCGTCTCTGATGGTGACGGTCCAGGTCTTGCCATCCCCGGAAATTTCCCATTTGGTGGCGATGCCGAGCAGCAACTCGGATTTTTCATTGGCGGCGATGAGGAAGCCGTGCAGGGTCTTACCGTAGAAATTGCCCCCGCCCGAGGTGGAGAAGTTGTAGGTGAACCGCGCGTTGCCCCAACCCCCGGTCATCCAGGTAAGTTTGCCGGAGTTAACGGCTGGCGCCGCCGTGGGGGCAGACTGTGCCCCAGTGGATGGCGCCACCGCGGGGGAAGGTTTAGCGGCCGGAGTGGGGGTTGCCGCCGCGCCGCAGGCCAGCACCAATAGCGTTAATGCACCGACCACGCTGACCGAAAGTGCATTGTGGTGTTTTGCTGGATACATAACACCCTCCCGGATGAGCTTCCCAGTAAACATACACCAGGGCGCCGGTGGGCGCAAGATTGCACGTATCCAAGAGGGTGTGAGCCTCCATTATGTGGCCTTCTCGTAATTCCCATAACTAACATCCGCAAATTGATCGCCAGTTTGATAGCCTAAAACTGCCTGGGGGGATGACCGGGGTAGGCCGGCGTGGGACAGATCATTGTGTCATTTATTCCGTTGTTGTTGTCATGCTCCGGTAAGGAGGTAGCCGTGCCAGCTATGGCGAATCCCTGTCGGGACCCTACTACACAAGGATTACCATTCGGAGCTTGCCACAAGACCAGAATATAAAACCTAGCTGGCTCAAGCTAACTATCGGCCTTGCCACAGGGATTACCCTTGGGGCATCGGGTGATTCCCTCGGTCGAACTCCCTTGGCGTACGGCGCGCCAAGCGATGGTTGGTCCCTCGGTCAGGTTCGAAATTCATCCTGGCAATGGCCCCATGCCGCCTACCAAGTCGCTACATGCACCGAGGAGTTCCCCTTGGCGGCAGAACCATTCGGCGTGTTAGTCGAATCTCCCCACCGGACGCCGGCTCTGGCACAGGTTTTGTGGTTGTGGCAGCTTTGCCGGGATAATTACCAGACCACCCATCGGAAGCATTTATCGTCCACCGCCCCTAACCGGTCATACGCTCGCCCCGGGCACGTGGCGGAGGCCGGCCCATGATGGCATTACGTAAATGCGGCCGACGTGGGGCAGCGGTCGGACGTGGGCCGGAAGCGCAAAGCGGTTGCCCTTGGGGAATGACAAATCGCGTGGGAGTGCCCACTGGCGCACCAGGGGCTCGAAGTCCGCTACCAGCAGCCGCCTCCAAGCCCCGCGGTGCGCCATCCTCGGCGGGAACCGGGAGGCTCACGCTCTCGCCCTTCTGCGGCGTCGGGCCACCAGGAACACCCATCCTACCAAGGCAGCGCCCGCTAGTCCGGCTAGAACCCAGACCAATGGGCCGATGCCGCCGCCGGGGGGCGCCGTCACCGGCAACGCCGCCAGCTGAGGTGTAGGTGCCGCTGGCGGGGGCGGTGCCACCGGCACTGCCGCCGGCACAGCAAGTACCGGCGTAGGTGTAGGTGTCGGCGGGGTCGCCACCAAGGGTGCAGCCACCGGCGCGGCCACTGTCGGCACCAGCGTGGGTGCAGGCACAGGCGTAGGCATTGGGACAGTCGGCGACCCGCCACCGCCGCCGCCACCGCCGCCACCGCCCAGAGGCGTTAGCGTGGGAGTTCGCGTTGGCATCGGCGTCGGCCCCAGGGTGGTCGTCGGCCCCGGCGTGGGCGTCGGCCCCAGGGCTGGTGTCGACTCAGGGGGCGGTATCGGCGCCGGCAGAGCGCTTCCCAGGATTTCAGGTCCTGCCTCAACCACCGGGGAGTAGGCCCGCTGGTCGTATCCCTCAATTTGCCGGGCGCCGTCAAAGGCACGGGCGTACAGGTATGCGTACCTTCGCTTTGCCAGGAGTGTCCCGTCGGGCAGGTTGGCCAGGTCCACGGTCACTTCATAAGGGGCCGAGGTCCGAGTGCCCACCTTGATCCAGTCCACGAAGAATTCGACCCAGGTTACGGCCTTGTCATCCGCCGGGGTGGCCTTTAGCTTGGCCATCGTCCCACTAAAGGTCACGTCCAGGGAGACCGTGGGCGGATAATCGAGGGCGGTGGTGAAGGTGTAGTCAAAGGGGTCCTCCACCCCAGGCCGCGCCGGAGTAAGCCCAACGTACTGGATTATAACGGGCAGAGGGCCCGCCGGGGTAACGAGGGCATCGAAAACGCTGGCGCTGGAGAGCTGCGTCAGAGCATTCACCAGTTTGGCTGATATCGGGCCCTGCTTGGTGGAGTCCCGCTGGTCCTTCCGCAACACCACCGCATTGGGAGACCGGACCCCTGCCACGGTATTGTCGAAAAACTTGATGAAGGAGTTGGCATTGGCCGTCCAGCCGAAGTCCAGCGGCTTGGGCACGTTCTGGTAGGTGTTGCCCATGTTGATCATGTAAACCGCGCTGCAAATGCCGGCGATCACTGGGCGTTTTTGGTCGGTCGCGCTCGGGCAGGGATCATGGTTCAGGCTCACGCCCGCGAGCTTTAGGTCCTTGAAGGTGTTGCGCACCAGCCATACGGGCAAGTTGGGCGTCTGGGGCAAAATATAAGAGTTGATGAGGAAGCCCACATTGTCCGCGGCGCCGTTACCCGCCACCACACTGTCCTGGAGGAAGGAGTTGATGGACGTGACGTCCATCGCGTAGCCGCCATTCTCCAGCACCCGCGCCGCGTAGTATTTGTTGCGCTGCTCGTAGGCGCCCCACAGGATTCCTCCGGTGTGGTTCCGCCACACCAGCATGTCCACAATGTCCCGGGAAGGCACATCGTTCTGCCAGGAGTTAATGCCAAAGGACGACTTGCTGTGGACCTCGTTGCGCACCATGGTCCAGGGCAGCTTCCCACCCTTGCCCAACTGGCTCTTGCCGATCTCTTGGAAGTGGTAGCCCAGGGACTGCCAGTCCCCAAGGCCGCCGTCTCCCACGGACACGTTCCCCAGGAACGCCTCGTGGTTGGTGACGCCAGGCCAGTAGTCCACCGCCTCCCGCCGGGATTCCCCCGCCACGCCGTCGCTGTTCCGGTCGTTGAAGTGCTTGGGCAGCATGCCAATGGCGATGTTGTGCACGAACATGTTGTCCAGGTTGGGACCTACAGCGGCGCTCAGCTCCACGAAGTAGGAGGTGGACGAGGAGCTGTAGCATACGTTTTCTTCCACCACCACTTGCCGGGTGACGTGCAGGTTCACGCACCGGAACCCGTTGTACCAGCCGGACGTCCCTCGCACCACCATGCCGCTGGAGGTCTCCGCCATCAGGTGGTGGTGGATGGCGTACCGGCCAGGCTTGCCATAGTTCCCCATGTACTTGAACTCGGCGTACTGCAGATCGCCCTTGGCTCCCTTCATGTACATGGTGTGGGCAAACTTCCGAGTCCGCACGTCGTTGACGTAGGCGCTCTCCGCAACGCCGGTAATCTCCGTCCGGTACACTACGTTACGGGTCAGCAGCGCCACCTCACCACGGAACGGCGGCACCAGCCCGGCGTGCTGGTACTTCAGGGCGGCGTTCAGGGTGATGACGGTCCTGCCATCCCCCTGCCTCGCCACCGACTTGATGGTGTGCAGCTCGTTCTGCGTGGCCGACTCCGGCGCCGGGTTCCGGGTGGAAGACACCACCACGGTGCCGCCTACCGGCCAGTCGCTCACGTCGTTCTCCACGGTGACCTGCGTGGTTCCCACCACCCCGTCCTGGGTGAGCTTGGACCAGGTCCGCCGCACCGGAGACCCGTGGGCGTCCCACCGGCCCCCCATCATAACCCACAGCCCCTTGTCCGTGGGCTGGAACGACGGGCCACCCACAAAGGCCTTGGCCTGGGCCAGGGTGAGCGCAAACACCAGCTCACTCTTCACTCCCTTCGGCAAAATGTCACTCGGGTTGCCCATGTCCAAGTATCCGCCGTCCATCACCAAGACGTTGCCGGCGGTCTTGAGCCGGGCATTCACCTCACGGGAGAACTTGAGGGTGCCCTCCACTACCACGTCGCCCAGCACCGCATCGGAGACCTGGTCGTAGGTCACCGTGTGGCCGGCCTTGATGGTGACACTATCTCCCGCCGCAGGCGCCGTGCGCGTGCTCCAAGTGCTTGGGCTGGACCACTTGCCGGTGGTGACGGCACTGGACACGGCGGTGGCCGCCGACACAATCCCGTGTTGGTGCTCGGGAGTCAAATTGCCAGTGGAGCCGAAGGGGTGGCTGGGCACCAGCATGGTGGCCAGCGCCAGAAGCAACAAAATTGCCAGGGAGAGCTGCACGGGGGATTTCCTCATCTCTTATTACCTCTACGCCAATTTTTGGTAAGTCGATACCGTGGACTTTGCCGAGAACGCGATCTCTCGCGTTACAAGCCGGAAAAGGAGCCCGGGCTAGCGCCCGGAAGGCGCGCGAGCCCGAGAAGGCGAGCCTGGGCCGGAACATGAGGCGCTGATTTGGGAGTCCGCTCTAACATTGGTGAGCGACGGCACCACTTCATCACCGTTAATGTTACCCAAGTGTTACCCAAGAGTTACTGATGAGTCATCTGGCCCGGTCCTTCCCCGGATCAACCGCCACCTGGGCCACCGGCGTCCTGCTGAGGTCAAAATAGACTGGGGTTCCCGTTGGCAGGGCCGTTTCATTTTCGCCGCAAGGGCCTTGCCCTCGCTGGTTGAGTAGGCCCGACCGCAGTCGGGACGTATCGAAACCCGTCTCCCCGTTGGTCTCGATACGTCCTTCTGGGGAAGACTACTCGACCAGCGAGTGGAGGAAAATGAAACGGCCCTGTTCCCGTTGGAACTCCGGTTGTAACTTCCGCTGGTGACGTGTTAACCTGAATTCTGGTTACTAACACACCCAAATCACCAGACAGGCCGGCGGGACGAAACTGCCCGGACTTTAGGAACCGGCGGGCGGACCTGGAGTTAGGCGGGGGTTAGCCCCCGGAGGGCGCCATGATTGACCAACTTGATGTGATGACCGTACTGCCGCGTCACCGGGGCGACGCTTTGGTCGTGCCGGTGGTGGGCGTCGAGACCGCCCCCGACCCACGGGCTCGCGGCCGGCGCGCCCAGGAGATGGCCCGTGGCCGTCGCCCCATCCGCCAGGCCATGGCCGAGCTCCGCCGCGACCTGGGCGTGGATTAGCCGTGAGCGATTCCGCCAGCCGCCGTGCCGGGGATCCAATCCGGTCCGGCGTGTCCCTCCCGTCGGACCAACGCGCCACCCCAGCCGGCGACCTCATCCACAAGATAGACACCCGCCAGGCGGTGGTGGCGGTCATCGGCCTGGGTTACGTGGGACTGCCGTTGGCTGTGGCCTTCGCCCAGGCGGGCTTCCCGGTGCTCGGCATTGACGTGGCGTCGGGGCGGGTGGCGGCGGCACAACGGGGCGAATCGTACATTGAGGACGTACCCTCCGAGACCCTGCGCCGGCTGACCACGGCGCCAGCTTCCGGACCAACTGATGGCCGGCCGTCGGGCGGCTGCCTGCGCGCCACTACCGACCACGGAGAACTGCGGGAGGCCGACGCCGTCATCATTTGCGTGCCCACGCCCCTGGGCAAGACCCGTGACCCCGACGTTTCCTACATCATGGCCGCCACCGATCAGATCGCCCAGCACCTGCGGCCTGGAATGGCCGTGGTGCTGGAGAGCACCACCTTCCCCGGCACCACCGACGAGATTGTGCTGCCCCGGCTGCGGAGCGCGCGCGGCCAGAATTTCATGCCGGGCCAGGATTTTTTCCTGGCCTTCTCCCCGGAGCGCATTGACCCGGGGCGGAGCGATTGGACCTTGCACACCACGCCCAAGGTCATCGGCGGGGTCACTCCGCGCTGCCTGGAGGTGATCACCGCGCTGTATCAGTGCATCGTGCGGCAGGTGGTGCCGGTATCTTCCACCCGCGTGGCGGAGATGACCAAGCTCCTGGAAAATACCTTCCGCGCCGCCAACATCGGCCTGGTCAACGAGGTGGCCATAATGTGCGGCCTGCTGGACCTGGACGTGTGGGAGGTCATTGGAGCCGCCAAGACCAAGCCCTTTGGTTTTATGCCCTTTTACCCCGGTCCGGGCCTGGGGGGCCACTGCATCCCCAAGGACCCGCTGTACCTGGCCTGGAAGCTGCGGAGCCTGAACTACAATCCGCGCTTCATCCAGGTGGCGTCGGAGGTCAACCAGGGGATGCCGGCCTACGTGCTGGACAAGATCGCCGATGCGCTGAACCAGGCGCACAAGCCGCTGAACGGCGCGCGCGTGCTGGTGCTGGGCGTGGCCTACAAGGCCGACGTGGGCGACACCCGCGACTCTCCGGCCCTTGACCTGATCCAACTGCTCCAGCGGAAGCGCGCCCAGGTATGCTACCACGACCCCCACGTGCCCCAGGTGACCCTTCCCGGCCCGGAAGGACCTGGGGAGACCCTCACCAGCATCAACCTGGACCTCAACACGCTGCGCCGGGCAGACTGCGTGGTGATCACCGCCGCCCACCACAGCTACGACTGGCCCTGGATCCTGGAGAACAGCCAGCTGGTGGTGGACACCCGCAACGCCACCCAGGGCCTGACGTACCCGGCGGGGCGGGTGGTCAAGCTTTAATGGGCAACTATCTGGTGACCGGCGCCGCCGGATTTATTGCCTCCCGGGTGGTGGACCTGCTGCTGGGCCAGGGACACCGGGTCATCGGCGTGGACAACCTCAACGACGCCTACGACGTCCGCCTGAAAGAATGGCGGCTCCGCCAACTGGTAGGCCGGGCTGGCTTCACCTTCAACGCCGGGGACATTTGTGAACGGGATAGCCTTCTTCGCCCGGCGTTTCACACCGGCCTGGACGCGGTGGTCAACCTGGCGGCCCGGGCCGGGGTGCGCCAGTCGGTGGAGAACCCCTGGGTCTACTTTGAGACCAACGTCACCGGCACGCTGAATCTGCTGGAGCTGTGCCGGGAGTTCGGGGTGAAGAAGTTCCTCCTGGCTTCCACCTCCAGCCTCTACGGGGCCAACAACCCCCAACCCTTTCAGGAAGACGCCAACACCGATGGCCCGCTTTCCCCCTACGCGGCGTCCAAGAAGGCGGCAGAGGTGCTATGTTACACCTACCACTACCTGCACGGCCTGGATGTCTCCATCCCCCGGTTCTTCACGGTTTATGGCCCGGCAGGGCGCCCGGACATGAGCCTGTTCCGCTTTGTGCAGTGGATCTCCGAGGGACGTCCCTTGACCCTGTACGGCGACGGCAGCCAGTCCCGGGACTTCACCTACGTGGACGACATTGCCCGGGGCGTCGTGGCGGCGCTGCGCCCCATGGGGTTCGAGGTGATTAACTTGGGGTCGGACCGCCCGGCGGTGCTCATGGACGCCATCCGCATGGTGGAGAGAGAGGTTGGCCGGGAGGCCCGGATCCAGCGGCAGCCGCTCCACCCCGCCGATGTGCTGGCGACCTGGGCGAACATTGACAAGGCCCGGCGCCTGCTGCAGTGGCGACCGGAGACCACGCTGCAACAGGGGGTGCAGCGCCTGGTGGCCTGGTACATGGAGAACCGGGACTGGGCCAAGCACATCCGCACCGATTAACACCCCCTGAAGATTGGGTGAGCAAGCCCCGCCGGTGGTTCCACCGGCCCATCCCTCGGTGGATGCACTCGCCGTGAGCAGGGAGGAGTCCCCGCCTCCCGGTCTGGCTCCCTACCAATCCCGCGCCAACCGGCGGCGCGGCGTTGGCTAAACATGTCGCCCGCCGCGGGAGCTTTATGCCCGTATTCGTAATGCTTCTGTTATAATTGGCGTGTTAAGGTGACTTTTGGGAGACACCGGTCTTCAGGACGCAGGTTGAATGCTGAGGCGCTTGGCCCGGCAGCCGGGAGCAGGGAATAGCCTGATGGCAAGACAAGGTGCGGTGGCGCCGGCACAGGTGGCCGAACAGCCCAGCCCGCCCCAGTGGTTCGTAGTTCGCATTCAGCCGAAGACCGACGGCTCGGCCACCCGAGAGTTGGCCCAGGACGGATTCCAGGTGTTCTCCCCCCACATCACCACACCCCCTTACCACAAGGGGATGGGCGAATCGCCACTGTTCCCAGGATACCTCTTTCTTCAATGCCCACCGGAGATGGCCGGGCGGCTCACCTTTCGTCCCGGCCACCGGGTGGCCGGGTGGGTCAACTTCGGCGGGGTCATTCCACCGGTGCCCCAAGAGGTGGTGGCCGGGCTGATGCAACGGGTGGAGCAGATTAACCGCGACGGCGGGCTGTGGCGCAGGTTCAAGGCCGGCGAGACCGTTAACGTGATCACGGGCGGGGTGGACACGCTGGCTGAGGTGGTGGCGGAGGCCAAGTCGCCCGAGGGCCGCGTTAAAGTGCTCCTGAGTTTCATGGGGCGCATGGTAGAAGCCCAAGTGCCTCATCATAGCCTCAGCCCCGCAGAGGGTGCACCAGCCACGGCGCACCCTCTTCCCCGCCGAACGCGCGGCCGGGGCCGGTGGATCCACCGCCTTTAGATTTGCTCACATCGGTCGGCTTCACCCGGACAGACCTTCACCGAAGTGGGAGTCCCTCCGCTCCGCAGTTCCAATCCTCGTCACATTACCAAACTTCATCAGCGCAGCACCCAAGTTTACTTGACTGAAGAAGACACGGGTCTTACAATCGGGGTTAATGAGTTTACCGAAGGAACGCCACCGTCCGCTGGAAGGATCTTCTTACGGGGAGATGAGGGTGCTCACCGAGATTGAGCGGGCGCCCGATATCAGCCAGCGGAATCTGGCGCGGCAGGTTGGGGTCTCCCTGACGCTGACCAATCGCCTCGTGCATCAACTGGCCCAGAAGGGTTACGTTCGCGTCTCGCGGGCAAGCTGGAGGGGCTGGCTTTATACCCTAACGCCATCTGGGTTCTCGCGGAAAGTCCAGCTTACCCTCTCTTACGTCAACCGGTTCGTGGGCCACTACCAGAGGGTACGCCAGACCATACGGGAGGAGCTGGAGCCCCTGGGACTGAACCCCGAATCTCGCCTGGCGATCTATAGCCCGGTCCTGGAAGACGGGGGACGAGAGTTGGCCGAACTGGTGTACCTGGGGCTCAAGGAACTGGGGGTCGAAGAGGTGGACGTGTTTGCTCCTGGCGCCACTCGAAGCGCCAGGTTCTTGGGGCAGCCGGTCCATGATATAGGCTCCCTCCGTCAGGAACATTACGACCAGGTGGTATTTGTGTTTCTGAAGGATGCAGAACCGGGTTGGGTTGAACTCCGGGATAGAGGCGTGCCAACGGAGAAGCTGGTCACCCTTTTCAACGGCGCCAATTCCTAGCAGGTTCCGTGGGGGCGGTGGAACGTTGGTCTTGCCTCGGGTACCTTAGGGAGGAGTTGCATTGGATCAACCAGGAGCCTGCGAACAGTAACCAGGTCTCCCGCTGGATCGTGGGCAAGGGCCGGTGGATTAGGGGTTTCAGTACCGGCACTGATATCCCCATCAGAGGCGCCGGGCCACCGCAGCCACATAGGACACCTTTCGTCGTAGCCTCTGCTCCGAAGGAGTCCGCCATAGAGATAACCACTCGTCGCTCCTAAGGGACGACACGGCGAAGCTTGTTCCCGATTCCGGCATTGGTGAACGAGGGAGGCTACCGGTTCCACCCGACCTATTCGTCTATTCCTTGGCATTAGTGGCAAATCCTTGCTGGGCGCCTCCACCACACCCGAAAGCCAGTGACCATGTGGGGGTACTCCCAGGCGCAGAGCAGTGATGTCTGTTATCGTCGCTATACCTGCCCGTCTGAAGTCCACCAGGTTTCCCCGCAAGGTCCTGGCCGACATCCTTGGCAGGCCCATGCTCTGGCACGTCTACCAGGGGGTGTCGCAAGCGGAGCGCATCGACGATGTGTGGGTGCTCACGGACAGCCAGGAGGTCGCAGAGGCGGCCGCTTCCTGGGGAGCCAAAGCCTTGATGACCTCCGAGGAGTGTCCGTCGGGCACGGCACGGATCGCCTCAGTGATCGAGCAGCTGAACGCGGATGTGGTGGTCAACGTACAGGCCGACGAGCCATTGATCACCGGCGCGGTAGTTGATGCGGTGGTGGGGGCAATGAACGAGAGTGAATTCGAGGTGGCGACCCCCGTGTACCCGCTTACCACGGTAGAGGAAGTGGTTGATCCCAACGTGGTCAAGGTAGTGCGCGCCGGTGACGGCCGGGCCTTGTACTTTTCTCGCAGTCCAATTCCCCACGTGCGAGACGTAGAGCAGAGGGAGTGGCTATCTTTTTCACCCTTCTGGGGACATGTGGGCGTATACGGCTACCGGCGCTGGGTCCTGCGCCAGTACGGACAACTGCCGGAGGGACGACTGGAGGGGCCGGAGAAGCTGGAGCAGCTCCGCCTCCTGGAGGCCGGCAAGCGGATTCTCACAGTGGAGATCGATTATCGCCCTCACGCCGTGGATGTCCCCGGCGATCTGGAGGTGGTGAAGAGCCTCCTGAGCGCCGCCGCTGGTGGCACATAGGCGCCCATGTTCATCCCGGAATAGGCGTGCTGGCGGAAAGCTTGGTCCAGTAGTTAACGCAGGATGAAACCGAGAAGTCCGGAGGGCACATGACAGAGAACGAAGCTGGCCCTTGGGGGCGGGCGTTTGAGCCCTTCAGACCCCTGGAGCACCCGGCGGAGGTAGGGCCCCTGCGCATCGGCGATGGATCATTGACCCTGATCGCCGGGCCCTGCGCCATGGAGTCGGAAGAGTTGTGTCTCTCCGTAGCGGAGCACTTGGCTGGCCTTGCCGCGGAGCTGGGCATCCCCTACATCTTTAAGGCCTCCTTTGACAAGGCTAACCGGACCTCCCTGAAATCTTTCCGTGGTCACGGCCTGGACCGTGGGCTGGATATACTGAGGAAGGTCAAGGAGCAGGTCGGAGTGCCGGTGCTGACGGACGTCCACGAGACCGACCAGGTCCAGTGCGTGGGAGAGGTTGCGGACGTGTTACAGGTGCCCGCATTCCTGAGCCGCCAGACGGACCTGCTGGTGGAGTGCGGACGCTGGGGACAGGCGGTGAACATCAAGAAGGGTCAGTTCCTCGCCCCCGAGGACATGGGATACGCGGCGGAGAAGGTAACCGCCTCCGGGACCAAGAACGTCTTCCTTACGGAACGGGGCGCCCTGTTCGGGTACCGCGACCTGGTGGTGGACATGCGGAGCCTGGTGATAATGCGATCCCTGGGCTATCCGGTGGTGTTCGATGCCACCCACAGCGTGCAGCAGATGGGGGGGCGCGGGGGGAGCTCAGGGGGGAGAACCGAATTCATCCCCGCCCAGGTGCGGGGCGCGGTGGCCGTGGGCGTTGACGCCCTCTTCGTCGAGACGCATCCAGAGCCGGAAAAGGCGCTCTCCGACGGGTCCACCATGGTGCCGCTGGCCAAGATGCGTGACCTCCTGCAAATGGCCTTGGCCGTGCATGCCACTCATAGCCGGGGGCAAGGGTGACCACCGGAGCGGAGTCCCAGAAGGTCCGGGAGCTAGCCGCCAACCTCAAGTTGCTCCTCTTGGACGTGGACGGGGTTTTGACCGACGGGGGCATCATCCTCATGGGGCCGGACATTGAAGGCAAACGGTTCGACGTGCAGGACGGCATGGGGATCGCCCTGGCGCGGGCTGCCGGCCTAAAAGTCGGGATCATCACTTCCCGCAACTCGCAGGTGGTCCAGCGCCGGGCCGCGGAGCTGCGCATCGAAGAGGTCTGGCAGGGAGTGGCGCGCAAGCCCGACGCGCTGGACGCGCTGCTCCGGAAGTACGGTATCGCAGCCTCTCAGGCGGCCTATGTAGGGGACGACCTCCCCGATATCCCCGTCATGAAGCTGGTGGGCATCCCCATCGCGGTCCAGAACGCGGTCCAAGCAGTGAAGGATTGCAGCGTGTATGTGACTCGAACTTGCGGGGGGCATGGGGCGGTCCGGGAAGCAGTGGAATGGTTGCTGGACTTGAGGGGTGACCGGGAAATGACCTACAAACAGTTGATCGGCTAAATAATTTCCGTGAACAGGTTGAGGATGGCTCAAACTCCCGAGTCTAGGGCCTGTCAATTAGCTGCCGACCGCGCCCGGAAGGTGTCTTCCCACATTGCGCAGATGGACACGGCAGCCATCGGGCGCGTATTTACTTTGTTGCGCACGGCTCGTGACCGCAGAGCGACGATCTTCATCGCGGGCAATGGCGGGAGTGCAGCTACCGCCTCCCACTGGACTAACGACCTGGGAAAGGCGACCAAGCGCTCCGGCCAAATTCCAATGCGTGTGATGTGTCTGAGCGACAACGTGTCGTGGATGACCGCCCTAGCCAACGACGAAGGCTACGAGAGAGCCTTTGCCGGCCAACTGGAGAACTTTGTTGCGCCCAAAGATATTCTGGTGGTCATCTCGGCCAGTGGCAATTCGCCTAACTTGGTGCGGGCCGTGGAATTGGCTCGCCAGCGAGGAGCCATTACCATCGGTTTCCTGGGGTTCGACGGCGGCGTTTTAAAGGATATGGTAGACGACCGGGTTTGGGTGTCCACCCCCAAGGGCGACTACGAGCTGGTGGAAGATTGCCACATGACTCTCTGTCATACATTGACCAGTTGTTTGGCTCTTGATCTCGCGGAAGTTCGGGATGGCGCACAGACCTAGATTGCTAATCCAGCGCGCCACCCAGGAGGAGTCTCCAGTCCTCCGCCACCCTGTACTCCTGGACCGGGATGGGGTGTTAAACAAGAATCCGGGGCGAGGCAAGTATGTGCGTTCCTGGGCAGAGTGGGAGTGGCTTCCTGGGGCGAAAGAGGCTCTGCGGCTCCTCAAAGACTTTGGGCATCAGGCGATCGTCATCTCCAACCAGGCAGGAATCGCCCTGGGGGAATTGACGGAGCAGGATTTGTCCGACATACACCGTCACATGACCGCCGACGTGCTCAAGGCAGGGGGACAGATCGCCGCCATCTACTATTGCCCCCACGGTAGGGAAGATGGCTGCCAATGCCGCAAACCCAGACCGGGTATGTTGCACCAGGCCCAGCGAGACTTCAACTTGGACTTGAGCCGCACCTGGTTTATAGGGGACGACGAACGGGATGGCCAGGCCGCCGAAGCCGCCGGCTGCCGGTGGGCGCGCGTATCGGAGGATTGTTCGTTGCTGGATGTGGCTCAGCGGCTAGTGCATGGGGAATTACGTGTCGCCTCTGTCTCCAAGGATTGAGAACATCCATTGGGCGGATGGCTGAGCTGAACACCACTGAGTGCCCGAGTATATTTTGATTCATCGAGTTCAAATGGTCTCCCTTTGGCTGGACTCCGTTGTGGGGTTGGGGACGAGGTGTTCGAGAAATCGCCGCGGCTACGGCGCGGCATGACCAAAGCATTGGTGACCGGCGGAGCGGGCTTCATCGGCAGTCATCTGGTGGAACGGCTGCTGGCCGGCGGCCACCAGGTGACCGTCTTGGACAACTTCTGCAACGGCAAAGCGACCAACCTGCACCAGGTGGAGCGCCACCCTGGGCTGGCGGTCCATCGGGTGGAGTTGGGGCACGACAGTGAGATTGGCGGGTTTTTCGCCGGAGTGGAATGGGTATTCCACCTGGCGGCCCTGGCGGACATAGTGCCCTCCATCCAGGACCCCATGGCCTACCACCGGGCCAATGTGGACGGCACCGTGGCGGTGTTGGAAGCCTCCCGGGCCGCTTCGGTACGGCGTTTAGTCTACGCGGCATCTTCCTCCTGCTACGGGCTGCCCGACCAGTTTCCCACGCCGGAGACCGCTCCCATCATGCCCCAATACCCCTACGCCTTGACCAAATACCTGGGCGAGCAATACGTGCTCCACTGGAACCAGGTCTACAAGTTGCCCAGCGTGTCCCTCCGGCTATTCAATGTCTACGGGCCTCGAAGCCGCACCTCTGGCACCTACGGCGCCGTGTTCGGCGTGTTCCTGGCCCAGAAGCTGGCCGGCAAACCCCTCACCGTAGTAGGCGACGGGACCCAGACCCGGGACTTCACCTACGTCACCGACGTAGTGGACGCCATGGTGCGGGCGGCCGAATCCCAAATACAGGGCGAGGTCTTTAATGTGGGTTCGGGCGCCCCCCACAGCGTGAACTACCTGGTGAGGCTTTTGGGCGCTCAGGTCGTCCACATCCCCAAGCGGCCCGGGGAGCCGGAATGCACCTTTGCGGATATTCGCAAAGTGAAGAATGCTCTGGGATGGACGCCGAAGGTGAGCTTCGAGGAAGGCGTAGCCACCATGCTGGAGCAGATTAGCCAGTGGCGGGACGCGCCGGTATGGGACGAGGGCGCCATATCGGAGGCCACCCGTGATTGGTTTACCTACCTGGGCTCTGCCGGACAACCGGAGCACGGAGGAAGGGGTAGAGCACATGCATAGAAGCGGTAAGGTCAAAGAGCTGGAGGAGTTGGCCGGGGTGTTGGGCGAAATCCGCAGCCGAAATGGCCCCCACCGGGTGGTCCAGTGCCACGGCGTCTTCGACCTCCTGCACATAGGGCACATCCGCCACTTTCAGCAGGCCAAGACGGCGGGAGACCTGCTGGTGGTCACCATCACGCCGGACAGCTTCGTCCGCAAGGGCCCCCACCGGCCTGCTTTCACCCAGGAGCTGAGAGCCGAGTCCATCGCCGCCCTGGACTGCGTGGACTACGTAGCCATCAACCGCTGGCCGACGGCGGTGGAGACCATCAAGCTGCTCAAACCTGACGTGTACGCCAAAGGCCCCGACTATAAGGACCCCACCCAGGATCGCACGGGGAAGATCTCAGAAGAGGAAGACGCGGTGGCGTCGGTAGGCGGCAGTCTCCTTATCACTGAAGACATCGTCTTCAGCTCCTCTAGCCTCCTCAACCGCCATCTGCCCGCGTTTCCTCCAGAGGTGACTCAGTACCTGGCTGGCTTTTCCGGTCGGTATAGCAGTGACCAGGTGATCAGTTACCTGGAAAACGCCCGCGCTCTGAAGGTCCTGGTGGTGGGCGAGACTATCATTGATGAGTACCAGTACTGTGAGCAGCTTGGTAAGTCCACTAAAGAGCCGATCCTGGCCACCCGCTACCTGACCACGGAGAAGTTCCCCGGAGGCATCGCGGCGGTGGCCAATCATGTGGCCAATTTCTGCGACAACGTCACCATGCTGTCAATGCTGGGAGACCGCGACTCCCAGGAGGAGTTTGTCCGCGGGAGCCTTCACCAAAATATCCACCCCGTGTTTCTTTACAAGTCCGGCTCCCCCACCATCGTGAAGCGACGCTACGTGGAGAGCTACCTGCTCCAGAAGCTCTTCGAGGTGTACGAAATCAACGATGAGGACCTGAACGCCCGCG
>JBGPJN010000023.1:0-18562 GCA_041485445.1 Dehalococcoidia bacterium
CGCAAGGGCCTTGCCCCCGCTGGTTGAGTAGGCCCGACCGCAGTCGGGACGTATCGAAACCCGTCTCCCCGTTGGTCTCGATACGTCCCGATTTTATCGGGACTACTCGACCAGCGAGTGGAGGAAAATGAAACAGCCCTGGACACTACCCAGCGGGAGCTTGACGGGCTCCCCAACGCTGGTTAGATTATAGCCCAGCACTCCAGCAGCAATGGGAGGCCAGCACCGCGTTATCATGCCCGACGACGCCAAACCCCCGCTGGACCGGCCAAGCCAGGTGCCCGAGGTGGTGGTGGCCCGGCTGCCCCAGTACGTCCGGGTCCTCAGCCAGCTGCTGGCCCAGCGGGTTGAGGTGGTCAACTCCCAGCAGTTGGGGGAGCGGCTCCAGATTACCCCCGCGCAGATCCGCAAAGACCTCAGCTACTTTGGGCGCTTCGGCAAGCAGGGACGGGGCTACAGCGTCCGGCACCTGCTGGACGAGTTGAAGCGGCTTCTGGGCTTGGACAAGGGCTGGAACGTGGCGGTGGTGGGGGTGGGACGGCTGGGCCGGGCCATCTTGAGCTATCCCGGCTTCACCCCCGACGGCTTCCGCCTGGTGGCCGCCTTCGACAGCAACCCAGCGGTGGTGGGACAGCGCGTGGGCGACCTCATAGTGCGGCCGCTGGAGGAGATGGACCAGGGGGTGCGGGAGCTTCAGATTCGCATCGCCATTGTGGCGGTGCCCAGCGGCCAGACCCAACAGGTGATTGATCGCTTGGTGGGTTGCGGCGTGCGGGCAGTCCTGAACTACGCGCCCCTCACGCCGCTGGTCCGCAAGGGGGTGCGAGTGCAGAACATCGACCCGGTGCTGGCCCTCCAGTCCATGACCTACTACCTGGCGCACCAGGAACCGGGGCCGGACTGACGTCAGAACGTCACGTCAAACCTGCCGTTGGTGACGCGGACTGTGCCGCGGGCGCCTCCCACCGACGGCACCGCTCCCAACTTGGGCTATCTTTCAGACCGGCGTGTTAGGGGCCTGCTCCCACGCCGGGCTCCCCTCCCCGGACCCCGGCCCCATGCCGGTGGTGCGCCGCCGCCGCCGCTGGGCCACGTGCAGCCGGGCCTGGGCACGGCGCATGGCCACCGCCGCCTCCTGGAGCTGCAAGTTGGACTCCCGGCGGGCCAGCTGCTGCTTGGCCCGTTCCACCGCCGCCAGGGCGCGGGCCTCATCAATCTCCTCGGAGCGCTCGGCGGCGTCGGCCAGGATGGTCACCCGGTTGGCCATCACCTCCATGAAGCCGCCGGTCACCGCCAGGTAGGTCGGCTCGCCGTTCTTGCGGTACATGATCTCGCCGGGCTGCAGGGCGGTCATCAGCGGAGCGTGCCGGGGCAGGATGCCCAGCTGCCCCTCCATGCCGGGGGCGACCACAATGTCCACCTCGTCGGCAAAGACCCGGCGCTCGGCGGTGATGATCTCCAGGTGAATAGTGGCCATGGGATGCTCCTTACACTCGCCGCTAAGGCAAGCCTTACGCCGCGGTCTTCATCTTTTCGGCCTTCTCCACCGCCTCGTCAATGGTTCCCACCATGTAGAAGGCCTGCTCGGGCAAACCGTCGTGCTTGCCCTCCAGGATTTCGGCAAAGCCCCGCACCGTCTCCCGCAGGGGCACGTACTTCCCCGGCTGGTTGGTGAAGGTCTCCGCCACGAAGAAGGGCTGGGTCAGGAACCGCTGGATGCGCCGCGCCCGGAACACGGTGAGGCGGTCCTCCTCAGACAGCTCCTCAATGCCCAGGATGGCGATGATGTCCTGCAGGTCCCGGTAGCGCTGCAACACCTGCTGCACCCCGCGGGCCACCCGGTAATGCTCCTCGCCCACGATGGCGGGCTGGAGGATGCGGGCAAAGGAGGCCAGGGGGTCCACCGCCGGGTACAGGCCCTGGGCCGCCAGAGAGCGCTCCAGAGACACCACCGCGTCCAGGTGGCCGAAGGTGGTGACGATGCCGGGGTCGGTGTAGTCGTCGGCGGGCACGTAGATGGCCTGGAAGGAGGTGATGGAGCCCACCTTGGTGGAGGTGATGCGCTCTTGCAAGGCGCCCATCTCGGTGCTGAGGGTGGGCTGATAGCCCACGGCGGAAGGCATGCGGCCCAGCAGGGCGGACACCTCCATGCCCGCCAGGATGTAGCGGTAGATGTTGTCAATGAACAGCAGCACGTCCTGATGCTGCTCGTCGCGGAAGAACTCGGCCATGGTCAGTCCGGTGAGGCCGATGCGGGCCCGCACGCCGGGGGTCTCGTTCATCTGGCCGAACACCAGCACGGTGCTGGACAGCACGCCCGAGGCCTTCATCTCGTGCCAGAGGTCGTTGCCCTCCCGGGAGCGCTCGCCCACCCCGGCGAACACCGACACGCCCTTGTGCACGGCGCCGATGTTGCGGATGAGCTCCTGGATGATGACGGTCTTGCCCACCCCGGCGCCGCCGTAGGCGCCCACCTTGCCGCCCTTGGGAAAGGGGGTGATGAGGTCAAAGACCTTGATGCCCGTCTCCAAGATCTCTATGGACGGGTTCTGCTGGTCGAAGGCGGGCGCATCCCGGTGGATGGGCCAGCGCTGGGCCGACTCCACCGGCCCCAGGTTGTCCAGGGGGGTGCCGGTGACGTCGAAGAGGCGGCCCAGGGTTTCCGGGCCCACCGGCACGGTGACCTGGCCGCCGGTGGTGGTCACCTCGGTGCCGCGGGCCAAGCCCTCGGTGGCGCCCAGGGCCAGGCAACGCACCCAGTTGTTGCCGATGTGCTGCTGCACCTCCAGCACCAGCTTCTCCCCGGAGTTGCTCAGCTCCAGCGCCTCAAAGATGCTGGGCAACTGGTCCGGGAGGAACTCCACGTCGATGACGGTGCCGATGACCTGAACAATCTTGCCGGTGCTCATGCTTGCTCCTAACTTGGCCTTGTCTACTTAGAATCCCTAACAAAATGAACTTTGTCATTCTGAGGAGCGAAGCGACGAAGAATCTGGAGTGGTGGGGATAACCCCTCCACAGGCTCTTCAGATTCTTCGCCTCCATCCTTCCTTTCGGGAAGGATTCCGGCTCAGAATGACAGCGCCCTCATTTTGTCAGGCGCTCTTAATTTACGTTGTCATTACTACAAAAATGACCCCCTCTCCCTATGGGAGAGGAGACCGTTTGTCTGACTTCTAGCCTTCCATGGCGACCTGACCGCCCACCAGGTCCAGCAGCTCGTTGGTGATGGTGTTTTGCCGCAGCTTGTTCATGTCCAGGGTCAAGTCCCCGGTCAGGGACTTGGCGTTGTCGGTGGCGTTGCGCATGGCCACCATGCGGGCCGACTGCTCGCTGGCGATGGCCTCCAGCAGGGCATGGTAGATCTCCATCTCCACAAAGCGGGGCAGCAGGGTGCCCAGCACGGAGAGGGCGTCGGGCTCGTAGATGTACCCCACCCGCTGGGCGCTGGTCAGCGCGGCTGGGGTCACCGGCAGCAGCCGGTCCACCGCGGGCTCCTGGCTCATCGTCGACACAAACTTCGTGTAAGCCAGGTAGACCTCGTCCAACTCGCCGTTGGTGTAGGCGTCAATGAGCAGGCCGGAGATGGCCGTGGTGTCGGCCAGGGTGGGCCGGTCGCCAAGGTCGGTGAACACCGCGTTCACGTCCTGCCCGTAGCGCACCATAAAGTCGCGGCCCTTGCGTCCCACCACAATCAGCCGCACCGGGCTGGTCTGCTCCAGGATGAACTGGGCCACCCGCCGGTTCAGGTTGGAGGCCAGGCCGCCGCACAGCCCGCGGTCGGGGGTGAGGGTGAGCACGCCGATGCGCTTCACCGCCCGGGTCTGGAGCAGGGCGTGCATGGTGTCGTCCTCGCCCTGGGGCTGAGCGGCCAGGTCGGCGATGATCTCCTGGATCTTGGAGGCGAAGGGACGGCCCTGCAGCACGGAATTCTGGGCGCGGCGCATCTTGGAGGCCGCGATGAGGGACATGGCGTTGGTCACCTTGCCGGTGTTCTGCACGCTGCGGATGCGGCGTCTTAGGTCTCTTACACTGGGCATTTACTCATCAACTCAAAGAATTGGATATGCAGTAAAGTCATTCTCACATAATGGTTGTCAACTACGGCGCCATCGCCGTCGACAGTAAGGTTTGAGCCCTGATTTCACACCAGCGTTTTAATCTGTCCGGCGATTAGCTCGTTCTCAGCTTGTGATCCAAATCCGGGATGACCAACTCTTGGGAGAGCATGTCTAGGGCCAGCGGGAGCGGCGGGCGCAGGGATGTGCCGGCAAATGAGTCGGCGAGCAGGCGGGCCAGCGGGTCGGACGCGCGGTAATGGCTGCCGCCGGTCAGGGCGAACAGCTCGGCACACAGCTTGGTGGACTCTTGGGATACGTAGGTCTTCGTCCGCAGCACCTGCGCCGCGTAGGACGGTTCGGCCGCGGGACGCCACGCGCGGGAGGTCTCCAGCAAGTAGGCGCTTAGAGCCTCATAGCGCATAAGCGCTTCGTTCAGGCGGAGGCGCAGCGCGGGCGAGGCTGGCGCCGGGTGTGCCAGGACCCGCAACATGCCGCCTGCGCACCCCAGCGGGATTGCCGCAAACAAGCAAAAAAAGTATTGGACCGGACGGGCCACGCCAATGAAGTTGGGGAAGCACAACAACTCGCCTGCGGCCTGCTTGTACCGAACGCTCTGGCTCTCTGTCGAGCGCATGCCGAACCCATCCCAGTCGTTCATGATCTCCACGCCGGGCGCAGGCGTGCGTACGAGGAAGAATTCCACTGTTTCGGTTCCACCCGGCTGCTCCGGAGGAAGTTTAGCGGTTGAGAGGAAAACGTTGGCGTGCGGCCCAAATGAGGCGAGGATCTTCTCGCCAGTGAGTCGGAACTGGCCGAGTGCTACTCGCTCCGCTGTTGTTTTAGTGGAGGCCAGTGAGCCGCCCGCGCCCTTCTCCGAGTTGCACGCGGCAAAGATGTGGCCTTGCTGGTACTCGGCTGCCATGCGCTCGGCTTGCGCGGACCACGCGGCCTGATGCTCTCTGGGCGCGATGTGCACGTCCAGCGAAGAGACACCGGCGAGCCCGAGGGGCATTGTCCAGAGCAGCGCCGTGGACGGGGAGCCCCGCGCGACGGTCTCCACCGCCTTCACCGCTTCGGGCAAGCTCCAGCCTAGACCGCCCAAGTGACGCGGAAATGAGGCGCCGAGCAGGCGGTGCTGCACGAGGTCGGCAATGTTGGCGGTTGGATAACGGCGCGGGTCTTGGGCATCCCTTTCAGCAAAAAGGCGAGAAAGAGCTTCGATGTTGATGGCATCCGGCATCTGCGACCTCTCCATCGGCTCAGACCTGTAGACAGGAATTCATCATATCAACCTGCTGGCGTCCCAAGCAGGATGCTGCCAGTTGATGGCTGGTAGTCTAAGCCGGTGTTCTGCACGCTGCGGATGCGCCGCCGCAGGTCTCTTACGCTGGGCATGCTCTCATCAACAGTTTCCTCCTGGAACACCCACGGCCCCTACACCGCCTGCGAGGCAAACGTGGCCTTGAACTCGTTAATGGCCGCGGTCAGCCGGGTCTCCAGCTCGGCGTTCAAATCACGGGTCTGGGCGATGGCCTGGCCGATGTCCGGGTGGGTGCTGCCCATGTAGCGCAGTAGCTGGTCCTCAAAGGCGGCGCAGCGGTTCAGCGGCAGGTCCACCATGAGGCCGGCGTTGACGGCGAACAGGACGATCACCTCCTGCTCCATGGACAGGGGCTTGTACTGGCCCTGCTTGAGCACTTCAGTAGCAAGCTGGCCGCGGGCCAGCTGGGCGCGGGTGCCCGCGTCCAGGTCAGCGGTGCCGAACTGGGCGAAGGTGGCCAGCTCCCGGTACTGGGCCAGGTCCAGGCGCAGGCGTCCCGCCACCCGGCGGATGGCCCGCGTCTGGGCGGCGCCGCCCACCCGGGACACGGACAGGCCCACGTTCACCGCGGGCCGGATGCCGAAGTTGAACAGCTCCGGCTCCAGGTAGATCTGGCCGTCGGTAATGGAGATCACGTTGGTGGGAATGTAGGCGGACACGTCGCCCGCCTGGGTTTCAATGATGGGCAAGGCGGTCATGGACCCTCCGCCGTGCTCCGCGTCCAGGCGGGCCGCCCGCTCCAGCAGCCGGCTGTGCAGGTAGAAGATGTCGCCGGGGTAGGCCTCTCGTCCGGCGGGGCGCCGCAGCAGCAGGGACATCTGGCGGTAGGCCCAGGCGTGCTTGGTAAGGTCGTCGTAGACAATGAGGGCGTCCATGCCCTGCTCCATGAACTCCTCGGCCATGGCGCAGCCGGCATAGGGCGCGATGTACTGCAGGGGCGCCGGGTCGGAGGCGCCGGCGTTCACCACGATGGTGTGGGCCATGGCGCCGTTCTCTTCGAGGATGCCCACCACCTGGGCCACCTTACCCTGTCGCTGGCCGATGGCCACGTAGATGCAGACCAGGTTGCCGGCCCGCTGGTTGATGATGGTGTCCAGGGCGATGGCGGTCTTGCCGGTGGAGCGGTCGCCGATAATCAGCTCCCGCTGGCCGCGGCCGATGGGGATCATGGCGTCGATGGCCTTGATGCCCGTCTGCACCGGGGTGTCCACCGATTTGCGGATTACCACGTTGGGCGCCACCTTCTCCACCGGCCGGGTGGAGGTGGTGACCACCGGACCCTTACCGTCCAGGGGACGCCCCAGGGGGTCCACCACCCGGCCGATGAGCGCGTTGCCCACCGGCACCTCAATAATCTGGCCGGTGGAGCGCACCCGGTCGCCCTCTTTGACGGCGTTGGGATCGCCTAAAATTGCGGAACCCACCAGGTCGGCCTCCAGGTTCAGCGCCAACCCCAAGATGCCATTGCCGAAGTCCAACAGCTCGTTGGCGCGGACTCCATGCAGCCCCTGGATGCTGGCGATGCCGTCGCCCACCTGCACCACGGTGCCCACATCCACCAGCGTCAGCTCGCCGCCAAAATCCTGAATCTGGCGGCGGATCAGCGAAACGATGTCCTGGCCCCTAGTCGTCATTGGCGGTGCCCCTTATTCCCCGCTCGTGGTGAACTTGCCGAACCATGAGCGCGAAGCGTGATTACTCTGAATTTGTCCAAGAGGGTGTCTAGCAACCCTTTCGACCATCCCCCTGGCCCCCTTCCTAGCCAGGAAGGGGGGGCAATTGAAACTGGGGGATACCCCCAGACCCCTAGCAGAAGGGGCTTCGCCCCCTCTGCACTCCCCCTGCGGAACTTCTTAGACACTTTCTAAAAGAGCCTAGGTCTCACGGCCTAGTAAGCGGCGGGCTACGCCGCAGGCGCCGCCACACTGGACCTGATCTGCTTCCGCAGTGCCTCCAAGCGGGCGCGGGTGCTGCCATCCAAAAGCTGGTCGCCGATCTCGATAACTAGTCCCCCCAGGATCTTATCATCCACGTTGGTGGACAGCACCACCTCGCGGTTAATCAGCCTCCCCACGAACCGGCTGATCTGTTGCTGGTCTCGGGCGGTCAGCCGCACTGCCGAGGTGACCTGCACCTGCTGGCGGCCCCGGTGCTCATCCAGCAACATCTGGTACCCGGCCTTCACCTGGGGCATCAGGTCCACCAGCCCGCGGGACACCAGCAGCGCCACCAGGTTGCACACCATATCGGGCTGGCCCTTCAGCACCCGGTTAACCGCGCCGATGCGGTCCGCCACCGGCACCTGGGCGTGCTTCAACAGGGCGCGGAACTGGTCGTCCTGCAGCGCGTGTGTCGCAACGCGCAGGCTCTCCGCCCACTGATCGGCCTGGTCCTGCTCAACCGCCAGGTCGAACAGCGCCTGGGCGTACCGTTTTCCCGAAACTCGTTTGGGCATGTCAGGACTAACTCGGCTTCAAGCTGCCGCCCTCCTCCAGCACCTGAGCGATGAGCTGGTGATGGGCCTGGCGGTCCAGGGACACCCGGATGACCTGCTCGGCGGCGGCGATGGCCAGGTCGCCGAAGTGGGTGCGCACCTCTTCAATGGCCGCGTCCCGCTCCCGCTGGATGTCGGTGCGGGCCCGGCCCACAAAGGCCTCCGCCTCCTGGCGGGCGCGGCCCATCTCTTCTTCACGGTACCGGCCGGCGGCCTCCCGGGCCTGGTCCAACAGGCGCTGCCCCTCCCGGCGCGCCTCGTCCAGCTGCTGCTGGATGGCGGCCTGAGAGCTGGCGGCCGCCTCCCGCGCCTGGTCCGCGGCGGCCAGGCTCTCCTTGATGCGCTCCGAGCGCTGGTCCAGCACCCGCAGCAGGGGTTTGTAGGCGAAGAAATACAGGACGCCCAGCAGGACGACAAAGTTGACCAGGTACGCGATGAGGCTGGGTAGGTTTACTCCTAAAGCGGTCAATGCTAACCCCCGTGTGCCCGCCCGTCGCCGGGCTTAGACTACGAACAGCAGGATTACCGCCACAATGAGGGAGTAGATGCCCAAGGCCTCGGCGAAGGCGATGGCCAGGATCATGTTGGTGGTGATCTGACCGGTGGCCTCCGGGTTGCGCCCGATGGCGCTCATGGCCGCGGCCCCCAGCAACCCGATGCCGATGCCCGGCCCAATGACGCCCACGCCGATGGCCAAGGCGGCGGCCAGGAACTTGGCGGCCTCTCCAGTGATGGCCTGCAGAAGGATGAGATCCATGCCTAAAGCCCCTCCTGTGTATTTGTGATCCCGGTACTTTCCTCCCTTACCAAGGGGGGAAACAGTCTCCTCTCCCCTTGTGGGAGAGGATTAAGGTGAGGGGTATCACCCTCACCCCAACCCTCTCCCATCGAGGGAGAGGGAGCCATTTTCGTAGCAATGACATGGTCTCGCCTTGTGCAGCCGTGCCGCGCTCTAGTGATGCTCCTCGTGGCGCACCGCCACCGACAGGAACACCAGCGTGAGGCCGGCAAATATGACGGACTGGATCAGGGCCACCAGCAGCTCCAGGGCAAAGAAGATCTGGATGAAAACAAAGGGCGCCAGGAAGGTGACCATCACCACCAGGATCTCTCCGGCGGTCATGTTGCCGAACAACCGGAAGGTGAAGCTCACCACCCGCACCAACTCGCTGACCAGCTCCAGGAAGCCCACAAAAAGGTCAATGAGGCCGCCCAGAATGTTGCCCTTGAGCAGCTTGCCCAAGGGGAAGAACTTCTTCATGTAGGCGAACCCGTGGGCGCGCAGCCCCCAGTACTCCACGAAAGCGAAGGACACTAGGGCCAGCGCCATGGGCATGTTGACATCGGTGCCTGGCGACCGCAGCAGGTGCGCCTTGATCTCGTGGCCGCCGACCTCGACAAAGCCCAGGAACTGATAGAAGGGGAACAGGGCCAGCAGGGCGTTGAACAGTACGAAGAAGAAGATGGTGCCCACCACCGGCAGGGCCTTGCGGGCCATCTCTGGCCCCACCACTCCGGTGGCGAAGCCCAGCACCCCCTCGACCAAGGTCTCCACCAGACCCTGGAACCGTCCCGGCACCAGGCTGCGCCGGCGGGTCCCCAGTACGAAGAAGAGGATGATCACCAGGGTGCCCAGCCAGGCCGCCAGCATGGTGTTGGTAACGGCAAACTCAGTCATGCCCAGGGGCGTGGCGTGGGGCTTGGCCTCGGCGGCGCCGTATTCTGCCTCTGCGCCTTTAGGCGCTTCGGACTTGGCCGGCTCCGTGGCCCCGTGGCTGTCCCCAGGGGCGGCCGCCGCGGGGGTATCTTTAGCGTCCCCGCCGGCGTACTCAGTGAGGCCCAGGTGCAGGTCCCGCTTGGACTGGGGATACACCGGCTGGGGCGGCAGGTGGATCTCCGGCTGGTCCACAAAGGGTGGAGTGCCGCGGATGGCGGAGCCGATGGCCCCCACGAAGCACCCCGACAGCGCCAGGATGACCAGGCCCAACGCCAGCGGCACCAGGAGGCGTTTCAACAGGGACTGGGGCTTCACGGCCGCCGCCCGTTTTTGGGGCCGCCGCCCTGGCCTTTGGAGCCGTACAGCACCGGCAAAATCATCTTATAGACACCGTAAAACGCCACCACGCTGCCCAGCACTGTACCAATCAAGATGAACAGGGGTGTAGTGCCCGCAGCCTTGTCCAGAAAGTAGCCGCCCAGGATCCCCGCCACAATGCTCACCGCCACGAACCACCCCAAGCCGGTCAGGCGCAAGGCGGCGGTCCACCAGGTCATCCCGTCCGCCAAGCCCGCAGGATAGTATCACCGGGGTATTCAAATGTCAAACCGTCCTCCAGATTACGCAAATCGTAGCGCCAATGACAAAGAGAGACCCCAGCAGCGGTGCGGCTGGGGTCTGGCTTCATGTCGGGCGTCACACCTAAACTAGCGGTTGGGCTGTTGCTTTCCGAAGTCTTCCAGGTCCAGGTTGTTGATGAAGTCGGTGAAGGCGGACAGGCGCCGCAGCTCCGCCTCGTCCACCTGGGTGCGGGCCTCGCCCTCGGCCCCTGGAGCGCCCTCGGGCACAATGGGCTTGCCCGTTTCTTTATCCAGCAGGATGCCGGCCTTGTCCATCACCGCTTCCGCGGCAAAGATGGGCACCTGGGCGCGCACCGCCAGGGCCATGGCGTCGCTGGGCCGGGAGTCGATCTCTTTTTCGGAGCCGTTTACCTGGATGATAATCTTGGCGTAGAAGGTGTCGTTGTTCAGGTCGTTGACCAGGATGTGCTTGATGGTGCCGCCCAGGGCGTCGATGACCGTGCGCAAAAGGTCGTGGGTGAGAGGCCGGGGCACACTCAGGTCCTGGAGCTTCACGGCGATGGCATCGGCCTCCGCCGGGCCGATCCAGATGGGCAGATAACGGTCGGCGTTCTTCTCTCGCAGGATCACCACCCGTTGATAATTCATCGGGCTGACCCTGATGCTGTCTATGGTCATCTCCAGCATTGACGCTGCCTCCGTGTTCGGCCCTCTGACCTAGAATTGTAGTCTCATGGCAAATCTAAAGTCAACCCAAACTCAACCCATCGGCAGCCAGTCAGGCATGGGCGCAAACTGGAGTGCGGTCGTCCGAATCACCCTTCACCACGGTAAATTATGCCGAGTATGGCCGGGGCCCGGGATCGTCCGGGAGGCCCCACCGCTGCCCGGGCCGGAGTCTGGGGCAGGGCTGTTTCATTTTCCTCCACTCGCTGGTCGAGTAGTCCCGATAGAATCGGGACGTATCGAGACCAACGGGGAGACGGGTTTCAATACGTCCCGACTGCGGTCGGGCCTACTCAACCAGCGGGTGCAAGGCCCTTGCGGCGAAAATGAAACGGCCCTGGGAGTCTGGGGGGTGGCCCCCGCCGTCCGGCTCAAGTAATATATATACTCGGCGGGCGCCGCCGGATCTTGTCCCACTATGAGGTGTTGCATGTCCCTGGCCGACACCTGCCGCATCGGGTGGCAACAGGCCCGTTGGGTCTGTGACCCGCAATCGTTGGATTTCCAATGCACCGACGAGCTGGCGCCGCTGGACCATTTCATCGGTCAGGACCGGGCGCTGGAGGCCCTCCGCTTCGGCCTGGAGGTGAACCGGCCGGGGTATAACCTGTTCGTGACGGGGCTGACCGGCACCGGCAAGGCCAGCATCATCCGCACCCACCTGGAGCGGGTTGTGGCGGAGCTGAAGGACCGGGAGGACCGGGAGCCCCGGCCGGCCATCAAAGACTGGTGTTATGTCCACAACTTCGACGACCCAGACCGGCCCAACGTATTGAGCCTGCCTCAGGGCATGGGCAAGGCCCTGCGCACTCGTCTTTCGGAAACCCTGCGGGAGCTGCAAACCGAGATTCCCAAAGTGTTCAAGAGCGAAGCGTACCTGTCCCAGCAGCGGCAGCTGGAGGAGGCCGGACGCCAGGCCACCCAGAAGATCATGGCTGAGCTGGAGCAAGCAGCCAAGGAGGCCAGCTTTGCCATCCAGATCGCCCCTGCCGGGGTGTCTCTGTTTCCGCTGGCGGACAACAAGCCCCTGACCCACGAGGAGTACCAGGGCTTGTCTCCGGAGGAACGCAAGGCCCTGGACGACCGGCGCAGCCAACTGATGCAGCAGACCCAAGAGACCTTGATGCGCATCCGTGACGTGGAGCGGGACGCCGCGGACAAGATGCGGGCGCTGGAGCGGGTGGCCGCCGATGAGCAGGTTGCCATGAACTACCGGGAGCTGGTGGACACCTACCAGGACGTGCCCGTGCTGCGGGACTTTCTCACCCACCTCATCGAGTATGTGCTGGACAACCTGTACCTATTCCGCGAGGCTGAGGGCCAAGGGGAATCTCCCGTGCCGGTCCCCCATCGCCCGGGCACCGGCGCCGTGGTGGCGCGCAATCCCTTCATCCCCTTTGAGGTCAACGTGCTGGTGGACAACAGCGGCGTGGCCACCGTGCCGGTGGTGATCGAGCCCAACCCCAACTGGGGCAATCTGTTCGGCCGCATCGAGCGCCGCGCGGTGATGGGCACCTACTTCAGTGACCACACCATGCTCAAGGCGGGGTCGGTGCACCTGGCCAACGGCGGCTACCTGGTGTTCAACGCCCGGGATATGCTGGCCTATCCGGGCGTGTGGGAGGGCCTGAAACGGGTGATCCGCAACCGGGCCATTACCCTGGAGGACCCGGCGGAGCTTGGGGGCTTCTTCGTCCCCCAGGGCTTGCGGCCCCAGCCGGTTCCCCTGGACGTGAAGGTCATCATCACCGGCGACGAGATGCTGTACCGGTTGTTCACCGGCGTGGACTACGAGGACTTTTGGGACCTGTTCAAGGTCAAGGCGGAGTTTGATTCCCGCATCGAACTCTCCCCGGAGAACCTGAAGGCCTACTGCGCCTTCATCTGCCGGACCTGCGCCCAGGATAATCTCCTGCAGCTGGACGCCAGCGCCGCGGCCCAGGTGCTGGAACATGCCGCCCGCCTGGTGGCGGACCAGACCAAGCTCTCCGCCCGCTTCGGCCAGATCAAGGACCTGCTCATCGAGTCGGACCACTGGGCAAGGCAGGACGCCAGTCCCCGGGTTTCGGCCAAGCACGTGGGGCAGGCGCTGGACCACAAGATGTACCGCCTCAACCTCATTGAGGACCGGCTGCAGGAGCTCATCGCTGAGGGCACGCTGTTGCTGTCCATGACCGGCGCAGCGGTGGGGCAGGTCAACGGTCTGGCCGTCTATGACCTGGGAGACTTCGCCTTTGGCCTGCCAGCCCGCATCACCGCCCAGACCTTCGCCGGCCACAGCCGGGTGATCAACATTGAGCGGGAATCCGCCCTCAGCGGGCCCTCCCACAGCAAGGGTGTGCTCATCCTCAGCGGTTACCTGGGGGCCACCTACGGGCAGCAGCAGCCGCTGACCCTGTCCGTCAGCCTGTGCTTTGAGCAGTCCTACCAGCCGGTGGACGGGGACAGCGCGTCCTGCGCCGAGCTGTACGCCATCCTCTCCAGCTTGTCCGGCCTGCCGCTGAAGCAGAGCATCGCCGTCACCGGCTCGGTCAACCAGCGGGGCGAAGTCCAGCCCATCGGCGGGGTGAATGAAAAGATTGAAGGGGTGTATGAGGTCTGCCGCCGTGCCGGCCTCACCGGCGACCAGGGGGTGATGATCCCCCGCCAGAACGTGAAGAACCTGATGCTGCGCGAGGATGTGGTCGCGGCCATTCGGGAGGGGCGTTTCCATATCTACGCGGTGACCACAGTGGACGAGGGTATTGAGCTGCTCACCGGCCGGCCCGCCGGGCGGCGCCAGCCCGACGGCGCCTACCCTTTTGGCGCTGTCAACCACCTGGTGGAGCAGCGGCTGCGGGAGCTGAACCAGACCATGCGCGGTTACTACGGGGCACTGCTGGGCCCGGCCACCTGACGGGCAGCGCCCCCACCCCGGCCCTCTCCCAGAGGGAGAGGGGCAATGCCAACATGAGCCATCCGGGATTTTGGTATCAAGGAACGCGTCTTGGGTCAACTTCGTCGTTCCGGCGGAGGCCGGAACCCAGGGTGACAGTTCCGCATCCATCTCCCGTATCTAGGCGAAGTGGCTGGATTCCGGCTTTCGCCGGAACGACGAGCGGTATGTCGCCGCGACTTGTGCTAAAGAACCACGGCGTTTCCTCTCTGGCTGCGTCCATTTCCCCTTCCCACTATCTGCCTGAAAATCCGGGATGACTCCTGGGATGAGGGCCACGGGCGGGGACAGGGGGCAACGCCCCGGCCCCCTTCTCCCCCAGGGAGAAGGGGGCCGGGGGGATGAGGGCCTGGGGTGGGGATAAGGGGTGGCAACGCCCTCACCCCAGCCCTCTCCACCGGGGGCAAGCTAGACCGGCCCCGGGGCTACCTCGTTGCGGCGGGCTCCGGTCGCTGGTGGTTGTTGGCGGCGCCCTTGGCCAGGCTGGCCTCCTTGGCCGCCGACGCCGAGGCGCTGGCCGCCAGCAGGTCGATGCCCTTGCGGACGGACCCGCCCAACTCCCCCAGCTGCTTCTCCAGGGTCTGCAGGCTGCGCAGGGCGTAGACATCCGCCTCCAGGCGCCGGGAGCGGGCGTCCACATCGGCCTGCTGAATCATGCGGGCCGCCCGTTGCTCCGCCTCCCGGAGGATCTCCTCGCCGCGCTTCTTGAGCTCGTTCTGGTTCAAGCGCTCGCGGAACTCCTCCTCCGCCTTCGCCTTGCTGCGCCGGGCCTCGGACACGGCGCTGCTGATGATGGAGTCCTTGCGGGCCAGCACCTCGCCCGCCGCCTTGACCTCCTGCGGAATGGCCATCCGGAGCTGGTCCATCAGTTCGGTGATCTTTTTCTTTTCAACAATAATTCCGCCGGTCATGGGCATAACCTTGCTGGTGTTCACCAGGGTATCCAAACGGTCGACGATGTCTACGATATCTATGGCGTCCCCCTTCCCGGTTGCGTTTACCGCACCGGCTTTCCAAATTTGGCGCTAACCGCTTTGGCCACGTGGGCGGGCACCATGCTGGTGATGTCCCCGCCCAGGCGTGCGACCTCTTTTAATAGGCTGGAGCTGATGAACATATAATCTTGGGAGGCCATGAACGAGACCATGTCCACCTCCGGCTCCAGCCGCCGGTTCATGAAAGCCATGTCAAACTCATACTCGAAGTCCGAACCGCTGCGCAGGCCCCGGACTATGACCTTCGCGCCAACCTCCTGTGCAAACCGCACCACCAGACCTTCAAACTCCCGTACCTCCACGTTGGGCAGGTGGTCCACCGACCGGCGGAACAGGTCCACCCTGGCATCGGCATCAAACAGCAAGTTCTTGGACGGCGTCGCGTAGACCCCCACAATCACCTGTTCAAACAGGGCCGCCGCGCGGACCACCACGTCCACATGCCCATTGGTCACCGGGTCGAAACTACCCGGATACAGCGCTGTCACCATCATCTTCTCCCTGCTGGAAGAACTCCACCACATTATCCCCGTAGCGCCGTTGGGACACCCTCCGCAGGGAGCCGTAGCTGTCCAGCAGACCCGAGTGCCTGGAGTGGCCGGCCACCACCATGCCGCCTGGTTGCACCAACCCCGCGACGCCGGCAATCCGCTCCATTACACTGCCCAGGTCTCCCAACCGGTAGGGCGGGTCCGTCAGCACCAACGAGTAACCCCCGGGCAGAGCCCCCAGCTTCTGCACCGCATCGGCGCAATAGACCCTGGCTTGCGCGCGGACGCCGGTGACTTCCAGGTTGGAGCGAATCACCGCGCACTGGCGCGGGCTGCGCTCCACAAAGTCCCCCCAGGAAGCCCCGCGGCTGAGTGCCTCAATCCCCAGGCTGCCGGTCCCGGCGTACAGGTCCAACACCCGCTTCCCTTGATACAACGCCGGGTCCAATATGTTGAATATGGCAGCCCGCACCCGCTCCGTGGTCGGCCGCGTGTCGGGAGAGACACCGCCCTTTAGTCGCCTGCCTTTGGCCTTTCCACCTACCACACGCATGGGTTTACCAGGCATGATTATATTACAGATTGGCCGGGAGAACTTTAAAGGACGCGGGCGGCGGGTTTCGGGAGGTTTTGCGTTCCCAACCGGCGCGGGGCTGCGCAGGGGCGTTTCATTGTCCCCGAATGTAGGGGCAGACCTGAGTGTCTGCCCTTCGGGTGGAAGGACTGTCCCGGGGGCGCATCCTTCAGGGGAAGGACGCCCCTACGAGCCGGCCGAGAATGAAACGGCCCTGTGGCGGGGCCCTGGGGCCAAGTTGACGCTCCTATCTGCCTGTGATACCATCCCCCCACTTCGGGCAGGCCACCCTGGGACTGCGCCGGCAGACCCAGACCCGTGCCCGGCGCCCAGGCACTCACCCTGGGGAAGGCGAATCGTCAGCCTTGAAGACCGCCTCGAAATGATCTTCCGACAGCAGCTGGCATCGGCAGCTCCGCAGCGGGACTCCGTCGTCACCATTGGGGTGTTCGATGGGGTCCACCAGGGGCATTGCCACCTGCTGCGCCGCCTGGTCCACTTGGCCCAGCCCAACTACCTCCCGGCAGTGGTCACCTTCACCAACCACCCCATCACCGTCCTGCGACCCCAGGTCAGCATGAGCTACATCACGTCGCCCGCGGAGAAGGAGCGCCTGCTGCGGCAGCAGGGGGTGGAGCTGGTGGTGTCCCTGGAGTTCACCCCGGAGCTGGCCCAGGTGGGCGCCCGGGACTTCACCCTGGAGCTGGTGGAGAAACTGCGTCTGAAGGGACTGGTGGTGGGCCCGGACTTCTCCCTGGGCCACGACCGGGAAGGCAATGCCCCCTTTCTCCGCACCCTGGGCGCGGAGCTGGGCTTCTGGGTTGACACCGTGGAGCCAATGGTGCTGGAGGGCGGATCGGTGCGCAGCCGGCGGGTTCGGGAGCTGGTCCGGCAGGGCGACGTGGGCGCGGCGGCGCGCCTGCTGGGGCGCTGGTTCTCCCTGCAGGGCGAGGTGGTGACCGGCAACCGACGCGGCCGGCAGTTGGGGTTCCCCACCGCCAACGTGGAGATACCCCCGCTGATGCTGCTCCCCGGCGACGGCGTCTACGCCACCTGGGTCACCGTGCAGGGGCGCCGCCCTGATCCTTCGGCTCCGCTCAGGACATGGGTTGACGAAGGGGTGCGGCGTCCGGCGGCCACCAGCATCGGGGTGCGGCCGACATTTGGTCTGAGCCGGCGGCTGGTGGAGGTTTACATCATGGACTTCAGCGGCGACCTGTACGGCCAGGAGCTGAGGGTGGAGTTCGTGGCCAAGGTGCGCGACCAGGCGTCCTTTCCCAACGTGGCCGCCCTGGTCGCGCAGATGCAGGGCGACGTGGCCGACGCCCGCCAAGTTTTGGCCCGCCCGGCCTGCCCGGAGCTGCCGCGAACGGGGGGCGCCGGCCTTGCTTAGCCAGAGCGAAGTCCAGCGCATCGTCCGGCGGGGCGTGCGGGAGATTATCTCCGAGGCCGAGTTTATCACCATGCTCCAGTCCGGGCGCCCGCTGCGGCTGAAGATGGGCTTCGACCCCAGCCGTCCCGACATCCACCTGGGCCACGTGGTGGGGCTGCGCAAGCTGCGGCAGCTCCAGGAGCTCGGCCACCAGGTCATCCTCATCGTGGGCGACTGGACCGCCCAGATCGGCGACCCCAGCGGCCAGTCGGTGACCCGACCCATGCTCACCCATGACGAGGTCAAGGCCAACGCCGAGTCCTACCTGCGTCAGTTCTTCAAAGTGGTGGACCGGGACCGCACCCAGGTGGAGTGGCAGAGCCAGTGGTTTGGCCAGTTCACCCTGGCCGACGTGATCCGCCTCACCAGCCGGTTCACCGTGGCCCAGTTCCTGGAGCGGGACGACTTTGCCCAGCGCTTCCAGGAGCACCGGCCCATCGCCATCACCGAGCTGCTGTACCCGCTGCTCCAGGCCTACGACTCGGTGGCCATCCGGTCCGACGTGGAGTTCGGCGGCAGCGACCAGAAATTCAACCTGCTGGTGGGCCGCCAGTTGCAGGGGATGCTGGGCCAGACGCCCCAGCAGTGCTTCCTCATGCCCCTGCTGGTGGGCACCGACGGCGTGCACAAGATGAGCAAGAGCCTGGGCAACTACGTGGCGGTGGAGGAGCCGCCCAACGACATGTACGGCAAGCTCATGTCCCTGCCCGACGCGCTGATTGCCCCCTACTTTGAGTACCTGACCGGCGTACCCGACGAAGAGCTAGCGGAACTGTCCCGCTCCCTGGCGGACCACTCGGTGAACCCCATGGAGCTGAAGAAGCGCCTGGCCTGGGACATCACCCGCCAGTTCCACGACGCCGGGGCCGCCGACGCCGCCCAGCAGCACTTTGAGCGGGTGGTGCAGGGCCGGGATATTCCTGAAGACATCCCCCAGTTCGCCTGGGCCGCCGGTAGCGCCGAGCGCCGCTGGAGCGCCCTGCTGGTGGAGGCCAAGCTGGCCACAAGTGTGTCATCGGCCAAGCGGCTGCTGGGCCAGGGCGCGGTGGAGCTGATCCGGCTCTCGGGGGAGACCCAACCCGTGGCGGGGGACGCCCCGGCCCAGGACCTGCGCCCCGGCGATGTCATCAAGGTGGGCAAGCGCCGGTTTGTGCGGCTGGTGGGGCCGTAGGGGCGACGCATGCGTCGCCCCTACGGCAGCCCGAATGAACGGGCCCCCGGGGGGGGGGGGGGCG
>JBGPJN010000024.1:0-18454 GCA_041485445.1 Dehalococcoidia bacterium
AGCCCCTGGTCCATGCGCCACAGGGCCTCGTAGGTCAGCAGCTGGCCGCCGTCCACCCAGATTATCATATCGGCGCACAGGTGCTGGATGGACTGGAACGCGCCGATGGGCCGCCCAAAAGCCACCCGGTTCTTGGCGTAGTCGATGGCCAGCTCGGCGTCCTTCCGGGTGGCGCCCACCATCTGGGCGCACAACAGCGCGGTGGCCCGGTCCAGCATCCCCTCCACCACCGGCCAGCCCTGGTGCAGCGTCCCCACCAGGTTGGACTTGGGCACCCTCACCTGCTGAAACCTCACCTGGAACTGCTTGTCCTTGGCCAGGGTGCTCAACTGGGTCTGGGAGATGCCGGGGCTCTGGGTATCCACCAGCAGCAGGGAGATGCCCTGGGCGCCGCTGGAGCCGGGAGCGGTGCGGCAGGCCACCAGGCATTTCTGGGCCGCGTGGAAGTTGTCCACGAACATCTTGGCGCCGCTGACCAGAAAGTGGTCCCCCCGGTCCTCCGCCTGCATCTGGACCGCCTGGGGCAGGAACCGGGGGTCGCCCTCAGTAAATGCCCAGGTCAGCACCATGTCGCCCCGGGCCACCGCGGGCAGAATCTCCCGTCGCTGCGCCTCGGTGCCGGCTTGGGCAATGGTGAGCGCGGCGGTCATGGTGCTGTGCATGGGGACCGGCGCAATGGCGCGGCCCAGCTCGTCAAAGATGTGGCCCAAGTAGACCAGCGGCAACGCCTGGCCGCCGTAGGCCTCGGGCAGGGCCAGCCCCAGCCAGCCCAGGTCGGCCAGCTTCCGCCACAGGGCCGGCGGGTACCCCAGCTCGTCGGCCTCCATGGCCCGGGCCAGGTCGGGCGGGGACTCCTTCTCCAGGAACTCCCGAGCCAGGTTCTTGAGCATCTGCTCTTCTTCGTTCAGCAGTACGTTCATCGCCGGCGTCCTATCCCCTGGGCATGCCCAGGCCGCGCCGGGCCACCTGGTCCCGCATCACCTGCACGCTGCCGTGGTTGATGCCCGACTGGAAGGAACCCATCACGTTGTGGGCGAACAACCCGTCTTCCACCGCGCCCAGGGAGCCGTTCATCAGCTGGGCGTAGGGCCCCAGCACCTGGGTGATGGTCTCCGTGGTTTTGACGCCGTGCTCCGGGCTGAACACCTTCTCCGCCGAGCCTTCGTAGGAGAACTTGCCGCCGTGCTCCACCAGGGACATGCTGCGCATGGTCATCAGCCGGCACACCTGGGCCTCGATCCACAGCTCGGCCAGCCGGTCCCGCACCGCCGGGTCCTGACCCGGAGAGAACTGGTCAAACTGGTTCTCCTTGACCCAGTTGATGATGTCCTCGTCCCGCCGCACCGACAGTAGGTACCGGCTGGCGCCCACGCGGTCCAGGTTCAAGCCCAAAGCGCCCACGTACCACCCGGTATTTTCCTCGCCCAGCATGCACGAGGCCGGCGCGCGCACGTCCTCCAGGAAGACCTCGTTGGTCCGCCGCTGCCCATAGGTGGTGCCGATGGGCGCCGGAGGGTCGTTCTGGATGGTCCACAGGGGCCGCACGGTGATGCCGGGGGTATCCATGGGGACCAGAAAAATGGAGATGCCCTTGTGCCGTTCGGCGTCCGGGTCGGTCCGCGCCATCAAATACAGGTGGGTGGCGTAGTGGGCGGCGGTGGTGAAGATCTTCTGCCCGTTGACCACAAACTCGTCACCGTCCCGCACGGCCCGGCACTGCAGCCCGGCCAGGTCGGCGCCGGCCTGCGGCTCGGTGAACCCCAGGGCAAAAACCGCCTCGCCCCGCATGATCCGCGGCAGGAAGTACCGTTTCTGCTCCTCGGTGCCCGCGGCCAGAATCGCCGGAGCGCCGCTGCCGGCGCCGCCCACGCTGATGCCGACGCGAGCGAACTCCTCCTCCACCAGGTACTGGTCAATGCGGCTGCCGCCTTGCCCGCCGTACTCCTTGGGCCAACTGATGCCCACCCAGCCCCGCTCCCCCGCCTTCCGCAACAGCTCCCGGTAGTTGGGGCCGCGACCCCCCTCCTCGGCGCTCTCCAGCTCAGCAATGACTTCCGGCGTCACGTTCTGGGCGATGAACTGGCGCACCTCTTGCTTGAGGGCTTCCTGCTCTGGGGTGAAGCCAAAGTCCATAGCGCACCTCGCCATCTAGGGGGCCGGACCCCGCGCGGCCTGCGCCGGTCACCGCCCCCAGGGCTAACCCAGCCTATCAGATGCCTCCATCTTGCCTTGACCCAGAGGGCATGTCAAGGGCCAGAGCTGCTACGGGCTGAAGGCGTAGGGCGAGATGGCGGTCGAAGGGAAGGCCGCCAGCACCGCCCTATCGAATGTAACCAGGGGCAGGCCCATATCCTGGGCTAAAGCGACGAACTCGCAGTCGTAAGCCGAACAGCGGGAAGCTGCGGCCAGGTTGAGCACACGGTCTGAGGCAACTTGATACTCTTTCCCTTGCATCAACTGCTCGGCTTTTTGCATGACTTCTAAAGACTCCTCTAGGGAGAGCCGATCACGGCGCAGGTAAAGGCCAAGCACGCTGCGGAACTCGGACCTCCAGAGAAATGGGGCGCTCCATTGGAAATCCCGCAGGAAAACTCTTTGTGCCGGTTGGGTGAATTCACTATCCAGCAGCAGGTACGCGAGGACGTTGGTATCAACCACGATCACGGCCGGCCTTCGTTCTTGGCCTGCTGGAGGTCTTGCTCAGTAACGAAAACTCCGGATAGTCTTTCGCGCAGAGCACGAACGCTAACCAGGAAGGCCTCAGGGTCTATTGGTTCGCTACGCAGCACCTTTTCCAGACAGACGATCACCTCGCTGTTCATGCTGCGCCGGTGCTGCTCCGCGCTCTTCTTGATCTGCTGGTAGAGTTCGTCGGGGACGTTCTTAATTGTCAGCGTGGCCATTTTGTCCTCCGGGTGGATTCCAATATGCTGCCTTAATGGAAGCATACAGCTGGAAGACAGAGGCAGTCAAGGGCGCAGAGTGCTTCCACAAGCCTCCCCACAGCTTTGGGTCGCCAACTGTCAGGAAGGGGGCAGGTCTCTACGCCGTCCCCACCAGCCGGTTGATGAACGCCTCTCCTCCCTTCATCACCAGCTTCAGCTTGCTCCGGTCCCGCAGCACGCCGATGTCCCGCAGCGGGTCGCCCGCCACCACCAGCAGGTCGGCCAGCTTGCCCGCCTGGACGGTGCCGATCTCCCCGTCCAGCCCCACGCACTCGGCAGCCCAGCCGGTGGCGGCCTGAATGGCCTGCATGGGGGTCATGCCCCGCTCCACCATCAGCTCCAGCTCCCGGGAGTTGTCCCCGTGGACAAAGCCTCCGGCGTCGGTGCCCGCCACCACCTTCACCCCCGCGGCCAATGCCTGGTGCACGCTGGCCTGGTGGATCTCCTGCAGAGCCCTGGCGCGCGCCTGCATGTGGGGGGCGCTCACCGTGGCGTGGAACTCGTAGACTTCAAAGGTGGGCACCAGGAAAATCCCCTGTCCGGCCATCATCCGCGCCAGGTCCGGGTCTTCCGCCAGGTAGCACCCGTGCTCCACCGAGTTGACGCCCGCCTCGATGCACATGCGCAGCCCCGGCCCGCCCAGGGCGTGGCACATGGTCTTGCGCCCCAGCGCTCGCGCCTCCTGCACCAGGGCCCGGACTTCGTCGGCGCCAAAGGCGATGTCCTTGGGGCCGTGGCCCTGCCGGGAGCTGGCCCCTCCGGTGGTGGCGAACTTGATGACGTCGGCGCCCACCCGGGCCATCTCCCGCACTTTGGCCCGCACCGCGTCTACCCCGTTGGCTACCCCCGAGGGCAGGCGAGGGTCCTCTGGGAAGCTGTGACTGTGCCCCGAGGCGCTGACCCGGTCGCCAATGCCGCCGGTGGGCGAGATTATGCTCACCGATACCACCAGCCGCGGACCGGGGTACAGCCCTTCGTCCACGGCCTGCTTGAACCCGGCGTCCAGCCCGCCCGCGTCCCGCACGCAGGTGTACCCGGCGGCCAGGGTCTGCTCCAGCACCTTGGCGGTGCGCAGGTGCTGCAGGGAAACCGGCTCCTGCAGGCCCCAGCGGCTGGGCAGGTCGTACCCCTTGGACGCCAGGTGGTCGTGACAGTCAATCAAGCCGGGCAGCAGGGTCATGCCGGACAGGTCGGTTACCAGGGCGCCGGGCGGCAGCGCCACCGACCCCCGGGGCCCCACCGCTTCGATGCGCGACCCGTTGACCAGCACCGTGGCGTTGTTGATTACCGGGCGGCCGGTGCCGTCAATCACCCTCGCTCCCACCAGGGCTTGCATGGGAACACCTCCGCATCATGGACTGCCGGCAGGGGGCGGCCACGTTTGCGACTGCCTATAGATAGACCCTTGCATGAAGCTCTTCACTCGGGCTGACGAAATCCCCCCTCGCCCCCCTTTGCAAAGGGGGGTTGGGGGGATTTCGGGCCTGGGGTTTCAACCCCTGTTTAGGAACCCATGCAGGCTCGTTAGCAGTCCGACCGATCCCCCGGCTGGCAGTGATGCTAGTGATGGGAAAAGGGGTTGTCAAGGAAACCGCCGGTGGGAGCCGGGCCACGGCATTGCTACAAAAATGTCTCTCTCCCCAGATGGGACGGCTGGGGTAAAGGTGTTGCCCCCTCTCCCTCCGGGAGAGGGCTGGGGTGAGGGCGTCGCCCCTCACTTTAATCGCCTCCCACAAGGGGAGCGGAAACGTGTTTTCATGCCTGGAGACGCCCCGACGAGTCGGGGCATGAAAGATCCCGGGAAGAGCAGACAGGCACAATGGGAAGAGGGGCGCCGGGGCGCTGATGCGGTGGCGGTCCTGCCCGGCCCTTGCCTAGCGGCCCTTGCCTAGTGGCCCTTGAACGAAATGACCACGCCGCCCACGAAGAAGGCCACCATCCCTATTACCAGGGGCATAAACACCTTGTCGGTGGTGCCGATGAAGTGAAGGATCACGATGAGGCCCAGCAGTGCCCCGGCCGCCAGGAGAAGCAACTCCCCCATTTGTTTAGTTTCTCCCATGGAGAGAGCCTACGGGGAACTCGCTTGGCCTGTCAAGGAAGATTGGGCCTGGTGTCTGGGGTCTTTCTCTGCCTGCCGGCGGAGGTTGGCTGGCCTTGGGGCCAATGACGCCTGACCTGACCGCCCGGGCCAGTCCGCGTTGCCGGCAGCTATGCCGCCCGTGGACTCTCTTGCCGCTGACCCCCGCCGCTCTGGGCTTCGGTCTGCGGCGCGGTCGCCGGCCGGCCCCGACCGGGCTTGTCGTTCAGTCCGGGCAGACCCTGCTGGGTGAACCTTTTGGCCCACTTGTAGATGAACCGGCGGCGCATGCCCACGGCGTTGGCGATGTCGGTGATGGTGGCGCCGTCAGCCAGCATCAGGATGATGCGGCCCCGGCGCGCCGGCCCGGCCATGATGGTGGTGGAACGCTGCCACGATTCCAGGGTCCGTCGCTCCTCGGGTGTAACCGCCACCACCACGCTGGTCCGGCGACCTTGGGGCATGTTGCCGCTCCTTTGTCCCCTTTTTCCCTCACCGCCTGGCGACCGTAGCACACCGATTGGCCGTTCTGTGTGAACAGTTTGTGAATAAATCCCGGCCCGGCTCCCCCAGCGCCTGGGCGTGGCCCTTCCTCCCGCCCAACCCGGCGGACGGCGGGTCGCCTCCGTGGCGGAATTGAAGGAAGGTGGGAGCGCGGGCGCTAGACCCTGAAACAGGCGGGTGCTACACTCCCCCCAAGCCACTTTCCGTTGGCACGATCCCCAGCCGCATCCAGGAGGCGCCCCGTGGCGCACCCGCCACACTCCATCGACCCTCAGCGGCTGGCCCCGCTCATGGGCCGACTGTGGGCGCCTCTGGCGGCGGTCACCACCGCCTGCGACGGCAAGGCCAATGCCCAGATCGCCGTGTCCATCGCCGCCGCGTCCATCGTGCCCTCCCGGCCTCGCATCACCGTGCAGATCTACAAGAGCAACTACAGCCACCAGCTCATCCAGGCCAGCGGCATCTTCGCGGTCAACTTCCTGCGCCAGGACCAGCTGGCCCTCATCAAGCAGCTCGGCCTGGTCTCCGGGCGCGACACCGACAAGCTGGCCGGGGTGGACTGCCGCCAGGGGGCCACGGGCAGCCCCATCCTCTCCCGATGCTGGGGCTACCTGGACTGCCGGGTGGTCAACGCCATGGACGGCGGCGACATGACCTGCTTCCTGGCCGACGTGCTGGAGGGCGACTCCCTGAGTGACGAGGAGCCGCTGTGGTGGCGGAACGCCCGCCGCCTGCTGCCCCTGGAGTGGGCCGCGGAGTGGGACCGCCGCATCGCCGCGGAGATCCAGGTCTCCCTGGGCCGCATGGACCATATCCAGCGCGACCCGTGGCAACCACCTCAGGCGCCACGGCCATGACCGCCGTCCTTGACCTGGTGGCGCGGATTCACGCCACGCCCCACAAGGCGGTGGTGGTGGTGGCCGGCGCCGGCACCCAGGGCCTGGCCTGGCTGATGGAGGCGCCGGGCGCCTCCCGCACCCTCTTGGAGGCGCTGGTGCCTTACGGCCGCCGGTCCATGGTCCAGTTCCTGGGCGAGGAGCCGGCCCAGTACGTCTCGGTGCAGACTGCCCAGGAGATGGCCCGGGCGGCCTACCGGCGGGGCACGGCGCTGCGGGAGGATGCCTCCCCGGTGGTGGGACTGGCCTGCACCGCCACCATCGCCACCGACCGGCCCAAGCGGGGCGACCATCGCTGCTGCATCGCCGCCTGGGACCAGGACGGGGTGGCCACCTACGACCTGGTGCTGGCCAAAGGCCGCCGGGACCGGTCCGGGGAGGAGCGGGTGGTGAGCCGGCTGCTGGTGCACGCCCTGGCCCGGTCGTGCGGACTGGCATCCGGGATTCCCCTGGAGTTGCTGGAGTCCGAGGAGCTGAAGGTCCAGCAGCAGGCCCACCCCAACCCCATCCAGCGCCTGCTGTCCGGGGAGGTCAGCCTGGTGCTGGCCCACCCCGATGGCCGCCTCCTGGTGGACGAGCCGCTTTCGGTGCCGGCGCTGCTCCCCGGCTCCTTCAACCCTCTGCACTATGGGCACCAGAAGCTGGCCCAAGTAGCCTCGGGGATGCTGGGGGCGCCGGTGGCCTTTGAGCTGTCGGTGGTCAACGTGGACAAGCCACCCCTGGAGGAGGCCGAGGTCCGCCGTCGCTTGGCCCAGTTCGCCGGGCAAGCCCCGGTGGTGCTGACGCGGGCGGAGACCTTCCGCAAGAAGGCGGGCCTGCTCCCCGGCTGCACCTTTGTCATCGGCTGGGACACCGCCGTGCGGCTGGTGGAGCCCCGGTACTATGGAAACCCGGGGGGCGATCAGGAAACGGCCATGCTGACTGCCCTGGCGGAGATGTGGGCACTGGGCTGCCGGTTCCTGGTGGCGGGCCGGGAGCACCAGGGGCGCTTCCACACCCTGGAGGACATCGCCGTGCCTCAGGGGTTTCAGCCCCTGTTCCGGGCCATCCCCCAGTCCAGCTTCCGGGCGGACGTTTCCTCCACCGCATTGCGGGCCAAGCAGGACGCCCCGCCAAATTGACCCTCAAATCTACCCGTCACACCCCTTACGCTGCGGCTAAGGCAAGGGCGAAGGCCGGTGTCCAGACACAAGCGCAGTTAAGATGCTCTGATGGATTCCGGCTTTCGCCGGAATGACGAGGCCCTAACTAATCCACTGCCGTGGGCCAACCAAATTGACACTAGATTCGGGCCGATGTTATATTGGATTCATAGGGTATGGGTCTTCGGCCCCTTGAACCCCGGCGGGCCGGCGCCTGAAAACGTCTCCCACAAGACCCACTGAGCATTGGACGCCAACGTCTTCGCCCAAAACTGGACCGCCGTGGTCTTGTCCGCCGTGGTTGCCGCGGCGGCCATGGGGGGCATGTTTGCTGCCTCCCGCCTGCTCTCCTCCCGCCGCAGCTCCGCGGTGAAGCTCACCACCTACGAGTGCGGCATCCCACCCACGGTCTATAGCTGGTCCAACGTCAGCATCCGCTTCTACATCCTGGCCATCCTCTTCCTGCTGTTTGACGTGGAAGCCGTGTTCCTCTTCCCCTGGGCCGTGGTTTTCCTCAAGCAGCAGGCCCTGGGCAACCCGGTGCCCTTCTACGCCATGATGATGTTTCTGGCGGTGCTGTTCTTTGCCGTGGTCTACGGCTGGAAGAAGGGGGTGCTGGAGTGGCAGAAATAGTTCCGGGCCAGCCCCTCGCCTACTTGAAGGGCCAGGGCAACGTCCCCGCGCCTAGCCTGCTGGACCAGGCCATGGCCGGCAAGCTGCCGGGGGTCATCACCACCTCCAAGGACCAGCTCTTCGCCCTGGCCCGCAAGTCGTCCCTGTGGACCCTGAGCTTCGGCCTGGCCTGTTGCGCCATTGAGATGATCTCCACCTACATGGCCGACCACGACTTCGACCGGTTCGGGGTGGTCACCTGGCCTTCGCCCCGTCAGTCCGACGTGATGATTGTGGCCGGCACGGTGGTCAAGAAGATGGCCGACCCCATCCGCCTGCTGTATGAGCAGATGCCCGACCCCAAGTGGGTCATCGCCATGGGGAGCTGCGCCACCAACGGCGGGCCCTACTACCGCTCCTACTCAGTGGTCATGGGCGTGGACCACATTATCCCGGTGGATGTGTACGTCCCCGGCTGCCCGCCCCGGCCGGAGGCGCTCCTGTACGGCATCCTGAAGCTCCAGGAAAAGATCATGCAGGACGCCAAGCCCAGTGGCGGAAAGTAGCCCCCCCACCGCTTCACCGGGCGCCGGTGAGGCTCCTGCCCCCGCCACGGCGCGGGCCCGCCCTCCGGCAGCTCCACACGGGGCGCCGGCGGCGGAACCCGAGAAGCTTCCTCCGGCGGCCCAGGCGTTGCTGGCCCGCGCCCAGGAGGTTCTGGCGGAGTTTCACCCCCAACCGGGCGCCCTGGGCGACCTGCCCCAGCTGACCGTGGCGCCAGCGACCATCGCCCAGGTATGCCTGCGCGTGCGGGATGACCCCCGGCTGGACCTGAAGATGCTCCACTGCCTGGCGGGCGTGGACTACCTGGACCATTTCCAGGTGGTCTACTTCCTTCACTCCCTGTCCCAGGAGAGCACCCTGGTCATCAAGGCCGATGTGCCCGCGGCCGCGCCGTCTCTGCCGTCGGTGACTTCCGTGTGGGCCGCGGCGGACTGGTACGAGCGCGAGGCCCACGACCTGTTCGGCATCGGCTTCGACGGCCACCCGGACCTGGCGCCGCTGCTGCTGTACGACGGCTTTGAAGGGTACCCTGGCCGCAAGGAGTTCCCGTTCAACGACTATCAGGAGTTCTAGAGAGCGTGGAGCAACTGGTGTTGACCGCCCGGGTGGCGCAGGAGGAAGGCCAGTACGTGGCCCGGGTGGACCGGCTTCCCGTGGAAGGGCACGGCGCCTCCCTCCGGCAGGCCCAGGACCAGTTGGTGCAGGCCATGCGGACCTGGATTGAGGCCCAAGACTGCACGGGACGGCTGGCAGAGGCTCTGGCCCAGGCCGGGTTTCCCGGCGCCGACGATGACACGGAGTTGCAGCTGGAGTTTGTCGGCGATTCGTAGGGGCGGGTTTCAAACCCGCCCCTGCTTGGAGCCTACCCGAATAATTCACCGCGGAGCGCGCAGAGACCGCTGAGTTAATCAGCAACCAACCGTAAACCCTCTGCGACCTCAGCGCTCTCTGCGGTTATTTTAGGATAGGCACTTAAGGCAATGGATGTGTCCTGATATGGTTGAGACCCACGCCAACGTAGCCGCCGGCGCCCAGCCGGTGGAGATGCTCCTGAACATGGGGCCGCAGCACCCCTCCACCCACGGCGTGTTTCGCCTGGTGCTGTGGATCGACGGGGAGAAGATCGTCCGGGCCGAACCCCACATCGGCTACCTCCACCGCGGCTCGGAAAAGCTGTGCGAGGGGGAGCAGTACCACCAGATCATCACCCTCTTCGACCGGCTGGACTACGTGGCCAACTTCAACAACGAGTGGGCCTACTGCCGGGCGGTGGAAAAGCTCATGGGTCTGGCGGTGCCGGAGCGGGCCGAGTACGTGCGGGTGATCCTGGGGGAGCTGAACCGCATCGCCAGTCACCTGCTGTACGTGGGCACCATGGGGCTGGACGCGGGAGCCATGACGCCCACCATGTTCTGCTTTAGGGGCCGGGAACGGGTGCAAGCCCTCTTCGAGGCGGTCTCCGGCGCGCGCATGATGCACAACTACTTTCGCATCGGCGGCCTGAAGGAGGAGCTCCCGGACAACTTCCGCCAGCTCATGGCCGGCCTGCTGCCCCTGCTCCGCCGGGACGTGGAGGAGAGCGACAAGATTCTCACCTTCAACGAGATCTTCCTGGCGCGGCTGAAGGACGTGGGGGCCATCAGCGCCCAGCGCGCGGTGGAGTATGGCTTTACCGGCCCGTGCCTGCGGGCCTGCGGCGTGGAGTACGACGCCCGCCGGGCCGTGCCGTACTCGGTCTACGACCGCCTGGAGTTCGAGGTGCCGGTGGGCCTGGACGGCGACTGCTGGGACCGCCACTGGGTGCGGGTGCAGGAGATGTACCAGTCCCTGCGCATCATTGCGCAGGCCCTGGTCCAGATGCCCGAGGGGCCGGTGACCTCGCCCCTGGGGCGCCGCCTCATCCGGCCGCCCAAGGGCGAGGTGTACGTGCGGTCGGAGAACCCCCGGGGCGAGCTGGGCGTCTACCTCATCAGCGACGGCACCGACAAGCCCTACCGGGTCAAGGTCCGCCCTCCCTCCTTCTGCAACCTCTCCGCCATCAAGGAGCTGCTGCAAAACACCTGGATCGCCGACTCGGTGATCATCCTGGGCTCCCTGGACATCGTGCTGGGGGAGGTGGACCGGTAGCGGTTACGCCAGTTGGCTCCCATTTAGGATGTAGATCAGAGGATAACTTGATGCAATACGTGAAGATCAAATTCTTGGACCCTGGGGAAGAAGCTAAAGCCTTCCTCCACTTGGTGCGCCTGAGTAAGGTTGTCTCCTTGAAAGAAGGTGAAACGGAGGTCTTTATTGTGCCCAGGAAGAGCCTGGCGATCCTTGACCAGAAAGAGCTAGCCTATCAGGTGCTAGGAGAGATGGGGTACGATGGCGTCATTCAGGCGCTACGAAATCCTCTTGCCTCTTAGGTACAACGATGGTGCACAAGTAGAGCCGGAGAAATTCATTCAGACTCAGCGGGAGCTTTTGAGGCAGTTCGGAGCGTTAACCGCGGATTTTGTGCCAGTGATTGGTTACTGGACCGACCCGACCGCCGCAGTAGTTGAAGATGAGTTGGTAAGGTTGGTGGTAGATGTACCAGACACCGCGGAGAATCGGGAGTTCTTCGTGCAGTGGAAAGAGGTACTGAAGGAGAGATTTCAGCAACTGGAAGTTTGGATCACAGGTATCCCTCTGGATATAATCTGACCGGGTAGTCACAAGGGTAGACAGTTGGGAATTGTAGACTTCCTCCGGATTTTACTGAAGCTGGCGGTCCTCTTCACCGCCCTCACCGTGGTGGTGCTGGGCCTCACCTGGCTGGAGCGCAAGGTCCTGGCCCGGCTGCAGCAGCGCCTGGGGCCCACCCGCACCGGCCCCATGGGCCTGCTTCAGCCCCTGGCCGACGCCCTGAAGCTGGTGCTCAAGGAGGACATAATCCCCACCGCCGCGGAGAAGGCGGTTTTCTGGACCGCTCCGGTAATTGTGGTCATCTCCGCCTTCGTCATCTGGGTTACCGTGCCCGCCTCCCAGACCCTGGTGGTCCAGAACCTGGACCTGGGGCTCTTTTACATCATCGCCTTCTCGGTGGTGGGCATCCTGGGGCTGCTCATGGCCGGCTGGGGCTCGGCCAACAAGTACGGCGCCCTGGGCGGCCTGCGGGCGGCGGCCCAGCTCATCAGCTACGAAATCCCCCTCATCATGGTGGTGGTGGCGGTGGCCATGCTGGCCCAGTCCCTCGATCTAATAGACATTGTGGAGGGCCAAAGCCGCTACCCCTACCTGCTGGTGCAACCCCTGGGCTTGGCCATCTTCTTCATCGCCGGACTGGCGGAGGTTGGCCGCACCCCCTTCGACATCTACCACGCCGAGTCGGAGGTGGTGGGCGGCCCTTTTGTAGAGTACAGCGGCGCCCACTGGGCGGTGTTCTTCCTGGCCGAGTACATCAACACCTTCGCCGTCGCCGCCCTCACGGCCCTGCTCTTCCTGGGCGGCTGGTCCGGCCCCCTCCTGCCGCCGGTGGTCTGGTTCCTGCTCAAGACCCTGGCGGTGGTGCTGGTGATCTTCTGGGTGCGGGGCACCTTCCCGCGCCTGCGCATTGACCAGCTCATGGCCTTCGCCTGGAAGGCCCTGGTGCCCCTCTCCTTCTACGCCATCGTCATCACCGCCGTGTGCCAGTTCTACGGCTGGCCCGCCTGGAGCCTCACCCTCATGTCCCTGGCGGGGCTGGCGGGGGTGGGCTACCTGGTGCACCGGCGCTTCACCGCTCCGGCCCGCCGGGTGGCCCAGGTGCGGGCGCGGCAACAGGCGGCAATGCAGACCCGCCGCCCGCGGGCCCCGGGGGTGCCGGCTCCGGCGCCGCAGCCGGCTTCTATCCATGGACCGGGCCAGGGACCGGGCTCAGGCCAAGGTCCGGCCTGAGGGCAAACACCCTCGGCCATGTGAGGTTAACCCATGCTGAACAGTCTCAAAGGACTGGCCCTTACCCTGCTCTCCACCTTCCGGGGCCTGCGCAAGCCGGTGACGCACCAGTACCCCAACATAGGAAGCCGGGCGGTGCCCACCCCGGTGCAGGACCGGTTCATGGGCTTTCCCGCGCTGACCTGGGACGGGGCGGTGGGCGAGCCCTTCTGCACCAGTTGCATGGTCTGCATTCGCAACTGCCCCACCCAGTGCATGACCGCCACCATGAAGGACAACCCCCTCAACGCCGAGGGCAAAAGCCCCCGGCGCAAGATTGTGGATGAGTTTGAAATCAACCTGAACCGGTGTATACTGTGCGGGATTTGCGTCGAGGTGTGCAACTTTGACGCCATTGTCATGAGCCACGAACACGAAATGAGCACCTACCAGCGCAACGGCGACCGGGTGGACCTGCCCGCCCTCCTGACCATCGGCAAGAAGTACCAGGCCGAGTCCGGGTGGCAGCCGGCGGCGGCCAAGGCCAAGAAGCCCGCGGCCAAGCCGCAGCCCCCGCCGGCCGCTGTGCCGCCGGTAGCCGTGGTTGCCGAGGGGGAGGCCAAGGATTAAGCCGGCCCCATGTCTACCTGTAGCCCCCAGTCATCCGCCTCAACTACCTTACGGAGCCGCCGATATGGTGGCTTCTGTTTTGCCGGGTGCCTGTAGCCGTGTCCTGGCTCCTCTTTGGGCTGCTGGCGGTGCTGACTCTGGGCGGCGGGCTGGGCGTGGTGGCCACCCGCAACGTGGTGCACGCCGCGTTGTTTCTGCTGCTCTCCCTCACCGCGGTGGCCGGCGTCTACCTGGTCCTGTTCGCCGAGTTTCTGGCCCTGGTGCAGGTCCTGATCTACGGCGGGGCCATCGTCATTGTGGTGCTCTTCGCCGTCATGCTCACCCGCTCCGCGGACTACCCCCGCATCTCCGACAACCGCCAGTGGCCGCTGGCGGCGGTGGCGGCCGTTGGCGTCCTGGGGGTGCTGGCTGCCGCCTTCACGGCGCGCCCAACTCCGGTCACCCGGCCCCAAGCCCCGGTCTTCGACGACCTGGCCAACTCCCTGTTCACCCGCTGGGCGGTGCCCTTTGAGGTGGCCTCCCTGGTGCTGCTGGTGGCCCTCATCGGCGCCATCATCATCGCCCGCGCCGGCGGGAACGAGCGCTAGCCCGTGGTGCCGCTGACCTACTTTCAGCTGCTCAGCGCCGCCCTGTTTGCCATCGGCCTGTACGGAGTCCTGGCCCGGCGCAGCGCCGTGCTCATCGTGCTGTCCATCGAGCTGATGCTCAACGCGGTCAACATCAACCTGATCGCCGCAGCGTCCCATCTGGACGGGACCGGCAGCTTCCGCTACTTCGACGGCCAGGTCATCGCCATCTTTGTCATCACCATCGCCGCCGCCGAGGTGGGCCTGGCGCTGGCCATCATCCTGCGCATGTACCGCAACCGCGCCACAGTGGACGTGGACGAAATCAATCTGATGAAGTGGTAGGACTCAAGGCGCTCTCGAATGGAATGGGCCTGGTTAATCCCTGTACTTAGTTTCGTCGCCTTCCCCATCATCGTGTTGTGGGGGAAGCGGCTGCCCGGCGGCGGCGCGCCCCTGGCCATTGCGGCCATTGGCGCGGGCTTCGTGCTGTTCTGGGTGGCGCTGCTGGGCTTTCTCGCCGCCACGCCGGATGCCGGCGGCTGCCTCACCGATGCGATTAACGGCACGCAGACCTGCAACTTCCAGCGCGCCTGGTTCAATGCCGGTCTGCCCGGCCGGCCCGGCAGCGTGGCCCTGATCTGGGGCATGACCATTGACCCCCTGGCCCTGGTGATGCTGGGGATGGTCACTTTTGTCGCCCTGATGGTGCAGGTCTACTCCCTGGGCTACATGAAGGGCGACCCCCGCTTTGGCTGGTACTACGCCTGCCACGCCCTCTTCGCCGCCGCCATGCTGACCCTGGTGCTGGCCGACAGCTTTCTGTTGCTGTACGTGGCGTGGGAGCTGGTGGGGGCCTGCTCCTACCTGCTCATTGGCTTCTGGCACGAGCGCCCGGCGGCGCGGGAGGCGGCCAAGAAGGCTTTCATCGTCACCCGCCTGGGCGACGTGGGGTTGCTGCTGGGCATCCTCCTCCTGTGGCGGGAGGTGGGCAGCTTCAGCATGACCGCGGCCTTTGAGATGGCCCACAGCGGGGCGATGAGCCAGGGGGTGGCCACCGCCGCCGCACTGTTGATGCTGCTGGGGGCCATGGGCAAGTCAGCCCAGTTCCCCTTCCACGTGTGGCTGCCCGACGCCATGGAGGGCCCCACCCCGGTGAGCGCCCTGATCCACGCCGCCACCATGGTGGCCGCCGGGGTGTACCTGGTGGCCCGGGCCTACCCCATCTTCCTGGCCTCGGGCGACGCCTTGACCGTGGTGGCCATCGTGGGCCTGGTCACCGCCCTCATGGCGTCCACCATCGCCCTCACCGCCACCGACCTCAAGCGAATCCTGGCCTACTCCACCATCAGCCACCTGGGGCTGATGATGCTGTCCCTGGGGGCCGGGGGCTACACCGCCGCCCTGTTCCACCTGCTGGCCCACGGCTTTGCCAAGGCGCTGCTGTTCCTGGGCGCGGGCAGCGTGCTGCACAGCACCCAGCAACAGGACATCCGCTACATGGGCGGGCTGCGCAAGGCCATGCCCCTCACCGCCTTCCTCTTCTCCCTGGGGGCCCTGTCCCTGGGGGGCATCCCCATCCTGGCCGGGTTCTGGAGCAAGGACGAGGTGCTGGCCGCGGTCAGCAAAGGCCTGCCGCCGGTGTTCATTGTGCTGGCGCTGGTCACCGCCCTGCTCAGCGCCCTGTACCTGGCCCGCGCCATGTTTGTGGTGTTCTTTGGGGCCGCTTCGGAGGCGGGACAGCACCACGCCCACGCCGGGCACGAAGCGCCCCTGGCCATGGCCGTGCCCATGGTGTTGCTGGGCGTGCTGGCGGCGGGGTTCGGATTGGTCAGCTTCAACTGGCCCGGCAGTTTCGGGGGCATCGGCGAGTTCCTTTTCTACCATGAGCCGGAGGGGTTCCACTTCACCTGGTGGCTGGGCATTCTCTCCACCATCCTGGCGGTGGCGGCCTTCACATACGGCTATCTGGCCTACGTGAAGGAGCGCATCTCGCTGGAGGGTGTACGCCGGAGGCTGGCTCCCGTGATCCGGGTGGTGGAGGGCAAGTACTACATTGACGAGCTGTACCAGTTGGTGGTGGACCGGGTGATCCTGGTGGTGTCCCGGTTCATCGGCTTCTTCGACCGGGCGGTGGTGAACGACGTGCTGGTCAACGGCCCGGCCGACTCCGTGCGCCGCGTGGGAGTGGCCATGCGCCTGCACGTCACCGGGCACGTGTATAGCTACGCGCTGGTCATGGCCCTGGGCGCCGCGGCCCTGGCCATCCTGTGGTGGTGGCGGGTGGCGTAGGTGCTTGCATCGAGCTTGACGAGATGATCTCCGAGATTGCCGCCACCCTGGACAAAGCGGCCCTGTTCCTGATTGTGCTGGCGCCCCTGGCCGGTTCGCTGCTGGGGATGTTCATGTCCCGGGAGCGGCCCAAGGACGCCTGGTACTTCGCCATCCTGGTGTCGGCCGTCACCCTGGCCCTGTCCCTCTACATCTTCGTCCGCTACGACTACACCGCCGGCGGCTACCAGCTCACCACCACCTTTGGGTGGCTGGGCGCGCCGCTGGACATCAACCTGTCCCTGGGGGTGGATGGCATCTCCGCGCCGCTGGTGCTGCTCAACGGCATCATCCTGGCGGGGGGCGCGCTCATCGCCCAGACCATCAAGCACCGCCCCCGGGACTTCTTCGTGCTGCTGCTGGCCTTGGGGGCCGGGGTCTTCGGGGTCTTCGTGGTGCGGGACCTATTTTTCCTGTTCTTCTTCTACGAGCTGGCGGTGCTGCCCATGTACCTGCTCATTGGAGTGTGGGGCAGCAGCACCGACTTCGGCACCTTCCTGCGCACCAAAGAGTACGGCGCCATGAAGCTGATGCTGTACCTGGTGGCGGGCAGCGTGCTCATCTGGGTGGGCATCCTGGCCCTGTACGTCCAGGCGGGGCACCAGGACGTCTCCACCTTCAGCATGACCAAGCTGGGCGACCTGGCGCGGGAGGGAGGGCTGAGCCCTCAGTTCCAGCGTTGGGTCTTCCCGCTGTTCATGGTGGGCTTCGGCGTGCTGGCCGGCCTGTGGCCCTTCCACACCTGGTCCCCCGACGGCCACGTGGCCGCCCCCACGTCGGTGAGCATGCTCCACGCCGGGGTGCTGATGAAGCTGGGGGCTTACGGCATCATCCGGGTGGGCGTGGACCTGACGCCCGACGGCGCCCAGTTCTGGATGCCGGTGCTCATTGGCCTGGGCACGGTCAATGTGCTGTACGGGGCCGTCTCCGCTATGTCCCAGGCCGATCTAAAGTACGTCATCGGCTACTCCAGCGTCAGCCACATGGGCTACGTGCTCATGGGCATCGCCACGCTGCACCCCATCGGCGTCGGCGGGGCAGTGCTCCAGATGTTCTCCCACGGCGTCATGACGGCCCTGTTCTTCGTGCTGGTGGGGGCCATCTACGACCGCGCCCACATCCGGGATTCCTTCATCCTCAACGGGCTGTTCAAACGCATGGGGGTGGTCAGCTTCTGCTTCGCCATCGCAGGCCTGGCTTCCCTGGGTTTGCCGGGGTTCAGTGGGTTCATCGCCGAGTTCATGGTGTTCACCGGCGCCTTCAAGACCTACCTGCCCCTGGCGGTGCTGGCGGTGGTGGGCGCAGCCATCACGGCGGTGTACATCCTGCGGCTGCTGGCCCGCACCTTCTTTGGCGAGGCTGACCCCCGGTGGGCGCACCTCACCGACGCCAGTCCGGTGGAGAAGGCGGTGGCCGGCGCCTTTGTGCTGATCCTGGTGGTGGTGGGGGTCTGGCCCGAGCCCATGCTGCGGGTCATCAACGTCGGCGTCGCTACCCTGCTCCAGGGTTTTAACGTGCCATGACCGGACTGACCGAAAACCTGGGACTGCTGACCCCCGAGTTCGCCCTGGCGTTGCTGGCCTTCCTGGTGCTGGCCGTGGACCTGTTCCTGCCGGAGACCCGGAAGCACTGGCTGGCCCTGATCTCCATCCTGGGCCTGCTGGGCGTGACGGGGCTGTCGGTGGCCATGCTCAACGGCCGGCAGGAGACCCTGTACGGCGGCCTGCTGGCGGTGGACCAGTACGCCCTGGTCTTCAAAGTCTTCTTCCTGGGACTGGGGGCGCTGATTATCCTCAGCTCCGTGGACTTCGTGCGCAAGCACCTGAGCCACCCCGGCGAGTTCTACGGCCTGCTGCTGCTGTCCATCCTGGGCATGAACGTCATGGCCCAGGCCAGGGAGCTGCTCACCGCCTACATCGCCCTGGAGCTGCTCAGCTTCAGCCTCTACGTCCTCACCGCCTACGCCCGCGCCAACCCCAAGTCCAACGAGGCGGGGCTGAAGTACATCATCATCGGCGCCTTCTCCTCGGCCCTGCTGCTCTATGGCCTCAGCATGGTCTACAGCTCCCTGGGGCAGACCCAGTTCGTGGCCATCCGGGACGCCCTGGCCTCGGGAGGCGAGGCAGGGCCAGCCCTGTGGGTGGGCCTGGCCCTGCTGGTGGCGGGCCTGGGCTTCAAGCTGGCGGCGGTGCCCTTCCACCTGTGGGCCCCCGACGTCTACGAAGGCGCTCCCCTGCCCATCACCGCCTACCTGGCCATCGGCTCCAAGGCCGCGGCCTTCGCCCTGGTGCTGCGGCTCTTCGCC
>JBGPJN010000025.1:0-18399 GCA_041485445.1 Dehalococcoidia bacterium
CGCACCTTCTTCTTCTTCAGCTCCGGGTGCCACAAGGTGTTCAGGTGGAACTGGAACACCTCCGCCGAGCTGCCGGACTTGATCATGTTCTTGGGGAGGGACTTGGCGCTCACCACACCCACATCCCAGGCAATGTCGGCCTCGGCGGTCTGGACCATGGCCACGGCCACCGTGGGCTCGTTGCGCCACACCCACTTGGCGTTTCGGATGTACGGCTTCTGGAACTCGAAGTGGGTCCCCGCGGGCACGTAGTCGGCGTAGACCTCCGCGGTGATGCCAACCCCCGGGTCCCACTTGATCAGCTTGTAGGGACCGAAGCTGACCGTGGTCCGGGCCTGCTCCTCCTTGGTCGCGGAGGCCAAGAACTTGGGGGCGGTGAAGTTCACCAGCGTAGACCCGCTAGGTAGAATGGGACATGCCTGGTCACAGTTGATGTTGACGGTATACTCTCCCACCGCTTCGGCCTTGTACCCGCCGGTGAGACGATAGCTGGAGTTGTCGTTGCCGGCCACGCCCTGGTAGGCCAGGGAGGGCAGCGCGGCCTGGGTATTCCAGGGCTCGCCGTTGACGAACTTGACCCCCTTCCTCAACTCAAATTGCCAGGTGTCGGGGTCCACCTGCTTCCAGCTCTCGGTGGCGCCGGTGGGCACTACCCGAAGGTCATTCCCCGACTGCCAGGTGAAGGGGTCCACCAGATTGTCTTTGCCCGGCGACTGGGCGATGCCGCCCTGGGTGGGGAAGGGGTTCAGGGTGATGGGCTCCTCATTCAACACCAGGGTGATGCTGTCGCGGGCGGAGACGATGCCGGCGGGCTTGGGGGTGACCGTGGGCCCCGGCGTGGCCACTACGGCCGGAGCTGGGGTGTTGGTAACCGCTGGGGCGGTGGTTGCCTTGGGCGCGGTGGTGGGGGTGGCCGACGCGCCGCAGGCCACTGCGGCCACGGCCACCCCGGCCATTAGGCCATACTGGACTGTCTTCCAGAGCCAAGCTGGTTGCATGAATTCCCCTCCGTTTCAATTGACGAAAGCATACACCAGCACTGGGCACGGCGACAAGGTTGCGGATTTCCGTCTCAGCAATAGTGTTAGCAACCTTGGGGAAGTCGTACGGGTTCCGCCAAGCTCGCTTGCCACTCCGTGGCTCTGTGGACCGCGCCGGTACAGTCCGATACGGTTTCGGGGGCAGCCGGGCAGAAGGAACCCCCCAGTCCTCCTGTCGGGGACGACAGGGGGTTCACCGCCGGGGAGCTAGGCTCCTGGCGGCGGGGCGGTTGCGGCGCTGGCCCTACGGGCTGAACCACATGGGGCTTACCCGGACGCGGCCGTCGGAGCGGGGCGTCCAGTTCAGCTTGGGGTTCACCGCATAGAAATATACCAAGTCAAATCCCACGATAAACCAGGCCTCATCATGCACCCGGTCGGCTACGGCTTGCATCAACCGTTGCCGCTCCGCGCCCGAGGCGGCCAGAGCCTTAGGCATCATCTCCTGGAACCCGCCCGGGCTGGGGTCGCAGTTGGGTGAGGTGGGGGCCTCGCAATTCAAGGTGCTGGTGATCAGGCGGCCAAAGTCCATGGTTGGGCTGGGCGGCTGGTTCTCTATGAAGTCCACATGGGGACAACTGGCGCCGCCCGACGCCACGGCGGCCCGGAAGTCGTCAAAGGTGGGCTTGTCTTTGCCGGGCACCCGTCCGCTGGCCTTCAGTATGTCGTTCACTGCCGCGCCCGCCTGGCATTTCCGGTTCTGATCCCGGATCTGGGGGTCTACCGTCCGGACCGTCATTTTAATTCCCACGTTCTTCAGGTAGGCCTGAAGCGCCTCGTTGATTTCGTTCTGCTTGGGGATGCGGGTAGCCCGGCTCATGTAGATGAACTCGGTGTTCGGGTCGTAGTTGGCTTTCTTGAGAAGCTGCTTGGACCGCTCTGGGTCGTAGGTATAAGGCGCGGTGTTCTCTGGGGTAGCCCCCACCACGCCCGGGAAGATAATGTTGCCCCGGCACTTGGTCATGCCGGCGTAGAGGGTGTCAATCATCTCCTGGCAGTTTATGGCGTGGGCCATGGCCTGGCGCACTTCGACCTTCTTTAGCTCCGGGTTCCACATAGTATTGGCTTCCAGTGTATTAACCTTGGCGGTGTTGCCCGTACGGACCATCCCTTTGGGCAGGGCCTGGGCCGCGTCCACCCCCGCGTCCCACGCAATATCCGCCTCTCCGACCTTTACCATGGCCGCCATGACGGAAGTTTCGCCTCGCCAGAGCCACTTCACATTACGGATCAGGGGCTTCTGGAGCTCAAAGTGGCGGCCGGCCGGGGCGTAGCCGTCATAAGCTTCCTGGGTAATGGACACTCCGGCGTCCCACTTGACCATCTTGTAAGGGCCCAAGCCCGCGGTGGTCCGGGACTGCTCGCTCTGGGTGGCGGTGGCCAGGAAGTTGGGGGCCACGAAGTCCAGGTAGATGGCGGTGTTGGGAAAGATGGGACAACCCTGCTCGCAGGTGATATCTATCGTGTAATCGTCCACCGCCCTGGCCGCGAAGTTGCCCGTATACGGTTGGCTGAGGGTGGCGGTGCTGGCCGTGCCCTGGAACTGAAGGCTGGGCAAGGCGGCCTGGGCGTTCCACGGCTCACCGTTGTGGAATTTGACCCCCTGGCGCAGGGTGAAGCGCCACTGGTCGGGGGCCAGTTGCTTCCAGCCGGTGGTGGCGCTGGTGGGAACGATCTCCTGGTCGCTCCCCGATTGCCAGGTCAGAGGGTCCACCAGGTTTTCCTTGTAGATAGTGTTGCTGGTCTGGCCGCTGCTGGTAAGGAAGGGGTTCACGTGGGTTGGCTCAAGACTCACCACCAGGGTAATGTTGTTCCGGGCGGAGGTGATCGCCGTGGGCCCAGGAGCCACGGTAGAAGAGGCCGTCGCGGACGGCGGCTTGGCCGAGGTGGGCGCCACAGCCGGTGACGTGGCCGATGCGCCGCAGGCCACCGCCGCCAGGGCGGATGCTGCAACGAAGCCTTTGAAGGCGGTTGTGAGCAAGGAAGCTGGACGCATAACGCCCTCCTGCGGGAAAGTGCCGAAAGCATACCTCTAAGAGGCCGATTTTGCAATATTACAGGCAGACTGTTAGCCATCATATATATGGTTCTGTGATTTCGTAACCCAAACTGCCCTGTTACGACGCCACAGCCTTTGCACGATTTCCGGTCCTGCCCTGGATGCGACTAGATTCGTCGCCAGTACCAGTTGCGGAGGAAAAGTGAATCCCCCTGCTCTTCCTTCCCAAGGAAGAGCAGGGGGATTCAATGCGCCGGGTCTCTGCGGAGTTTAGTGGGTTATTGGCGGGGTCTGCTTAGCCCCGGGCGGGGACGTATGCCTGCTTGGCCCGGCTGATAGCCCGCATCCGGCCGGCCACTAGGGTCTCCTGGTGCTCCTTGGCCCATTTATTGGAGGCGGCGGTGCTCATGGCCGTGCCCTGGAAATGGGGCATCACGTAGCGAGCCAGCAGCTCGTAGCTGCGCAGCATCTTCTCCCGGGGGGCCCAGTCCACTGTCTGCACCAGGAAGCCGCCGAAGCCGCCGCTGCGCTCCGCCAGGCGCATGATGCCCTCGATGCAGTCGTCGGGGGAGCCGACTATCCAGGAGCCGTTCTCCGCCATGTGCTCAATCACCTTCTCCTGGGGGCCGCTGAAGCCGGCCTTGCGGCCGTTGGTGCCCTCGGAGTACTCCCGCAGGTAGCGCCCCGCGCCCAGGCGGGCGTCCTCCAGGGCCTCCTTCTTGGTCTCCGCCAGGTGCACCGGCAGCACCAGCCGCCAGTCGTCCCGGTTCATGGTGTTGCCATGGGTCTCCGCCGACTCCTCGGCGATGGCCCACAGGCCCTGCAAGTCGGAAGGCCCCGCGGACGGGTCCCGGGGCACGGTGATGGTCAGCACCGCGGTGCCGTGCTTGCCGGCCAGGGTCACCCCGGCGGGCGTCTGCACCGAGGCCACCGCGATGGGCATGTAGGGCCGTTGGTAGGGCTTGAGGTGGACCAACGCCTCCCGCAGCTCAAACCAGTCGCTCTTGTAGGTGATGGGCTCGTTCTCGGTGAAGAGGCGGATGATGATCCCCAGGGACTCGTCCATGCGCTCCCGCTGCACCTCGTGGGGGATGCCCATCATGTAGGCGTCGCCGGGCAGGGCGCCGGGGCCGACGCCGAAGAGCACCCGGCCGTGGGTCATGTGGTCAAGCTGGACCATGCGGTTGGCCACCATCAGCGGATGGTGGTAGGGGAGGCTCACCACGCCGGTGCCCAGCTTGATGTACTTGGTATGCTGGGCCGCCGCGGCGATGAATACCTCCGGAGAGGACACGATCTCCCACCCGGCGCTGTGGTGCTCGCCGATCCAGGCCTCGTCGTAGCCCAGGTAGTCCAGCCACTGGACCAGCTCCATGTCCCGGTCCAGGGCCAGGGTGGGGTTTTCCCCGACCCGGTGGAAGGGTCCGAGGAACACACCGAACTTCATTCGATCGGGCAGTTGCATGGCCGAACCTCCTCCGCTTGTATTCTCTTGTTGTCCAGGAACCGTCACCCAGGAGTCTGGGTGTACCAGCCTTGTGGGGGCATTATAGCATGAGGGCCGGCGGGAGGTGGCGAAAAGGGGCCGGCGGGTTCGCCATTCAGCCAGGTGGTCCGGCCCGCGCCGTGGGAAAACCCCGGCTCATGCCTGCGCCGGCCCCGCCGGGGCGATGATCCACCCAGGGGGATGCCTTCCCCGGTCCCGTGTGATACACTCTATCGCGCTAGGCGGACAGCTTTGGCTGGGAACGTCCACCGCACTTGCCGCCTGGCTACTCGGCCTGGCTGCGCCCGGCAAAGAGGTGAACTGTGCAGGGGACCGCATCCGCCGCTCCGGTGGCCCGGCGCATTGTGGAAAATGTGGCTCAGGTCATCGTGGGCAAGACCCTGGTGGTGGAGCAGGCCCTGGCGGCGCTCATCGCCCAGGGGCACGTGCTGGTGGAGGACGTGCCCGGCGTGGGCAAGACCACCCTGTCCAAGAGCCTGGCCACGTCCATCGGCTGCTCCTTCAAGCGCATCCAGTTCACTCCCGACCTGCTGCCCAGCGACGTGACCGGCATCTCGGTCTACAACCAGCGCACCTCCGAGTTCCTGTTCCGCCCGGGCCCCATCATGTCCCAGGTGGTGCTGGCCGACGAGATTAACCGGGCCACCCCCAAGACCCAGTCCGCCCTGCTGGAGGCCATGGAGGAGCGCCAGGTGACGGTGGACGGCGTGACCCACCAGCTCCAGCTCCCCTTCCTGGTGATGGCCACCCAGAACCCCATTGAGTACGAGGGCACCTTCCCCTTGCCCGAGGCCCAGCTGGACCGGTTCTTGCTGCGCATCAGCCTGGGCTACCCCGACTTCAATGAGGAGATGGCCATCATCGAGCGGCAGGAGCAAGCCAACCCCATGGACACCCTGCGCCCGGTGGCCACGCCCCAGCAGGTGCTTGATCTACAAGAGCAGGCCCGGTCGGTGTACGTGGACCGGCTGGTGCGCCAGTACATTGTGGGGCTGGTGGAGGCCACGCGGAAGCACCGTGACGTGTCCCTGGGCGCCTCGCCTCGCGCCTCCCTGGGGCTGTTCCGGGCGGCCCGCGCCCTGGCCCTGCTGCGGGACCGGGATTACGTGGTCCCCGACGACATCAAGTTCCTGGCCTCGCCGGTCATGGCCCACCGCATCATCCTGTCGCCGTCGGCCCGCATGCGGGGGATCAAGGCCACTGACGTGGTGGCCAGCCTGCTGAACGAAGTGGCGGTGCCCGGCGCCGTCCGGTAGCTCTCCCAGTGGAGCCCACCAGGTAACTCACCGCCGAGCGCGCAGAGACCGCTGATGTAGTGGACGGAAGATCTTGAATTCTCTGCGTGCTCGGCGTTCTCAGCGGTTATCCCACCGGTCTTGGGGAAAACACCTATGGTAAGCAAGCGAAGCCTGGGCATTCTGGTCCTGCTGGGCGTGATTACCTTCTACGCCCTGGGCACCGGCTTTGACTTCTTTTTCCGGCTGCTCTACGCCCTGCTGCTGGTGCTGGGCATCGGCTTTGGCTGGGCCTGGCTCAACCTGCAAGGGCTGGAGGTCCGCCTGACCCGCACCGCCAGCCGGGGGCAGGTGGGCCAGTACCTGGAGGGGGAGGTGCAGCTCATCAACCACCACCGGCTGCCCAAGTCCTGGCTGGAGGTGGTGGAGGTCTCGGACCTGCCCGACTACACCACCGGCCGGGGCGTGGCCATGGTGCGGGACCAGCGCCGCGCCTGGAAGACCCAGACCTACCTGGCGCGGCGGGGCGTGTACCAGACCGGCCAGATCGAGGTCGTCAGCCAGGACCCCTTCGGGCTGTTCCGGCTGCGCCGCCGGTTCCTCCAGTCCCAGTCCTATACGGTGCTGCCGGCGCCTCAGCCCCTGCCCGACCTGGACCCACGCCTGGCCCGCCTGCCCAGCGATAGCCGCGCCTACCGACGCACCAACCACGTCAGCCCCCACTTCGCCTCGGTGCGGGAGTACGCCGAGGGCGACAGCTTCCGCCACATCCATTGGCCCTACACCGCCCGCATGAACACCCTGATGGTCAAGCAGTTCGACGAGGGCATCTCCGCTGAGGCCTGGCTGGTGCTGGACCTGCAGCACACCGCCCAGGCCGGCGTCGACCCCACGGACAATACCGAAGAGTTGGGCGTGTCCATCGCCGCGTCCCTGGCCCAGCGAATGGTTGACCTGTCCATGCCGGTGGGGCTGGCGGCCAGCGGCGCCGAGACCCATCTGATCCGCCCCGACAGCAACCCCGCCCAGCTGGGCACCCTGATGGAGGCGCTGGCTCAGGCCCAGGCCCAGGGCCGCACCGCTCTGGAGCGGTTCATCTACGAGCTGCGGCCCCAGTTCAGCCAGTTCAACACCGTGACGGTCATCACCCCATCCACTCGGCCCGAGTGGGTGTCGGCCCTGGCCTCCCTGCGCCGCCAGGGGGTGAAGGTGGCGGCGGTGCTGGTGGACCCCCAGGAGTTTGGCCGCGCCGACAGCCAGGAGCAGGTGGTAACCGCGCTGCTGCTGAATCAGATTCCCACTTACCGGGCGCCCCGGGGCCAGGCCCTTAATACCGCCTTGGGTCACGCCCTGGAGGGCACCATAGGTACATTGGAGCCGGCCCCGGCCCGCGGGGTGGGGGCAGCCCCATGACGCCCAGCGCCCTGGCCGATACTGTCGCCCGCAGCCGGGCCTCCAGCGTGGACCTTCCCGGCCGGACGCTGGCGCTGGTGAACCGCCACGTGCGGCCGGGAGACGGCTGGGCATCGGTGCTGCTGCTGGCCCTGAACCTGATGGTGGTGGTGTGGTCGGTGGAGCGGGCCGACTGGGCGCCCACACCCAACCTGGTCAGCCTGGTGCTGTGGGCCATGCTCACCGGCCTGGCGCTCTCCCGCCTGCCGTTCTGGGGCATCCTGGTGCTGCCCGCGGGGCTGGTCATCGGGCTGGGGGTGGTGGTCCGTCAGCTTACCGCTTTCCAGGCCCCCGGGATGGCCTTGACGGATACCAGCGACCTGCTGTACCGGCTGGAGCTGTGGTGGACCGCGGCCCGCTCCGGCACCATCAGCCTGGACGCGGTGCCCTTCGCCTTTGCCCTGATGGTGATGACCTGGCTGGCGGGATACCTGGCCGCCTGGGTGTTCTTCCGGTACCGCAACTTCTGGGGAGTGTTCATCCTGGGCGGGGCCGGCCTGCTGTCCAACCTGACCTACCTGCCCCCCAACGCCAGCGCCTACCTGGCCCTGTACCTGTTCACCGGCCTGCTGCTGGTGGCGCGGGTGCGCTCGGTGCGCCGTCGCCAGGAGTGGACGCGGCGCAACTTCCAGTTTGACGGCCACCTGGGCCTGCTCTCCCTGTCCGATAGCGTGCTGCTGGCGGTGATTGTGCTATCGGCGGCGTTTCTCATCCCCGCGGGTGGCGCCCTGGAGTCGGCCCATGGGGCTTACGAGGTGCTGCGCTCGCCCATGAAGGGGTATGAGGACGACTTCAACCGCCTGTTTGCCGGTCTCCCCGCCCGCAAGCCCATCCCCTACCGCATCTGGGGCGACGCCATGGCTTTTCAGGGCACCATCAACCCCACCACCACCCAGGTGTTGCAAGTCAACTCCCCAGCCCCCCTTTACTGGAAGGCCCGCAGCTACAGCACCTACACCAGCAAGGGCTGGCTGGCCGAGGGCACGGTGCTGAAGCCGCTGGACTGGCAGCCGGCCTACGCCACGCCCAAGCCTTACCTGTCCCGCGCCGAGGTCACCTACACCGTCACCGCGGGTTACGCCAGTCGCAACCTGTTCATGGCCGGGCAGGCGGTGGGGTCCTCCCTGGACGCCCGCATCGAGACCTACGATTCGCCCCAGTACGATCTGGACCTGGGGAAGCAGGACTCCCTGACTACCTTGCCGCCCCGGCTGGCCCAGGCCGCCCAGGGGCTGGCAAAGATGGCTCAGGCCAGCGGCGGCGCCACCGATGCCGCCATGGCCCAGTTCCTGGTGGACCGGTTTCCCGACGAGTTCCGCCTGGTGACCGCCGACCGGGTTGGCGGTGTGGTGCGCCGGGTCACCCTGGCGGAGGTGCTGCCGGAGCAGCCCGACGTGCTGGCACTGCGACTCCCCAAGGGCGCCGTGGGGGTCGGTCAAAGCTATCAAATCACGTCCTCGGTGTCTTACGCCTCTCCGCGGGAGTTGCGCCGCGCCGGCACCGACTACCCCACCTGGGTCCTGACCCGGTACACTCAGCTTCCGGAAGTGCCCCAGCGGGTGAAAGACCTGGCCACCCAGATTACCGGCAACGCCCGCAACCCCTATGATAAGGTTAAGGCCATTGAGACCTATCTGGGCGCCTTCCAGTACACCCTGGAGGTGGACCCACCGCCCTACAATGTGGATGGCGTGGACCATTTCCTGTTCACCCTGCGCAAGGGCTACAGCGAGTACTTCGCCTCCTCCACCGTGGTGCTGTCCCGGTCGGTGGGCATCCCCGCTCGCCTGGCCACCGGGTACACCATGGGGGACAAGCAGGACAACCAGGACCTCTACAGCGTCAAGGACAGCCACAGCCACGCCTGGGTGGAAGTGTTCTTCCCCGGCTACGGGTGGATCCCCTTTGAGCCCACCCCCGGCGCGGAGCTGCCCGGGGCCTTCCGCCCCGGGCAGGCGCCGGCCCCCAGCGCCGCCGGCACTGTTAACTCGGGGAAGCCGGACCCCTTCTGTCTCGACGAGGACGGCGACGACTGTTTCTTCCCCCCGGACCTGGGCGCGTCCGGGGCGTCTCCGGCCGGGGGGCACTGGTTCAACCGCTGGGGAGGGGCCTTCCTCCCACTCTTGGCGGTCCTGGCGCTGGCCGGCGCGCTGGCCGCCGGGGCGGGCTGGCTGGGATGGCGCCGGTACGTAAGCCCCTCGCCGGACCCGCAAGTCGTCTTCCGCAATTTGGGGCGCTTGGGATCACTGGGCGCGGTGCGACCGTTACCCCATCAAACGCCCCACCAGTACGGCCAACAGCTGGAGGAGGCGTTGCCCCGGCACGGCGGCAGCCTGTCGGTCATCGTCAACGCCTACGTGCGCAGCCGCTACGGCAAGAAGTTGCTGACCGACGCGGAGCGGCTGGAATTGGACCGGGCCTGGCTGGCCCTGCGTCTGCCCCTGCTGCTGCGCGTGCTGCGCCGTCGCACCGGCGAACCCGTCGCCACCTGAACATCCCGTAGGAGAGACACGTATGGGTCCATACCTCTACCAACTCATGGAGCTGGCATCCTTCCCCGGCGGCAACCGGTGGCTGGGGCTGCTGGGCAGCGACGCCGGCCTGCGCCGCCTCAGCCTGAAGCCCACACCCCAGGAGGCCCTGGAGGGACTGGCGCCGGACCTGCCCCTGGCCACTTCCGACGGCGCCGCCTTCGACGGAGTGCAAGAGAAGCTGGGGAACTACTGCCGGGGTGAGGCGGCGGCCCTGGACGAGATTGCCCTGGACCTGGAGGGGGCGCCTCTCTTCTTCCGCGCTGCCTGGGAGGCCTGCCGCCGCATACCTCCGGGGGAGACCCGCAGCTACGCCTGGCTGGCTGCCGCGGCCGGCAACCCGCTGGCGGTGCGGGCCGCGGGACATGCCATGGCCCGCAACCGGCTGGCCCTGGTCATCCCCTGCCACCGGGTCATCGGCAGTGACGGCGGGCTGCACGGCTACGGCGCCGGCGGGCTGACGGTGAAGGCCCGCCTGCTGGCGCTGGAGCAGGGAGCGCTGGCGGGACGGTAATCGACGCGTTCCCCCTTGCCCCCCTTTGTAAAGGGGGGTTGGGGGGATTTCCGTTCCCGCCCCCTACTATTATCTATCCTCTATCTATCCTCACATATATACCTTCACACTCAGGAACTTTCGGCGGGCCGCTACCGTCATATTTCAATAGAGTGGGCTGACGGAAAAAGGAGCGGTCAGACTATGCATAAATCGGTGGTCTTACTGGTAATCGGTGCGGCGGCCACCCTGCTGGTCGCCTGCGGCTCTCCATCTGCCGAGGTCAAGGACGGCCAAAACACGACCGTAGACCTCACGGGCAACACCTTCACAAGTGAGTTCGGATTGAGAGGTCCTGCCGGTGCGGCAGGGCCGGCAGGACCTCCAGGCGCCCCCGGCCCAAACTATTCCATCACCAGGTTCGGTGCTGACCAGAATAGCACTACCTCTTGGATGCCTCCCTTCGCCACCCCAACCCCGGCACCGATGGCGGCCATGGCGGCGCCCCGGCCGCCCTTGGAGGTGAAGCCGAACTCGGGTCAGCCCGGCTCGGCCCCCAGCCAGTTGGACACCCTTCAGCGGCAGGTAATCTCGGTGGGATCCCTGTCCATTGAGGTGACGGCGGTCCAGGCGGCCACCAGCCAGGTGCGGGCCATCGCCGAGGGACTGGGCGGCTTCGTGGAGCAGCTCTCCAGCTTTGGCGACGCCAAGAACCAGCAGGCCAACTTGACCATCCGGGTGCCCCAGCCCCAGTTCTTCAGCGCCATGGAGCGGCTGGAGGCTCTGGGCAAGGTCCAGAACCGCAACGTGGGCAGCGAAGACGTGTCCAGCCAGTTCATCGACCTGAAGGCCCGCCTGGCCAGCGCCCAGCGGGAGGAGCAGAGCCTGCTGTCCCTGCTGGGCAAGGCCGCCAATGTCACCGAGATTCTGACCATCGAGCGGGAGTTGAGCCGGGTGCGCTCGGAGATTGAGCGGGTCCAGGGACAGCTCAACTTCCTGGAGCGCCGGGTGGAGCTGGCCACCATCTCCGTTTCCCTAGTCATGCCCCAGAAGGAGGTCGTCCAGCCGCCCAGCGCCATCCTGCGGGTGGAGGTGGACGACGTCACCAGTAAGTTGACCGAGGTGCGCACCCTGGTGGCCAGTCTGAACGGCAAGGTGGACCGGGAGTTGCTTTCGGTTCAGGAGGACCGGGCGCGGGCGGACGTGTCTATGCGGGTGTTTGCCAAGGACTTTGACCAGGCCGTCCAATTCCTAGAGCGCTTGGGCAAGGTGAAGGATAAGCAGCTCCAACGGGGCCAGTCCCCGGTGGGCCCCGACAAGGCCCAGGCCGAGGAGCCCGACTCCTACGTCCAAGTCTCCCTGGTGACGCCCGTGAAGGAGAAGGGGGATTCCGGGGCTTGGGTGTGGTGGGTCACCGGCGGCACCGTCGGCGGCGTGGCGCTGGTGGCCCTGCTGGTGACGCTGGTTTACCGGTCCGGCAGTCGCCAGAGGATGTAGCCGGCCTTTGGGTGGAGTCCTTAACCTGGGCTGAAGAAATCCCCCCAACCCCCTTGCGCAAAGGGGGGTTGGGGGGATTTCCGTCTTACGGTTTATTCCCAGCCCAGGGCGGGATATAATCCACAGCGACAGTCAGTCGCCTGGGTCAGTTGAAGGGGGAGCCATTATGCCCGACGCCGCCTACACGTCTTGGGTCCACGGATCGTCCATGCAGGTGGAGTACCTGAACCGTCTCACCGGGGTGCGCCACTGCGGCCCCTTTGCACGCATTGAGGGCGCGCCGGGCCAGAACACCTGGGTGCACTTCCCCATCCCGACCCCCACGGTGGTGGACGGGCAGCGGCTGCGGGCGGGGGCCGCCCTGCTCAGCTTCCGCACCCGGTCCCACGCCACGGTGCACGAGGTCTCCGTCTACGACGGGGAGCGGCAGATCGCCATCCACACCGGCCTGGGCCTGCAGGGAGACCATCTGGAGGCGCGGTTTGAGGTGCCTGACCGCCCGGAGTTGAACCAGGGAATTAACATAACTGTAGGAGTCCTTTTCAGCGCCCAGGCGCCGGACGCGCGCTCCATGCAGATCGAGGTGGTGGGCGCCGGCATGGAGTTCGTGGCCGGGGGCGCGCCAGCACCGGCGCCGGCCCGCGCCAGGGCTCGAGCCAGGACTGCGGCGCAGGGGTAGTCTGACCGCGCGGGGGGGCGGGGAACGTTTTTGCGGATCCTTGCATCGGTGTCTGAATTGGTTGGGATGCGGTCACGGAGTAAATTCCCCCGTACCCCCTTTCGCCTTGCCTTAGCGAAGCGTAAGGAAAGGGGGCAAGGGGGGATTTCGTCGGCCTCCGATAAGAGCTTTATGCAAGGGTCTATAGAAGGTCTCTACCCCGAGCGTATCCCCTAATCCCCCTATCCCGGCGGGATATGGCCAAGAAGCTGGAATGGCGAGATTAAAGGAGCGGGAGTTTTAGACCCCCGCCAGAGCCGCGCCGCCCGCCGCCGCCAGCACCACCACCAGCCAGGGCGGCAGGTTCCAGAAGGCCAGCAGGACCAGCGCCGCCAGTCCCAGGGCGAAGTCCTGGGGCGTCTTGATGGCCAGGGTCCACACCGGGTCGTACAGCGCGGCCAGCAAGATGCCCACCACCGCGGCGTTAACGCCCGCCAGCGCCCGCCGGAAGGCCATGAGGGAGCGCAAGCCTTCCCAGAAGGGGAGCGCCCCCACGGTCAGCAGGAGGCCGGGCAGGAAGATGGCGGCCAGGGCGAACAGCCCTCCCATCCAGGGGGCAGGAAACAGCTCCATGGTCGCGCCCAAGTACGCGGCGAAGGTGAATAGGGGGCCAGGGACCGCCTGGGCCGCGCCGTATCCGGCGATGAACTGGTCGTTGGTCACCCAGCCCGGCGGCACCACCCCCTCCTGCAGCAGCGGCAGGACCACGTGCCCGCCGCCGAACACCAGGGAACCGGCGCGGTAGAAGGTGTCGAACACCGCCAGAGGCACCGCCCAGGGCTGGCCGCCGGCCAGGTGGGCCGCCACCGGGAGCAGGAGGAGCAGGCCGGCAAAAAGCGCCAGGGCCACCGCGCCGGTCCTCCGGCCCACGGGAGAGCGGTGGGCCAGCGCCAGGGTAGGCGGCTCCGGCAGCAAGAAGGCGCCCAGCACGCCGCTGACGACGATTATGGCCACCTGCATGACCGCATTGGCCCAGAACAGCACCGCGGCGGCGGCGACGACGGCCAGGGTGACGCGGAGCCGGTCCGGAGTGAGGTTCCGGGCCATTCCCCATACTGCCAGTGCCACTACTGGCACCGCCACCACCTTGAGCCCGTGCAGCCAGCCTGCGCCGGACACATCGCCCAGGGCGGCCAGCCCGTAGGCAAACAGGATTAGGGCGGTGGCCGAGGGTAAGGTGAACCCCAGCCACGCGGCCAGCCCGCCCGGTAGGCCGGCCCGGTTGATGCCAATGGCAATCCCCACCTTGCTGCTGGCGGGGCCAGGCAGAAACTGGCACAGGGCAACCAGGTCGGCGTAGGTGAGCTCGTCCAGCCATCCCCGCCGGACCACGTACTCCTCCCGGAAGTACCCCAGGTGCGCGATAGGGCCGCCGAAGGAGGTCAGCCCCAAACGCAACGCCACCAGGAAGACCTCCAGGGGCGCTGGCTTCGGCGGCACCTGGCTAGAAATTGCGCTCCCCGCCGTTGATGAGGAAGGTCTGGCCGGTGATGAACCCGGCGGCCTCGGAGCAGAGGTAAACACACATCCCGGCGATGTCGGCGTCGGTGCCCAGGCGGCCCACCGGAATCTCCGACGCGCGGCCCGCAGGCCGGGTGGCCCTCCCCGGCCGCACCGTGTCAATGGCGCCCGGCACAATGCAGTTGACCAGGATACCCTGGGGGGCCAGCTCGGTGCCCAGGGCGCGGGTGAGGCCGATGACCCCCACTTTGGCGGCGGAGATGTGCGCGCCGCCGTGCCGGCCTTGGAAGGCCTGCAACCCGCTGAAGTTGATGACCCGTCCCCAGCGGCGCTCCAGCATCCCCGGCAACGCCGCCTTGGTGCACAGGAAGGCCGCGTCCAGGTCGGTGGCCAATACGCTGCGCCACTCCTCATATGTCATGTCGGCGAAGCTCCGGCTGGGCCGGACCGCGGCGTTGTTCACCACAATGTCAATGCGCCCAAACTCGTCCAGGGCCTGGTGGAGCATCCCTTCCAACTGAGGGCGGTCCCCCACGTCGGCCAGCAGGGGCAGCGCCCTGACCTCCAGCCTCCGGGCCTCCTCGGCCACCGCCTCAACTTCCCGGCGGTTGGAGCGTGCATTGACTATTACATCGGCGCCTTCTCGGGCCAACGCCAGGGCAATGCCCCGGCCAATGTTCCGCCCGGAGCCAGTTACCAGCGCCACTTTTCCTTGAAGCCCCATGTTCCCTCCATGATCAACCGTTTTAATACTGTTTTAATATTGTACGAGGTCCCTCTGCACCTGGCCGGTCACCGGTATTGTACAATACCCGTGCGCTTCCCGTGTGCCTGGTTATCCCCGCCTAGGCGGCCCGCGGCCAGGCCAGGCTTTCCTAGTGTGGAGGGGCCGTTTTGCGTTTGACTTTCACCCCGGCGATTTAGTATAATCGCCGACGTAGCAAGCTGGCTCAGCGAATGGCCCCGCACCTACGGGGCCATTTTGTGGTGTCCCCAACATGCAGGGCCCACTATGCCCCTGTAGCTCAATTGGCGGAGCAGTCGATTTGTAATCGACAGGTTAGGGGTTCGAATCCCCTCTGGGGCTCTCGAGCAGCGCGCGCCGGAGACTGCCCTTGGGTGGTGGCCTTGGCGCGAGGGCAAAGGGCGCCGGCGCCGACGGTACATCGGGGTTGTCCAACGGCAGCGGGGCAGGGCCAGAGGCACGGAGGGGTGGGTGAGTGGTTAAAGCCACCAGACTGTAAATCTGGCGCTCGTAAGGGCTTCGTAGGTTCGAATCCTACCCCCTCCACCACAGCATAGAATGAGCATCGCTCGATATCCGAGCGCGGGCCCAGATAGCTCAGCGGCAGAGCACGTTCTTGGTAAGAACGGGGTCGGCGGTTCAATCCCGCCTCTGGGCTCCAGCAGTACACTAAGAGGAGACAGACATGGCCAAGCAGCGTTTCGACCGGACCAAGCCCCACGTGAACGTGGGCACTATCGGGCACGTGGCCCATGGCAAGACCACCACTACCTCGGCCATCACCCACGTGCTGGCCAAGGCGGGCACGGGCACCGCATTTACCGCCTACGACCAGATTAACGCTGCGCCGGAAGAGAAGGCCCGCGGCTTGACCATCGCCATCTCCCACATCGAGTACGAAACGGCCAACCGCCACTACGCCCACGTGGACTGCCCGGGCCACGCCGACTACATCAAGAATATGATCACCGGGGCGGCCCAGATGGACGGAGCCATCCTGGTGGTCAGCGCGCCCGATGGCCCCATGCCCCAGACCCGGGAGCACATTCTGCTGGCCCGCCAGGTGGCGGTGCCCCGCATCATGGTCGCCCTGAACAAGTGCGACATGATGGAGGATGAGGAGTTGTTGGAACTGGTGGAGCTGGAGGTCCGGGACCTGCTCAACAAGTACCAGTTCCCGGGGGACACCACGCCCATTGTCCGCATCAGCGCCCTCAAGGCCCTGGAGGGGGACCCCGCCGCCGAGGCGGGCATCATGAAGCTGCTTCAGACCATGGACGAGTACATCCCGGTGCCCCCGCGCATCGTGGACCGGCCGTTCCTGATGCCCGTGGAAGACGTGTTTAGCATCAAGGGCCGCGGCACGGTGGTGACCGGCCGGGTGGAGCGGGGCATGCTCAAGGTGGGCGAAGAGGTGGAGATCATCCGCTTCGGCGACGTGCAAAAGTCCGTGGCCACCGGGTTGGAGATCTTCCACAAGCTGCTGGACACGGCCCAGGCTGGCGACCCCGTGGGCATCCTGCTGCGCGGCGTGGACCGGGAGCAGGTGGAGCGAGGCCAGGTCATTGTGAAGCCCGGCTCCATGCGGCCCCACGCCAACGCCGAGGCCGAGGTGTACATCCTGAGCAAGGATGAGGGCGGCCGGCATACCCCATTCTTCACCGGCTACAAGCCCCAGTTCTACATCCGCACCAGCGACATCACCGGTGAGATCGCGCTGCCCGAAGGGGTGGAGATGGTGATGCCCGGCGACAACATCAAGATGACGGTTAAGCTAATCAACCCCATCGCCATTGAAGAGGGCCTGCGCTTCGCCATTCGCGAGGGCGGCCGCACCGTGGGCGCCGGGGTGTTCACCAAGCTGTTGGACTAGAGAGTATGCCTAAGAAGTCTGGGGACGCCCGCGACGTGATCACCCTGCAGTGCGGCGACTGCCGGGAGCGCAACTACGCCACCATGAAAAATCGCCGCAACGACACCCAGCGGCTGGAGATCAAGAAGTACTGCTCCAGGTGCCGGGTACACAAGGTGCACCGGGAGGTAAGGTAACCTCCCATGGCCAGGGCAACTCCTCGGCCTCCCCGCCCGGTGAACCCCCGCAACGTAGGCAGGATTGGTCCCATCACCTTCCTGCAGGAGACGGTGTCGGAGCTGCGCAAGTCGGTGTGGCCCACTCGCGAGGAAACGGCCCGGCTGACTGTGGTGGTCATCGCCGTCGCGGTGGTCATGGGGTTCTTTCTGGGTGCGCTGGACCGCGGGCTGGCCGCGCTGTTTGGCGTTCTGGTGTTGTAGCCCCGGCCATCCCCCCGCGCCGGCCAGGGTTCCCGAAGGCTGGAGGCAAGGACAGGCATGACGACAAGCAGACGTGACCAGGAGGAACAGGCCCCGGTCACCCGATGGTATATCATCCATACCTACTCCGGGCAGGAAGACCTGGTCAAGAAGAACCTGGACCTGCGCATCCGGAGCCTGGACATGCAGGACCGCATCTTCGAGGTGATGGTCCCCGCCGAGCAGGAGTTGGTCTTCAAGGAGGGCAAGCGCCAGTCGGAGCGCCGCAAGCTGTTCCCCGGCTACGTGCTGGTCCAGATGGTCATGGACGACGAAAGCTGGTACGTGGTGCGCAACACCCCGGGGGTTACCGGCTTCGTTTCCACCGAGGACGAGCACGACAAGCGGCCCAAGCCGGTGCCTCTGGAGGACAAGCAGCTGGCGGACATCCTCAAACAGGTGGAGGCCCGGCCCACCGGCGTGAAGATCGGGCTGGAGCGGGGCGAGACGGTGCGCATCACCGAAGGCCCCTTTGTGGACTTCATCGGCGCAGTCAGCGACGTGGACCAAGGCAAGGGCAAGGTCCGGGTGTTGGTCTCCTTCTTCGGAAGAGAAACCCCGGTGGAGTTGGACTTCCTGCAGGTGGAAAGGGTCTAGGTCAAGCGCACCACCCCTCGTTCCGGCGGCGCCGGGCCGCGCTCCCACCCATGGCGGGAAGGGGAGAGCACCTCGGTTGATGGGGAAGGACTGGACTGGTGCGCCCTAACAGGGTGCGGAAATTGGGTAGTGCAGAGTGGCGAAGCCCCTCGCCGTGGGTCTGGGGGTGTCCCCCAGATATAATTTCTTTCCCTTCCTGGCGAGGAAGGGGGTCAGGGGGATGGTCGGGAGGATTCTTCAGCACCCTGCTAATTGAGGGGATGGATACCAGGAGGAGCCGGTGGCCAAGAAGGTAAAGGCGATCATCAAGTTGCAATTGGAGGCGGGGAAAGCCACGCCCGCTCCGCCGGTGGGCCCGGCTCTGGGCCAGCACGGCGTCAACATCATGGGCTTCGTCAAGGAGTACAACGAGCGCACAGCGCCTCAGGCGGGCACCATCATCCCAGTGCAGATCACGGTGTTTGAAGACCGGTCTTTCACCTTTGTCACCCGCACACCCCCGGCCTCGGAGTTGCTGCGCAAGGCCGCCGGCGTGGAGAAGGGCGCCGCCACCGCCAAGAAGGCCCAGGTGGGCACCGTCACCCGCCAGTCGGTGCGGGATATCGCCCAGCTCAAGCTGAAGGACCTGAACACCACCTCCGTGGACCAGGCCATGGCCATTATTGAAGGCACCGCCCGCAGCATGGGCATTGATGTCCAAGGGGATTAAGGCCAAGGGGATAAAGGATGGTTAAGCAGAGCAAGCGCTACGCGGCGGTGGCCGAGAAGCTGGAGCCCGGCCGCGTCTACCAAC
>JBGPJN010000026.1:0-18385 GCA_041485445.1 Dehalococcoidia bacterium
CGTAGCGCGCCCCACCGGCGGCGCCAGGTGCGCTGGCGGGCCCGCACCCCACCGCCGCCACGAGGGCGAGTAGGAGCATTGCCAGAGCGGCACCTAAGACTGCCAGCTTCCTTGCGCGATGCACTTTAGCGAACATAACTACCTCACGTATTGAGCCTCAATGTAAACTCTGGGGGGGGGTAAATTGTCAACGGGTTCACCTAAGTCACACCCGCCACTGACACTTGCCCCTTGACCCTATGCCGGTCTGCCTCTAGTATTTAGCACGGCAGTTCTAATCAGTGCTAGAGGTCAGTCGCCATGCCCGCCGCCGATGTCCAGGAAATCCAGTGCAAGTCCTTGCTGAACCGGGTGGATGTCCCCCACTTCCCATTCCGCTGGACCATCAACCCCTACCGGGGCTGCCGCCACGCCTGCACCTACTGCTACGCCAGGCCCACGCATGAGTTCTGGGGCATGGACGGCGGCAAGGAGTTTGAGCAGCGGGTCTTTGCCAAGGTCAACGCCCCGGAAGTGCTGCGCCAGGAGCTGTCGCGCCCCAAATGGCAGGGCGAGCCTGTGGCCATGGGCACCGCCTCGGACCCCTACGAGCCCGCCGAGGCCGAGTACGGGCTGACCCGCCGCATCCTCCAGGTGTTGGCCGAGTTCCAGAACCCGGTGTCCATCACCACCAAGGGGGTGCTGGTGCGCCGGGACGCGGACGTGCTGCAGCAGCTGCACGGCGTGGCGGAGGCCCAGGTGGTGTTCAGCGTGGGGACGCTGGATGAGAAGGTCTGGAAGCAGACCGAACCGGGCACGCCCCACCCTCAGGCGCGGCTGGAGGCCATGCAGTTCCTGGTGGAGAGCGGGGTGCCCGCCGGCGTGATGATGGCCCCGCTGCTGCCCGGCCTCTCCGATGGCTGGGAGAGCATCAACACGGTGGTGGCCGCCGCAGCCCGCCACAAGGCCAGGTTTCTTTCGGCCAACCTGCTGTTCCTGAAGCCCGGCTCCAAAGAGTGGTTCATGCCCTTCCTGCGGGAGGCTTACCCACACCTGGCGCCGGCCTACGCCCGGCTGTACCGCAAGACCTACCCGGACCAGGACTACACCCAGCGGGTGCTGCGCGTGGTGAATGAGGCCCGGCGTCGCTGCCAGCTGCCCATGGCCACGCCGCCACGCCAGCTGCAGGGCTCCCAGGGCCGGTTGCAGTTGGCCTTCAGCCTGTGAGCAGGTGCTTTTGAACGCGGATTCATGAGTCATCCCGGATTTTTCAGGCGGATAGTGGGAGGGGAAATAGGGGCAGCCAGAGAAGAAACGTCGTCGGCCTTGAGCACAAATAGCGGCGACATAGCTCTCGTCATTCCTTACGCTCGCCGCTAAGACAAGCCGGCGAAAGCCGGAATCCAACCACTTCGCCTAGACACGGGAGATGGATGCAGAACAGTCACTCTGGGTTCCGGCCTCCGCCGGAACGACGAAGCTGACCCAAGGCGCGTTCCTGGATACTAAACTCCGGGATGGCTCATGCGGGATGGCTCATGTTAGAGAAGGTGTGGCCTCTGCTCCGCAGCCCGAGCGGATCCTTACCAGCTTTCCCTTGCCAGAGGGACGATATGGGCGCAGGTCCTTCAAAACCGGGAGACGTTGGCCTCCACCATTTTGCCGGTCACCGAGTAGATCACCCGCTCAGCGATGTTGGTGGCGCGGTCGGCAATGCGCTCCAGGTCGTGGGCGGTCCACAACAGCCAGGTGGCGCGCTGGATCGTCTGGGGGTCCTGGATCATGTAGAGCAGCAACTCCCGGTAGACCTGGTCATACAGGGCGTCCACCTCGTCGTCGTCCTGGCACACCTGCCGGGCCTTGACCACGTCCCGGTCGCTCAACGCCTCGAGGCTCTGGCGCAGCATCAGGACGGCCTTGTCCGCCATGCGGGGGATGTCAATGAGGGGCTTGAGCAGCGGGGTGTCGCCCATCATCAAGCTGATCTTGGCGATGCCCTCAGCGTAGTCGCCCATCCGCTCCAGTTCCTGGGTGATGTGGAGCAGGGCGATGATGGTCCGCAGGTCCCGGGCGATGGGCTGTTGGGTGGCGATGATGTCGATGCACCGCTCCTCGATTTCAAACCGTTTCTGGTCGATGAAGTCGTCTTCGCGCACCACCCGCTGGGAAGCTTCCATGTCCCGGGTCTTGAGGGAGTCCACCGCGCGGATGATGGCCTTCTCCACCATCCCGGCCAGGAAGATCACCTCCTGGCGCAGGGTCTTGAGCTGGTTGTCCAAATCTAATCGGGGCATGGTTTACCTCCATCGCTGGGGTACCGCGCTGGGGTACCCCCGGCCCTGGTTACACCCGGCGCCAGAAGGGCGCCCGCTGGCGCTGCTTTTCCAGCAGCCGCGTGTCCAGCAGCTGGGGCGCCTGCACCTGGTCTGCTGGGTTGTAGTCAATGAGCTGGAGCACCCGGGGGTTAGTATAGTACCCGTTGAATGTTTGAACCACCAGGGCCTCAAAGAACTGGCGCTGCTCCGACTCCACCTGACGCAACACCGCATCTTGGGCCGCAACCGACATTTCCAGAAAGGCTCCGCCCTGGGCCGCGGCGGTAATCTGGATGTGGGCCATGCCCTGGGTGAACAGGCGGCGCATGCCATTGTCCTTAGCCACCCACTGCTCCACAAACTCGGCGCCCCCCAAGTCGCCGGCGGCGGGCAGGTTGCGCTCCGCCGGAATGATGCGGTTAAGCGCTGCGGCCAGCAGCTCCCGCTGGTCCTGAGTAAATATGCGTTGGCTGGTGGTCATGGCCTGATACCTCTGAGGCCCGGTTTGGTCGGGCGATTATGGGGCGCGTGGGCCAGCTACCTGGGTATGACGGGCAGCACAATGTGGGATGGGTAAACCGCCGAGTGATGGATGGCCTGGTGGGCCAGCTCCAGGCGGGCATCTTGCCCCAGCGGTGCGCCGGTATTGGGGTTGCGGTCAAACCTGGGGAAGTTACTGCTGGTGATCTCCACACGCAGGCGGTGGCCGGTGAACAGGACGTGGCTGGTGGACCACAGGTCAATGGTGTACTGGTACACCTGGCCCGGCCGGATGAACGACGGCTGGGTGGCGGAGGAGCGGTAGCGCGCCCGGACGATGCCGTCCTGCAGGTTCTGGGCATAGCCGTCCGGGCGCACGTCCACCAGCTTGGCCGTGAAGTCGGTGTCCGGGGCGCTGCTGGCGGCGTACAGACAGACCTGGATGGGGCCGGTAAGCTCCAGGTCTCGTGCCAGCGGTTCGGAGGTGTAGACCAGCACGTCGGGCCGGTCCTCGGCGGGGCGCTGGTCGGCCACGCCGTGGGGTATGATCAGGGTGTTGCCGCCCAGGGTGGGCACCGGGTCGTTGGGATTGTAAATGTACGTGTCCACCGGCTCGGCGTCGGGCGGCACGGTGGACAAGGCGCCGTCGCCGTGGCGGCTGTTGGCGCGGCCCCCGCTGTGGCAGTAGTAGCGCGTGTAATGGGTGCGGGCCAGCGGCCACTCCCGCTCCTGACGCCAGCGGTTTTCACCCATGACGAAGATGCTCACCGGAGGCTCATCCATGATTCCAGTGTCGACGTCTTTGAGCCAATAGTCAAACCACCGCAGGAGGAACTGGTGCAACTCGATGCGGGCTTCGGGCCCAAAGTCGATGTCGCCGGCGCCCCCGGAGTTGGGAGACGTGTAGGGACGGATGTGGGCCCAGGGGCCCACCAGCAACTTCTGACTGCGTCCTTCCGCAGAAGGACTGCCGCCTCGCGCGCCGATGGCCTGGTAGGCGTTAAGAGCGCCCTCCAGAAAAATGTCGTACCAGGAGCTGACGTGGAACATGGGCAGCCTGGCGCCTTTGATGCCCTCCAGGTGCCGCAGCAGGTTGATGCGCCACCAGTAAGGGCCATCGGTCTCGTTTTGGAAGTACTGGTCGAAGTAGGGGGCAGTCTCCTTCAGCCAGTCAACCCAGTCCCGCAGGGGCAGGTGGCGGTACCACTGGTCCGTCAGGGGCTGGCCAAAGTTGCCCGGTGGCAGCACGTACTCGTCCATGCGGGCCAGCAGGTCGGTGCGGCCCTGGCGCTCCAAGGTGTTGCGTCCCTTGTGGATCGCGTAGGGCACCATCCAGCCCCACTCCATGGCGCCGCCGGTGTGGTACACCCAGCTCTGGTGAAAGTCGGATGATGCCGACACCGGGGCCATGGCCTGGAGGTGGGGCGGCAACGGGTTACAGGTGGCCAGGGTGTACTGGGTGGCGCCCAGGTAGGACTGGCCGGTGGTGCCCACCCGGCCGCTGGACCAGGACTGGCGCGCGGCCCACTCCACGGTGTCGTAGCCGTCCTGGGCTTCCTGGAACAGCGGCTCGTAGTAGACCCCTTCGGACTCAAAACGCCCCCGGCAGTCCTGGATCACTACCACATAGCCGTGTTTGGGAAAGAACCACACCGAGTGGTCCGGGTTGGCGACGTAGCCGTCCTTGCCGTAGGGCCCGCGGGTCACCAGCACCGGAAAGCGGCCCGCCGCGTCAGGACGAAAGACGTCGGCGGCCAGGCGGGTGCCATCGCGCATGGGCACCATCACGTTGCGGTCGCGTAGGACCTTGTACTCTTTCTGCTGCGGCATGGTGGGCGCCTTCCTAACCCTGTTCCCCTGGAATCGGCCCTGGGCCCCCAGCAATGTCCACAAAGCTGCCGGGGCGAATCGCGTGTAGACCAGAATAACCTCCGGCGCGATGAGGCGTCAATGGCGAACGGGCCGTGTCTGCGCCGTTTACCTGCCTTGGCTGGGTTTTCAGCCGCGACTGTCATTGAACCCAGGAGGGTTCCGGGGTATCATTACCCACCGGCGATAGAAGTCGTCATGGGACGGCGACGAAGGCGGTGGGTATGGACACGGTGGTTCTGGCCCCACGGGCCCGGAGGACGCCCCTCATGCGCCGGCTTTGGTGGTGGCGGGCGCACCTCCCCGAGGTGTCCCTGTACGCCGGCGCTTACGCCGCATACCTGTTTACCCGGGGCATTTTCTTTGCGGACGTGGAAGGCCGGGCCCTGGACAACGCCGGAGCGGTCATAAATCTACAGAAGCTGCTGGGGATCTCCTGGGAGGCAGGGTGGCAGTCCTGGGCCGTGGCCCACGCCCAGCCGGTGGTGATGGCCCTGAACTGGCTGTATATTCTTACCTACTGGCCGGTGATCCTGGCGACGGCGGCGGTCCTGTACGCGGCCAACCGGCCAATGTACCGCTACTACCGCCGGGTGGTGGTGGTCAGCCTGGCGCTGGCCCTGGCGGCATTTGCCCTCTTCCCCATGGCGCCGCCCTTCCGGATGCCGGGACACCTCATGGATACCATCCAGATGTTTGGGCCGGCTTTCTACGGCAGCCCTCAGATGGCCGGCTACTACAACACCCTGGCGGCCATGCCCAGCCTTCACTTTACCTGGACGGCAATTCTGGGCATGTTGTTCCTGCGCCGGGCCCGCGGGTGGGCCAGGCTGGCGGGCATCCTTTATCCTGTGGCCACATTCTGCGCCATCATCATCACCGGCAATCACTACATCCTGGACGCGGTGGCGGGCGGCCTGCTGGCGGCGGTGGGATTTGCCGTAGTTGAAGTTTGGAGCCGGCGCTGGGGCCGTTCTATGGTCCCAGACCCACCAGGCCGGCCACGGTGGTCAGCCAGAAAAGCAGGCCCAGCAGGACCAAGGCCACTTCCCCGGGGGCCGCCGGGGGGCTGACCGCCCGCCGTCCGGGCAGGCTGGCCCAATAGCGGTTCAGGTTGCCCTGGACGCCAACCAGCAGGCCGGCCACCACCGCGATGCCCACTCCGTCAATCAGGGCCACTGCGCGGGCCGCCTCCCGGGTGACGGCTTCCCCGGAGGTCAGCGACTGGAACCCTCCCGAGACCTGAAAGGATGCCCACCCCAGTCCTGAGTAGATCATCACCAGGAGCACCGACCATCCGGGGCTCAGGCTGCAGGGCAGGTTGGCCCGCGTCATCAGGTCGCGAAAGCACCGGATGTGGACGTAGGTGCGGAAGAGACCGTACACCGGCACCAGGAGGGTCAGGGCGTGCCACAGCGGGAACGAGGGGCTGCCGGTGTGGTCGCGGTATTGTCGCCAGGTCAGGTAGAACCAGTAAAAGAGGTACAGGCCGTAGGACAGCACGGTCAGGGCCAGCACCCGTTGGGGCGATAGGAGGTACGGCAGCGCCGTGGCGTCCTCCCAGACTCCCGGCTGCCGGGGGGCGGGCTGGGGGGTGAATGGCGGCGCCGATGCTGGCTCCGCGGGCCGCCCGCAGGCGCCGCAGAAGCGGTCGGTGGGTTGGGTTGGGGCGCCGCAGTTAGCACAGGCCGGCATTGATCCTCGCTCTACCCCACGACCTTGGCATCCCGCATCTGCTGCACCTTGGCGGCATCGTAGCCCAACTCCTGTAAAACCTCGTCGGTGTGTTGGCCCAGCAGCGGCGCCGGGCGGCGCAGGCCGCCGGGGGTGTCCGACAGCTGTATGGGGATGTTGACCATCTCCACCTGGCCGGCCTGGGGATGCTGCTGCTTGGTGAACATCTGGTTGGCCCTAATCTGTGGATGGCCAAACACCTCGTGGCGCTCCAGCACTGGGGCGACGGCCACGTCGTGGCTTTCCAGGATCTGCAGCCACTGGTCCCGGGGCTTGCTGGCCAGGATGCCGGAGATCAGCTCGTATAACTCCTGGCTCCGCTGGGCCCGCTTCAGGCTGTCGCCAAAGTCCGGGTCGTCAATCAGATGCTCCAGGTCCAGGGCGCGGCACAGGGCGGCAAACTGCTGGTCGCCCACCACCACCAGCAGCAGGAACCGCCCGTCTTGACACCGGTATGGAGAGTACAGCGCCTGCGCGGAGAAGTCCACGCCCCCCTGCTGGGGGCCCTCGTGCTCCACCCGGACCATATCCATGGTCTGCATGGCCAGGGCCATGTGCAACAGTGCGGCGTCCACCCGCTGGCCGCGCCCGGTGCGCTGCCGGGCCAGCAGCGCCAGCGTCACGCCGTAGGCCGCCGCCAGGGGTGTCGAAGCATCGGCCACCCAAACCCCGCTGGCGATGGGTGTGCCGTCGGGGGTGCGCCGCTTGCCCAGGATGCCTGCCAGGGCCTGGAACAGCAGGTCGTAGCCGCGCCGGCGGGCGTAGGGCCCCGCCGGGCCAAAGGCGGAGACCGCGGCGTATATCAGCCGGGGGTTGCGCCGGGCCAGGGTGCCGTAATCGTAGCCCAGCTTCAGGTCCACGCCGGGACGGAAGTTCTGGATGAACACGTCCGCCTGGTCCACCAGCCGGTAGAGCACCTCCTGACCCTGGGGGAGCGTGATATCCAGGGCGATGCCCCGCTTGTTGCGGTTGAGGGACAGAAAGGCGCGGCTCTCCCCGCCGGCCAGGGGCGGCTGGGTGAGCAGCCGCCGGGCGTCGTCGCCCCACAGGGGCTCCACCTTGACCACGTCGGCGCCCTGGTCGGCCAGGTACATGCCGGCGCCGGGGGCGGCCCACACCTGGGCCACTTCCACCACGCGGATGCCTTCCAGGGCAAACAGGGCGCACCTCTCTTTGCGGAGTCCAGTCGGGGCAACCTGTGCCGCTACATGTCGGGGACGTCCCCTTGAGAATACCCCAATTCCCCCAGGGAAGACAATTCCGGGGGCTGGGTTTGCCACCCTTGGGGAATCCGATTAAAATGGGTCAATTCCAACTGGGAGGCACTACGTGAGCGTCGCAACCCCCACCGCCCCGGCGCAGCCGACGCGCAGCGGGGCCTTTGTTTTGGGCAACCTGGCCGTGGGCCACGCCATCACCCACTGGTACAACCAGAGCCTGCTGGTGATCCTCCCCTACATCCGCGATTCCATGTCCCTCACCAACGTCGAGTTCGCCGCCCTGGCCACCATCCGCCAGATCAGCTCGGGGGTGGCCAACGTCCCCGCCGGCTTCGCCATCGACATGGCCAAGCGACAGTGGGGAATGGTCCTCACCGCCTGCATGGTGCTGGCGGCCATCTCCTTCACCCTGGTGGCCTTCTCGCCCAACTACGGCGTGCTGGCGCTGGTGATGGTGATCGTAGCCTTGCCGGGCACCGTGTGGCACATGCCGGCCATCGCCGCCATCTCCCAGCGCTTCCCCGAGCGCCGGGGATTTGGCCTGTCTATTCACGGCGCCGGCGGCAACGTGGGCAACTTCGTCGGCCCGCTCATTGCCGGGGCATTGCTGGGCTTCATGATGTGGCAGAGAGTCGCCCTGATCTTCGCAATCCCCGCGGTGGTGGTGGCGGTGGTGGTGTGGTGGTCCCTGCGCGACATCGGCACCAGCGGGGTGGCGCCCAACGAGTCCAAGCCCCTGGGCGACCGGGTGCGCCAGGCCCTGCGGCTGCTGCGCCAGCGCACCATCCTCTTGTTGTTGCTGGTCACGATGCTGCGCAACATGGGGTTCAACTCTCTGCTGGTGTGGGTGCCGGTGTACCTGAAAGACCCGGTGGCGGGTGGCGGTCTGGGCATGAGCGGGTGGATGGTGGGGCTGCACACCGCCTTCCTCACCGGTCTGGGGGTGGCGTCCTCGCCGGTGCTGGGCTACCTATCCGACCGGTTCGGGCGCAAGGTGGTGGTGGTGCCGGGCCTGGTGGTCACCGCCCTGCTGACTGCGGTCATGGGGCTGGTTGGCGCGGGCCTGCTGCTGACCGCTGTGATCCTGGTGGTGGGACTGTTCACTTACGCCCTGGCCCAGATACTGCAGGCCACCATCCTGGACCACGTTGACCGCGGCGCGGAGGGGGCGTCCATGGGACTGATCCTGGGCAGCAACGCCGCCATCACCGCGGTGTCGCCCATCCTGGCCGCCCTCATCGTCAACGGCTACGGCCTGGGCGCGGTGTTCTACTACAACGCGGGCCTTATCGGCGCCTCGGCCCTGGTGCTGCTGTTCACCGCGCTGCGGCCCCTGCCGGCTGCGACTCCCAGGCACGGCCACCATGCGACGGGCTAGTGGCCCCGGCAAGATACGCGTGAGGGGGGTGGCCCATGGCGGAGCTGATTGACCTGACGCTGACTCTGGGCAGCCCGCGGGTGACGCCGGTGCCCGGACTGGTGGGCGTGAGCATGGAGCCGCTCCAGACCCACCAGACCCACGCCCGCTCCAACACCAAGCTGACCCTGGCCACCCACATCGGCACTCACGTGGACGCGCCCTACCACTTCCATGCCGGCGGCGTCACGGTGGACAACATGCCCCTGCAGCGGTACATGGGACCGGCCCTGCTGCTGGATTTGCGGAAGCTGGCCAAGGGCCGGACGCCCATCGCGGTGTCCGACCTGCAACGGGCTGGTGGGCAACCGGCGGCCCTGCGGGGGCAGATCGCGGTGCTGTTCACCGCCTGGGCGGAACACGAATCGGGCGGGCCACGCTTCTACTCCCAAGGTCCCTACCTGAGCACCGAGGGCGCCGAGTACCTGGCCCGCAGCGACGTCAACGCGGTGGCGGTGGACTTCCCCATAGACCAACATCCGCCCACGCCCCAGTCCACCATCCGCGACTTCCCGGTGCACCGGCTGCTGCTGGGGCGCGGCATCCCCCTCATTGAGAACCTGATCAACCTGGACCAGCTGGTTGGCCGCCCCTTTGAGCTGTGGGCCTTGCCCATCAAGCTGCAGGGCGGCGATGGGGCCGCCGCCCGCGCCGTGGCCCGCATCCTGTGACCCCCGACGCAACCCCCATCCTGCTGGCCACCACCAACCCGGCCAAGCAGCAAGCCCTGCGTGAGCTGCTGGCGGGCCTGCCCCTGCGGCCCGTCACCCCCGGCGAGCTGGGCCTGCACTCAGCCCCCGAGGAGGTGGGGGAGACTCACGAGGCCATCGCCCGGCTCAAGGCCCGGGAGTGGTCCCTGGCTGCCTCCATGCTGGCCATCGCCACCGACGGCGGCCTGGTGGTCCCGGCCCTGGGCGCGCGATGGGAGAGCCGGTACACCCACCGCTTCGCCGGGCCCGCCGCCGACGATGGGGAACGCTTGCGCCGCCTGCTGGAGCTCATGCGACCCTACCATGGCGACCAGCGGGCCGCCTCCTGGGTGGAGGCCCTGGCCGTTGCGGATAAAGGGGAGGTGCTGGCCTCCTGGGAGCTGGCGGGCGGCGCCGGGGTCATCGCGGAGAGCGCGGAGGGCGGCACTTACGTGCCCGGCTTCTGGGCGTTTACGGTGTGGCACTTCCCCCACCTGAGCAAGAGCTACAACCAACTCACGTCTGCAGAGCGGGACGCCCTGGGGGACCACTGGAGCCGGCTGCGCGGCCTGGTGCAGGAGTTCTTTGGGGGCTACTTGGTGGGGAGCGTGGGGTAGGGGGGCACCCTCGTGTTTGATGGGGCCTCATGGACCTTCCAGTTCCACAAACCTGCCAGGGCGGATTATTTGAAGCCCGTGGTTGCTGGTCTGCTCTGACAACTCCAGCCAGGGTGGGCGAGTGGTAACCAGGTAGCTGGCCCGTGCCGCCAGTGCGTCATGGATGAATTCCTGGTGTTCCTGGGGAAGGCCCGTTAGTGGAAAGTTAAGAGGGGTGAGCTGGTGCTCTTGAACGTAGATGACTCGACCTTGGCTTTGGAGGCCGTTCAGCCTGGGCAAGAGGTTAAAGGATGGAAACTTGTTGGCTTCGACCTGATACTGGAAAAGTATTCCGCGAGTTAGCAATAGCCCAAAACGTCTTCGTCGAAACGCCACCCGGAAAGCGGCTAACTCATCGGCGAACAAAACAGGAGCGCCAGTTTCCGTGAGTACGAGGCTTCGAAGCATGAGCGCATCGAAGACAATCAGCCGGTTGGGGCTCGACACACTTATTCCCTGGGTAGTGTGCTAGCCCATTCCAGGAGCAAATGCCGTTCCACCTCGTTGAAAGAGGGCACCCAGTCCTGCAGGTAGCCCTTCTCGCTCAGGGGGAGCAAGGTGGCGGTGGTGCCTTCCTTCCCCTTCTCCACGTGGTACACGGCCATCTCTTCCGGCTTCAGCCAACCCTTGAGCACAGCGTAGCCCAGCGCCTGGAGCAGGAAAACGCTGTGGGTAGTGGCAATAATCTGCCGGTTGCCTTCGTGGATTGCCTCGGCGAACATCTCTAGCACGTCAATCTGGCCTTTGGGGTGCAGGCTTATCTCTGGCTCCTCGATGAGAAGCAGGCTGCCTTTGGGCGCCCAGAAAAGCTGGGTGATGACCGTCAGGATTTGCCTGGCCCCGGTGCTGGCCGACGCAAGATCAAGCACGGCTTTAAGTTCGCTGTCCAGATAGTCCGAACCGGCTTGTCCCCCGCCGCGTAGGCCGGCGTGAAGCTCGCTGACTCCGAAACGGCTCGCCCACTTCACGATTCTATCTGCTACGTCCTTATGACGGCGGTGCGGAAGGATCATGTTCAAAAGCATGAGCAAGTTCTCCCCGTGAACTCCCACCCAATCGGGCGTGCCTCCCGTGTCGGCAGCATAAGGGACATTCCCCCGGACGGCGGAGAGCAGAAATGCGTGTTTTTGCAGCGTAGCGTAACTGTTCACTGTTCCTTGTGCTGGTTCGTTCTTGACGGTGTACTCAACATCAAGGGGATGCGGCCCGTTAATGGCGACCTTAAGGCTCCCACCGGTCTCTCGATCAACCGGAACAAAATCGATATGCACAAGTCCTATCGAACCACTTTGTTTGGGTGTGGCGGACTCCCACGATGGGAACTGAATCAATCTCCCGGAGATACGCCGCTGGCTCGCCACGGCAATGGCTTCCAGGATGCTGGACTTGCCCCCGCCGTTGGGGCCTACCAGCAGGGTCAGCGGCTTTAGCGCCAGGTCTACTCCTGGCTTGTCGCCAATGCTCTTGAAGTTTTGGATGACCACTCGGCTAATCATTTCTACAACCGGCCCGAAAAAGTGAGGCTGGCCCGCACATGGAGGCCAGCTTCATCTTAGCATATCGGATTAGCGGCGGGTTCCGGCAGCCGTTCTACACAAGCGTGGTTAACGGCCTACTCCTTCCAGCTCTGCTCAAACAGCTGGTCAAAGGCCAGCGCCCAGGGGGGCCGCAGGAACCCCAGCGCCCGCACGTCCTCCAGCCAGGCGCTCAGGGGTGAGTACCAGGTGTAGGCGGCGCCGCCCGACAGCTTGCACAGCCGGCCCAGCGCCGACTCGGCCAGCCGGGCGATGCTCTCTTTGGCCAGCAGCACGTTGCGGTTGCTCTGGGCGTCCCGCTCAAAGGCGCGCATGGTCCCTTCCCAGGCCTGGTCAATGAGCCAGGCCTCCTGCTCCGCCAGGGTCCACTCCACCTGCTGGTAGGCCCGCAGGGCGCTGCCCTGGCTGCGGCCCGCCTTCAGCCGCCCGCGGGTGTAGTCCATGGCGGCGTCCACCACGCCCACGATGACCGAGGTGAAGCCCATGGCGGGCAGCCCAACGTTGATCTCCCCCAACTCCCGCTGGTGGCCCGGCCATGCGATGCGCGTGGCCGGAAAGTCGGTGAACTGAAAGGCGTGGCTGTTGGTGGACATCATGCCGTGGCCGCGCCACTCGGCCACCAGCTTCATGCCGGTGCTGCCGTCCCAGGGGGCGTCCCGCACCTTGATGAAGAACTGGTCCGGGTCCTTCTCTCCCGTGGGCACCGCGTGGGTCGTCATGAAGGACGTGACGCCCATGCCGCTGCCGAAGTGCTTGTTCCCGCTCATCCGGTATCCCCAGGGCGGGTTGCTAGGCGTGGCCTCGGAGCGGGTCAGGCTGGTGTCGCCGCCGCTGCCCGGCTCCGAGACGATGACGCCCCACCAGGCGCCGTCCAGCACGGTCTGGAACACTTCCCGGCGTTGGGCGTCCCAGCCTTGGGTATAGGGCTGAGGCACGCTGGGCATCCGCCAGGCATTTAGAATCAGCTGGTGCATGGTGCTGGTCAGGGCCACCGAGGAGTCTCCCGGGGCCAGGGCGCGCAACATGGTGCAGATGGGCCGGGCCGATTGCGCGATGCTCTCCCAAGTCCCGCCCAGTTCCACGGGCACCGCCATGCGGGGGATGCCCAGGTCCCCGAGGCGCGCAAAATCGGCCGGGTCGGCCTTTGTGCGCCGCTGCCGCTCCGCCCGCTGGTCGGCCCACTCCTGGGCAAGCTTGGGAACCTGTTCAAGTATGTGGCGGATGGTCACGGGAATCACATCGCTACACAACCGTCTAGTCGGGCGGATTCCGCCGGGCCGCGGCTAAGTCAAAGGTGTCTGCTAGCTACTCCCCCCAGCCCGTGTTGAACAGGTTGTCATAGGCCAGCGCCCAGGGGGGCCGCAGGAACCCCAGTGCCCGTACGTCCTCAAGCCAGGCCCCCAGGGGTGAGTACCAGGTGTAGGCGGCGCCGCCCGACAGCCGGCACAGCCGCCCCAACGCCGACTCGGCCAGCTGCGCCACGCATTCTTTAGTCATGAGTATGGTCCGGCGATTGATAATGCCCTGGTCCAGGGACTGCAGGGTCCCTTCCCAAGCCCGGTCAATCAAAAAGGCTTCCTGTTCGGCCCTTGTCCACTCAACCTGCTGGTAAGCCCGCAGGGCGCTGCCCCGGCCGCGGGACGCTTTCAATTGCTGACGGGTGTAGTCCATGGCCGCGTCAACCACGCCGGATATGACCGAGGCCCACGACATGCCACCCAGGCCGCTATTGGCCGCCATCAGCTCCGATTGGTGGCCGGGCCACGCTACGCGGGTTGCGGGGAAGTCTTTGAACTCGAAGGCGTGACTGTTGGTGGACATCATGCCGTGGCCCCGCCACTCCGCCGACAATCTCATGCCGGTGCTGCCATCCCAGGGCTGTTTACGCACTTCCAGGAAGAACAGGTCAGGGGCGGTCTCTCCTTCGGGCACCGCCCGGGTAGTCATAAAAGAGGTTAGCCCGGAGCCGCTGCCGAAGTGTTTCTGTCCGGACATCCGGTATTTCAGTGAACCACGGGCCTCCGGCACACAGCTGGCCCGGGTCAGCCCGGTGTCGCCGCCGCTGCCCGGTTCAGAAACGATGGTGCCCCACCAAGCCCCATCCACCACCGTCTGGAACACCTCCCGGCGCTGTTTCTGCCAGCCGCCGTTGTAAGGCTCGGGAACGGTTGGTATGCGCCATGAGCCGAGCACTCCAAGGTGCATGGCGCTGGCCAGGGTTATGGACGGGTCTCCCTGGGCCAGAGTGCGCAGCATGGTGCAAAGGGGACGAGCCGACTGGGATATGTCCTCCCAGGTGCCGCCAAACTCCACCGGCACCGCCAACAAAGGTATGCCCAGCTTGCGCAGCTGTTCGTAATCGGCGGGGTCGGCCTTGGTGCGCAACTGCCGCTCCGCGCGCTGGGTGGCCCACTCCTGGGCCAGCTTGGGGACCCGCTCCAGGATAGCATCAATCCGAGGGGCCATGACAAACCTCCACGCCGGTTAGTCTTGCCGGGTCAACACTGAACACTTGCAGCCTGTCCTAAAAACTCACCGCAGAGCACGCAGAGTCCGCTGAGTTAATGGAAAACCGATGGGAAACCCTCTGCGTTCTCCGCGCTCTCTGCGGTTATCGGATGGGTTACTAGCCGCCGGCAGCCCCACCGGCTAGGCTGGCCCCCCGTCGTCGGGGAACATCATGGGCACCATGTTCTGGTAGGCGGCATCGTTGGCCGTGCCCATCACCAGCCCGGCCCGCGCGTCCCGGAAGTACCGCTCGAAGGGCAGCCTGGCGGCAAAGGCGGTCCCGCCAAAGATGGTCATCAAATCTTGGGTCACCCGCACGCCTGCTTCGGAGCAGGTCACTTTGGCCTGCAAGTAAGGCAGGTGGGAGGCCGCCCTTCCCTGGTCAAAGGCCGACGCCGCGGCATGCAGCAGCGCCCGCGCCGCCTCAATCTGGGCGCCCATCTCGGCCATGCGCCGCTGGTTGACCGCGCTGTCCAGACGCCGGGCCCCGCTGGGGAAGCGGCGGGCTACCTCCTGGCAGGCCAGCTCGTAGGCCCCCGAGGCGATGCCCAGGTACGCGGCGCCATAGGTCAGGACAACCACCGGGCGGTTGAAACTGTTGGTGACGGTTTGCACCGTGTGTTCGGGACCCAGCCGGTTTTCCTCCGGGACGAAGCCGCTGAACATCACCGGCGAGCTGTTGTTGCCCCGCATTCCCAAGCCGTTCCACGGTTCCAGGACCTTCCACTGGATCTTGTCCCCCTCGATCAGCAGCTGGCTGGCCTGGCTCTGGGGGGTGGCGGCGCCGATGCGGCACCGGAACTGGTAGTGGGTGGCCTTGCCTGCGGAGGTCACGTAGGACTTGCGCACCCCATTTATCTGGTAGCCGCCAGGCACCTTGTCCACGTGGGAGACGCTCTGGCTGGTGCTCCAGTTGTCCCCGGCTCCCCAGGACTCGCCGCCGGCGACGGTGGTGAACATCTCTCCCCGGGCCATGGGTTCAACGAAGTGGGCCACCTGGTAGGGCGTGGGTATGCGGCACACGATCTCGGCCGCTTCCAGGTGCATCTTGTAGCACATGGAGGTGGATGGACACTTCTTGGACAGCTCCTCCACCACGAGGCAGGTGGTGAGCATGTCTTCGCCCAGGCCGCCGTGCTCCTTGGAGACGCGCAGCCCCCACAGCCCCTCTCGCCGCAGGGCGTCCAGGGACTGCTGGGGGTATTGGGCCGTCCGGTCGGTGTCCGCGGCGCGGGGGGCCAGCTCTCGCGCGGCGATGGCCGCGGCGCGCTCCTGCCACTCCTGCTGGTGCTTGGTCAACGGAAAATAGTTCATGGTCTACTCTCCTGCTTCTAATGCCTGCCTGCCCGCGAAAGCGCCGGGGATGGTGGCCTCACCTCCTGGATTCGGCGCAGACGGCGGCGCCGGGACCCGCAGGAGGACATCAGGGCCGAGTCAGGAAGGATGTTGTCTCTGGCCCCTTCACGGACGGGAGGCGCACTGACCTAGCAGTTGTCGTATTTCCTGGTGACGAAGGGGGAGATCCTCCCGCTCGCCAGATCGTAGGTGCAGCGGTCCAGCCCCCGCAGGTCGTGGCCGTAGACATGGATCTCCACGGTGGGCCGGTCGGTGTAGTTGTCCATCTGGTGAATCTCGTCCACCTCCGGGATGAGCAGGGAGATCTCCCCCGGCTTCACCAGCGCCGTGCGGTCCCGCTCCAGTTTGGCGAAGTCCGGGCTGGCGTGGTCATCCAGGCGGCGGAAGCGGGTCTCCGTCAGGGCATTGTCCCACACGCCAATCATGCCCCAAGTGTGGTGGTCGTGGGGCGCGGCATGGTCCCCAGGCCCCCACACCACCGCGGTGACTTGAAGTCCGCTGGCGCCCTGGTGCAGCAGGTAAGAGCCGTGGTTGGCCCGCCGGCCCCTGCCCGAAGGGACGCGGAAGGCGGCGGGTACGGCGTCGGAGTTGCTGATGAGTCGGGCCAGGCAGGTGGAGCCCGCGTCAAACAGCTTCTGCTGGTCGGGCTGCCCCTGGAGCAGCGACTCCATCTCCGCCACGAACTCGTCCAGCGTGTACTTCAAGATGGTCATGGCCTTGTCTCCCTCGGTTGCCCCTGCAGTGCCTCAATTATGGGAACGCCTCTCTGGAGTGTCAAGAACTCCCTGGGCCGGTCTGCCGGTAGGCCCGCCTCCTTACGCTGCGGTAAGACCAGCCTTTGCAGCCCGCCACCCCGATGGTAGAATTGGGGCAAAGGCCCCGACTCGTCGGGGTGGCGTGGCGACCCAACCAGCACCGGACCCAGGAGACCCCCAATGGAAGATGGACAGTTCCTGCGCCGCATTCAGGACAAGATCGAACGGCTGACGGGCCGCCCCATTGAGCTGCAGGTGGACCAGGACGAGGCCACCCAGATCCGGGTGGAGCTGGAGCGGCCCGTGCCGCTGGTGGTGCTGGGCTCCGACATCTTTCGGTACTCGGGGTTTGCCCGCATGTGCGTGGAGTACGTAGTGGAGTCCCTGCGGCGGCGGCGGGCCATCGACACCCTGGAGTTCCACCTCCTGCTGGCCCGGAACTAGCCGGCGCGTCGCCATCTGTGACTCCCAGCGTTTCACCCCCGTCCCAACCCTCAGCCACCGAAAGCCAATGGGCCGGTGTGCCCCGCCCGTGGTACTATCAGTTCTGGTTCTTGTACCCGTCCTTCCTCTTTTGGCCAGTGTGGCCGGTGCTGATGATCCGCTCCCCCTGGCAGAGCAGTATGCTGGCCGGGGCCATCGCTTGGGCGGTTCTGTTCAGCGGCATCGGTCTTTCGTTGGTGCGGCTGGCCAAGGGCGGCACCGTGGCCTACTCCACGATCGCAGTAATCGCCCCCGGCTTGCTCCTTACCCTGATTACCCAGACCCACTGGATCGCCTACCGGCGGGGCGTGATCGCCGCGACGGCGGCGCGGTCGGATGCCCCCGCGGGCGCCCCCCGTCGTCCCAATGCCAATCGGGGGCGGCATCGCCGGCGGCGCGGGCGCGGCTGAGTGGCCCCATGTTCACTGATCCACTGGACACGACTCGCGGAGGCTTTTAATGTCCCCGGAAGACGCCAAAGAGGAACCCTACCGCCGCGCCATGGTGGTGATGGCCCACCCCGACGACGCCGACTGGGTGTGCTCCGGCACGGTGGCCAAGTGGTGCGCTCAGGGCTGGGAGGTGGTCTACGTGCTGTGCACCGACGGCAGCAAGGGCAGCGAAGACCCGGAGATGACCTCCGAACGGCTGGTGCAGATCCGCCACCAGGAGCAGCTGGACGCCGGCAAGGTGCTGGGGCTGCACCAGGTGGTGTTCCTGGACTATCCCGACGCGGCGCTCCAGCCCACCCTGGAGCTGCGCCGGGACATCACACGGGAGATCCGCCGCCACCGGCCCGACGTGCTCATCTGCTCCAGCCCCACGCGCAGCTTCACCAACAGCGGCTACCTGGGCCACCCGGACCACTTTGCCGCCGGGGAGGCCGCGCTGTCCGCGGTCTATCCCACGGCCCGGGACCGGCTGACCTTCCCGGAGCTGCTGGCGGAGGGGTTGCTGCCCCACAAGGTCCGCGAGGTCTGGATCATGGACCGGGACAACGCCGACCAGTACGTGGACGTCACCGACTACATGGACACGGCCATCGCCGCGCTTAAGGCGCACAAGAGCCAGGTCACCGAGGAGGAGGCGGACACCTATATGCTGCGCTGGCGCAGCGAGGCGGGGGCCAAGGTAGGCTTCAAGTATGCCGAGGCGTTCAAGCGGGTGCGGCTGGGGTAGAGATGCGATTAGGTGGGACCTCCCCCCTTGGTAAGGGGGAGAAGGACGTCCCGTCCCCCCTTACCAAGGGGGGACTACAGAGGGGTCGTACCCACGTCCCACCTACACCTCCACTGCCGCACGGCGTAGGGCAGAGACGACCCCCTCTGTATCTCCCCCTTGCCAAGGGGGAGAGGGACGGCCCATCCCCCATTACCACTGGGGGAGGAC
>JBGPJN010000027.1:0-18199 GCA_041485445.1 Dehalococcoidia bacterium
GGCCGAGTTGCCGAAGGCCACGGCCTCGTTGAGTTGCTTCAGCGCCTCCAGCGCGGGGGCGTTGAGGGACACCGCCTGGAACAGAGGCGGCAGGTCATGGCCCTTCAGTTTAGCTTCCTTGATCCAGGACATCTCTCACCCAGTGTGTCCACCGTACACCTTGGGTGGCGGATAGACAAACCGGGGTGGCACTACCCGGGCTGGCTGCTGCCGTCCAGCCTGGGCTGCTGGCCCTGGGCGCGCCTGACCCGCTCCGCCGCCTGGTACATGGGCTGGCGGGGCGGCAGCTCAAACTGCTGGCCGCCCAGCAGCTCATCTACGGTGCGGATTTGCACCTTGGGATAGTCCCGGTCCCACAGGTCCGAGTGGAAAAAGCCGCCGCTGGCAGCCTCGGTGCGCATATCCCGCGTGGGTTCCTCCAGGGTGATGAACAGCCCCAGGGCGGCCTTCTCCCGCTCCACGACGCCTTTCAGGTCCCGCATGTCGCGGGAGGAAACGTGCCCGCTCTTGACCTGGACCACCACCTTGTGGGGCGTGCGCCGGGGTCCGTCCACGAAGTACAACAGGCCGTCAATCCCCCGGTCGGCGCCGCGCTTCTGCTCCTGCTGGGGCTGGGCCTCCAGCAGCGAGACGGCCCAGAACTGGAACTGGTAGCGGTCCTGCTCCGCCAGGGCGCGGGCGCTGCCCACGTCCCTCGGCTCGCCCACCACCTCGTAGTCCTTACCAGGGTCCAGGTTGAAGGCGGTCTTCAGCCGGCTTTTCATCAGGGCCACCGCCAGGTGGGTGATGTCAATGCCGATCCACTGCCGCTTCAGCTTCTCCGCGGCCACCACCGCCGTGCCGCAGCCGCAAAAGGGGTCCAACACTACGTCGCCCTCGTTGGACGAGGCCTGGATAATGCGCTCCAGGAGCGCTAGGGGTTTTTGGGTGGGGTAGCCGAGGCGCTCTGCCGACAAGTTGTGCATAGGATGAATATCGGTCCATATGTCCTGGAATGGCACGCCCAGCTGTTCATCCGCATATCGCTTGTACCTTGGCATGCCGTCCGTCTTGGCAGGCCAATGTACCTTCCCTTGCCTGTCCAGTTCATCGAGTACGGATGGAGGGTACGCCCAATGACGACCCTTCGCGGTAACATCGATTCCCCGCCAAGGCATACCCGTCTCCCCGTGACGGACGCCGGCTCCTGTCAGGTCAGAGCGTTGCCACCTTCTCCCATCCTCGTCCACATGCGTATAGAACTCGCTCAGGTAGAATTCATCGTATGGCTGGTACAACTCGTTCCACACGTAATTATCCGTTTTCGAGTAGAACAAGAGGACGTCATGAACCGGGCCATATCGCTTCGCACTACTATGCGCACTCGTCCGTTTCCAGACAACCTCGTTCCTAAAGCTCCTCGGGCCAAAGACGGTGTCCAGCAGAATCTTCAAAAAGTGGCTGGCGGTGGGGTCGCAGTGGAGGTACAGGCTGCCGGTGGGCTTGAGCACCCGGCGCAACTCCACCAGCCGGGGGGCCATCATCACCAGGTAGGCCATCAGCGCGTTGCGCCCCACAAACTGCCGGAAGGCGGTGATCATCTCCTTCACCGCCGGTGGGGTGGCCGTGTGGTAAATGATGTCCTGCTCAAAGGTCCGTTCCGTCTCCTGGCTCCACGTCCAGGTGTCGGTGAAGGCCTTGATCTGGGCGGGGGACTCCTCCCCGGACCGCTCCCGGAACAGCACGTTGTAGGAGGCGTTGGAGTTGAAGGGCGGGTCCAGGTACACCAGGTCTACGGAGCCGTCAGGGATGTGCTCCCGCAAGACCTGGAGGTTGTCGCCGTAGTACAGGGTGTTCCGCATGAACGCCTCAGCCTTATGGTCCTATGAGGGTGCACAACTCGGGGCCAGGCACAATGACGTCCTCATTGGTCAAAGTGTATCATGGCGGCATCCGCACGCTACATGTTAATCCTACCGCGGCTGCTGGGCACGGCCCGGCTGCCCTGTGGTAGTATATTTGGCACGATGAGCATGACAGGAAACCCTCCAACATGGCCCAGGCAGGACACGGAAGTTCGGGGCGTAGCGTTGCTGCCTGGCGAGCAGGTGGTCCACCTTTTCACCCCCCAAAGGGGCCTGGTGGGGGAAGACGCCCCACCCGAGGCGGGGCGTCTGCTGGTGGCCACCAACCAGCGTCTTCTCTCGTTTTCCCCGGCGCCCGGCCCGTCTCAAGTGGTGCTGGTGCCGGTGGAGGAGGTGAAGGGTGTGGTGGTGAAGACCGGCGGCCACGGCGGCTCCGGCCGTTGGATGCAGGGTATGTTTTTGGCCCTGGCCGGTGTGGCGATCTACCTGGTGGCCAGCTACTGGCTGGAGGGGAAGGGCCGGTTCGCCGGCCCTGAGGTGCCGGTCATCAACGTGGACCTGGGGCCCTTGATCCTCTTGCTGGCCATCGCCGGCACGGTCTGGTTCATGGGGCGACGCTACTTCACCAGGGAAGAGAGCTCGGTGACCTTTCAAGGGACCAGTTGGAGCTTCGCCTTCGCCTTTCGGGGGCGGAAGCCCGAGGAAGAGATTTACCAGGTGGTCAACGGCCTCTTCGCCAGCCGCCGGCCCCGCGCACCCGACTGGTTCCCCTGGGACGAGTAAGCGCCGGAACCGTTGCCCGTCAGGCGGCCGGTTTACCCTTCGCCCAAAGACAGGCTGGGGTCCACGTCCAGGTCCAGCCCGTGCTGCTGGCCGCGCTGGTATTGGAAAGCCCCGCAGGCGGCCACCATGGCGCCGTTGTCGGTGCACAGCACCGGCGGCGGGATGATGACCGGCAGCGGTGAGCGCCGGGCCACCTCCCGGCGCAGCAGGGCGTTGGCGGCCACGCCGCCGCCCAGGACTAATCCACGGGCTTGGTGTTCCTCCGCCATGGTCAGCAGCTTGCGCACCATGACCTCCACCACCGACTCCTGGAAGGCGGCGGCCAACTCCCTCACCAGCCGGCGGGCCTCGGCCTCTGAGGTGCTGCCCCCGCCCCCGGCCTCGGTTCGATGAGGGTAGACGCCCCGCTGGTGGGCCAGGTGCAGCAGCGCGGTCTTGACGCCGCTGAAGCTGAAGTCCAGGCTGTCCCCCAGCCAGGCCCGGGGCAGGCGCTCCAGGCCCAGCGCCTCCAGTGCCGCCCGCTGGATTTCCGGCCCTCCGGGGAACCCCAGGCCCAGGATGCGCGCCGCTTTGTCGAAGGCCTCGCCGGCGGCGTCGTCCCGGGTGCGGCCCAGCAGCTTATACCGGCCGTGGCCTTCCATGAGGATCAGGTCGGTGTGGCCGCCCGAGGCCACCAGACAGGCCAGGGGGAACCCCGGGTCTTCGTCGGGACGGTGCGGGGTGAGCCACGAGGCGTAGATGTGGGCCTCCAGGTGGTTCACGCCGATCAGCGGCACTCCCAGGGCCAGGGACAGGGCCTTGGCGGTGTTGAGGCCAGTGATGAGGGCGCCGGCCAGACCGGGCCCGTGGGTGACCGCCACCGCGTGCAACTCCTCCAGCCCCATGCCGCTGTCGGCCAGGGCCTGCTCCAGGGCAGGGATAATCTCCAGCACGTGCTGGCGGGAGGCGACCTCCGGGACCACTCCGCCATAGCGGGAGTGCAGCTCCACCTGGGAGGCGATGACGTTGGCCCGCAGCCGGCGTCCGTCCTCCACCACGCCGATGGCAGTCTCGTCGCAGGAGGTCTCAATGCCCAGAATCTTGGTGCCCATCTCCGGCCATGATACGTGGGGGCCGCCGCTGGGTCAACTTTGCACTGGGCGGCGGCGGATGCTATCATCGGAGCATGTATTTCGCCGCTCGGCGGCGCCTTGGAGTGGGGTTTGCCTATGGGAAAGGGGATGGACGATTTAGCAGACCCTAGTTGGCTGGTGGGCAGCCTCCTGCCACAAGCGGCCGAGCCCGCGGTGGCCATCGGAACGTCAAACATCTACGTTCTGGCCCTCATGCTGGTGGTCAGCGTGGCCATGGTGGCCTTCTTTAGCAGCGCCGAGGCCAGCCTGATCTCAGTGAATCGCGTCCGGATGCAGTACCTGGCGGAGCAGGGCAGCCGTGGGGCGCGGGCCGTAATCCGGGTGCTGGAGCAGCAGGAAAAGTTCTTCGCCACCATCCTCCTGACGGAGAATGCGTTCATCATCTTCGCCTCCTCGGTGGGCACCGCCATCGCCATCAACATTTGGAGCGCCCACGGCGCGGTGCTATTGCTGGCCCCGTTGGCGATGACGGTCTTTGTCGTCACCTTCGGCGAAATCACTCCCAAGACCCTGGCGGCAGGCGCCTCCGAGCGTTGGGCCTTGGTGGTAGCCCGCCCGGTGGCCGCCATCATGTGGCTGGAGACCTACCTCATCTTTCTGTTCACCCTGCTGCCGCGCTACATCATCCGGCTGATGGGCGGGCCCCGCACTTTCTGGAGGCCTTCCGTCACCGAGGGCGAGCTGCGGATGCTGATCCGCCAGGGGCAAGCGGAGGGCGCGCTGGAGGCCGGCGAGGCCGCTCTGTTGGAAAAGGTGTTTCACTTCGGCGACCGGCAGGTGCAGGAGGTGATGGTCCCCCGCACTGAGATCGTCTGGGTGGAAGAGGGCACCACGGTGAAGGAGTTCCTGGCGATGTACGCGGAGAACAGCCACACCCGATTCCCGGTGTACCGGGGGTCCACCGATAACGTGGTGGGCGTGTTGTACATCAAAGACGTGCTGGCGGCCCAGGCCCAGGGGCGGTTGCCGGAGCAGGGCAGCGTCACCCAAAGCCTGCGCCCGCCCTACTTCGTGCCGGAGACCAAGGCGGTCAGCAGCACCTTCACCGAGATGCAGCGGCAGGGACACGGCTTGGTGCTGATGGCCGACGAGTTCGGGGGCATCGCCGGTCTGGCTACCCTGGAGATGCTGATGGAGGTGATTGTCGGCGACGTGAAGGAGGGGAGCAGCCCGCTGGAGGATACTTACCTGCCCGTGGACGAGTACACCACCCAGGTGGATGCCGGGACCAGCGTCGCTGAGGTTAACGCCGAGCTTAACCTGGGGTTGCCTGAAGGGGAGTATCAGACGCTGGCGGGATTTATGCTGGACCGGTTGGGCCGCATCCCCCAGGCCGGGGAGGTGGTGGAGTACCGCGATCTTAAGCTCACCGTGAAAGAGATGAGCGGCGTAAAGATCGAAGTGGTGGAGGTGGAGCGAGTCCCGCAGCCTCAGGCCGAGGCCGCCTCGTGAGGCTGTTGCTGGTGCGCCACGGCGAGACCGAGTGGAACAAGCTGGGCCGGTTCCAGGGACAGGAGGACACGCCGCTGAACCCCAGGGGGCGGGAGCAGGCCCGGGAGACGGCCATCGCCGCCGTGACCTGGCAGCCCACCGCCCTGTACGCCAGCCCCCTTTCCCGCACCATGGAGACGGCGCAAGCCATCTCCCGGCTGGTGGGGCTGCCGGTGGTGCCCCAGGCGGGGCTGAAGGAGCTGGCCCTGGGGGAGCTGGAAGGGGTCACCGGCGAGGAGATGCGCCGGGGCTGGCCGCACGTCTATCAGACCTGGCGGGAGGACCCCGGAGCGGCCGTGATGCCGGGCGGCGAGTCCCTGGGCCAGCTACAGCAGCGGGCCTGGCAGGCGGTGTCCGCGCTGGAGCAGGCCCACGCCGATGATGCGGTGCTGGTCCTGGTGTCCCACAACTTCGCCCTGCGCGCCATCGTCGCCCAGGTACTGGGCCTGCCGCTGTCCCACTTCCACCGCATGTCCCTGTCCCTGGGCTCCATCGGGGTCATTGAAAGCGACGCCCGGGGCCGCCGTCTGGTGACCTACAACTCCACCAGCCACCTCTCTCCAGAGAACCGCTAACCGCGGCCATGCCCCCTCCCACGCCCACCGTGGCCAAGCTGCAGTCCCAGGTCGGCGCCGCCCTGGGCCGGGCGGGGTTTTCCGGGAACCGGACTACCTTAGTGGTGGGGGTGTCGGGCGGACCCGACTCCTCCGCCCTGCTCTACTGCCTCCACCGCCTCCAGGAGTCCCACCGCCTGCGCCTCCACGTGGCCCACCTGAACCACGATTTTCGCGGCGAGGAAGCCGATGCCGATGCTCGGTTCGTGGCGGACCTGGCCCAGGAGCTGGGTTTGCCCGCCCATGTGGAGAAGCGGGAGGTGGTGGGTTACCAGAAGCAACGCCGCATCTCCTCCTTTGAGCTGGCTGCCCGGGAGATCCGGTACTCGTTTCTGGCGGAGATGGCCGCCCAGGCCGGTGCCGCCGCCGTGGTGGTGGGGCACACCGCCGACGACCTAGCGGAGACGGTGTTGCTGCACGTGCTGCGGGGCAGTGGGCTTCACGGGCTGCGCGGGATGACGGAGCTAGCCCCCTGGCCTTGGCCCGACGACGGGCCGGGGCTGCGGCTGTTCCGCCCGTTGCTGGCGGCCACTCGTGAAGAGACCATGGCCTGCTGCCGGGAGCTGGGCCGCACCTTCCGGGAGGACAGCGGCAACAGCCTGCCTCGGTTCACCCGCAACCGGGTGCGGCACCAGCTGCTGCCGTTGCTGGCGGCGGAGTACAACCCCCGGGTGCGGGAGGCGGTGGTGCGGCTGGCCCGCGCCGCGGCCTTGGAGGTGGACTACCTGGAGTCCGAGGTGGACCGGGCCTGGCCCCAGGTGGCCGAGGGCCAAGCCGGCAGCATGGCGCGGTTCCACGTGTCTGCGCTCACCGCCCTGCATCCGCTGCTCCAGCGCCTGGTGCTGCGCCGGGGTTACTCTGTGGTCACCGGCGCGGCCCACCGCCTGGAGGAGACCCACCTGCAGGCCATGTACGACCTGGCCCTGGCGGGCGCTTCGGGCCGGTCGCTGGCCCTGCCCGGCGGCGTATGGCTGCACTATGCCCAGGACCACCTGCTGCTCACCAGGGACGCCGCCGTGCCATGCCCCTTGCCAGCCCTGGGCGGCCCTTATGTCCTGGAGTTGCCCACGGGGATTGGTGAGAAGACCGAGCTTGCCCTGGAGGGCTGGCGGGTCACCGCCCAACTGGCGCCGCCTCCGGCAGAACTGGATACCGCCGATCGCTTCACCGCCTGGCTGGCGCCGGGGGCGTTGTCGGGCCCCGTGCTGGTGCGGGCGCGGCAGCCCGGCGACCGGTTCCGGCCCCTGGGCATGGCCCAGGAGAAGAAGCTGCAGGACTTTTTCACGGACCTGAAAGTGCCGCGGGCCTGGCGGGACCGGGTGCCGCTGCTGGTGTCGGCGGAGGGCATCGCCTGGGTGGCGGGCTACCGGGTGGCCCAGTGGGCGCGGGTGCAGGACGCGGGGGATGGTGCTCCGGTGTTGTGGGTCAGGTTTGAACCGACTCATGGTTCTGAGCGAATCAGCCTGCGTAACACCTGGTCCAACCTGCCGGAAGTCTCCGACGAGGACTTCGCCGATGCCAAAGAAATATGGAAACGGACCATCGAAGGCTGACGTGCCTGACTACGTGGGCAGATTATCGAACGCGCCGGTAACCTGGTAGCTACAGCCCCAACAACCTGGCCGGGTTGTCCTTGACCAGCAGGCCCATCTCCACCTCCGGCAGGCCGGCCTGGAGCAGCGTGGCAATGCCCATGCGCATGCCCTCCGCGGGTGTGGGGTGGTAGTCCTGGCCAAAGTCGGTGCTCAGGATGCACCGCTCCGGCCCGATGTAGTTGATGGCGTCCACCAGCTCTTTTGGCTTGAGCCGGTAGGTGAGGGGCATCATCACGTGAACGCAGTGCTCCACAAAGGCCCCCAGGTCCGCCAGGTTTTTCATATCCTCCAGGGTCAGGCCGGTCCAGAACGCGCAGGTGGTGCCGTGGGTGACCACCACCCGGTCAATCCGCTGGTTCCGCGCCTCCCGCACCAGGGCCAGGCTCTCCTGGGGTGAGACATGGCCGGTGGCCAGCACCATGTCGTGGGTCTTGATCAGCTCCAGGATGGCGTGCACTTCCGGGAGCAGATGGCCCTGGGCGTCCAACAAGGAGATGCCGCCGCTCAGGCCCTTGCGCTGGCGGTCGGCCTTGGCGGAGAAGGTGGGCATCCAGACCACCCGGCCGCCCATCTTGGCGGTGCACTCCACGGCATCGGGGTTCAGCCCGCCCACTTCAACATCAAGCGCCACGCCGCCCAGCAGGGCGACGCCGGGCACCACCTGACTTACGGTGCAGGCCACGGGCGTGGTGGGATATTCGTGGCTCTTGAGCACCAGCCCCAGCATGCCCGCGTCCTTGGCCTGCTGGGCCACTGCGACGGCGTTGCTCCGGCGCACCACCTTCGGGTCGGGGCCAAAATGGACGTGGATATCCACTGACCCTTCCAAGAGCCGGTCCACGTTACTCACGGTTGCGGCACCCCCATTAAACGAAACGTAGACGTTTGACTGGTCTACGCTAACGATAATTAGACCGTCCAGTAATAGTTGGGTAACGGGCGACAGGATATGCTAGCCTCCGGGGAGAGTCAAGGACGAGTGTCATCGGGCAGGTCCTGCCGGCCCCCAATGGCGCTTTCTCGCCGATCTCCGGCGCTCCGCGGCAAAATCTGACTTTGCAACGTCTCGCCGACGTTGTATGATTGAAATGCTTGTTCCGCTGATGAGCCGTCCAAAGTCGTCGGTCCCGGGCACGCCGCCGGGTGCCAGCCGAGGAGCCGCATTGAGAAACCTGGCCAGCTTCCTGGTGCACCTCTTTGGGCAGAGCGGCACCCTGGACCGAGTCTATCTGTCGGTGCTCCACGACCGGTGCCTGTTGTGCGAAGAGGCGATTAACGAGTCTCCCGCCTACCTGACCTATCGCGTGTGCCCCTTCTGCCGGTTTCACTACACCCTTTCCGCCCGGGAGCGCATTGAGCTGCTGGTGGACAAGGGCAGCTTCAAAGAGTCGTACAAGTTCCTCAAGTCGGTGTCGCCCCTCACCTTCTCCCGCAGCGACCCGTACCGCAAGATGCTGTCCCAGGACCAGGTCCGGACCGGGCTTACCGAAGCCGCGGTAACGGGCCGGGGTCGCATTGGCGACGTTGAGGCCATGCTGGTGGTGCTGGACTTTGGGTTTATGGGCGGCAGCATGGGCAGCGTGGTGGGGGAGAAGGTGGCCCTGGCGCTGGAGTCGGCGGCGGAGAAGGAGCTGCCCCTGGTGGCGGTGGTCACCGGCGGGGGCGTTCGCATCCAGGAGGGCATCCTCTCCCTGATGCAGATGGCCAAGACCGTGGCGGCGGCCAATCGCCTGCGGGAGAAGGGCATGCCGTTCCTGGTGGTGCTGGCCAACCCCTCCACCGGTCAGGCCTACGCCAGCTTCGCCAACCTGGCGGATGTGATTATTGCGGAGCCGGGGTCCCTCATCGGCCTGTCGCCGCTGCGCACGCTGCGGGAGGTCTCCAAGAAGCCCCTGCCCCTGGACGCCCACACCGCGGAGGCCCACCTGAGCCACGGGCTGCTGGACAGCGTGGTGGACCGGGAGTCGCTGCAGCCCCGGCTGGCCATGCTGCTGAAGATACTCACCGGCCAAAAGCAGGGGAAGGCCAGTCAGAAGGACCTGCCCAGGGAGGAGGCGGAAGCGCCCGTCGCCGCCAACGTGTGGCAGGAGGTCTCCCTGGCCCGTCATGGCGAGCGGCCCACGGCCATGGCCTATATGCGCGCCGTCCTTGACCCGTTCATCGAGCTGCACGGCGACCGGCTGAACAACGATGACCGCTCGGTGGTGGGTGGGGTGGGATTGCTGGCGGGGGAGCCGGTGGCGGTCATCGGCCAGCAGCGCCGCCCGCTAATGGAAGGGGAACGCTACCACGTTTACCCGGACGGTCTGCGCAAGGCTCAGCGGCTGATTAACCTGGCTTCCCGCTTCAAGCTGCCCCTGGTGACCCTGATCGACACCCAGGGCGCCGATCCGGGCCTGGAGGCGGAGGAGCATGGGATCGGCAACGCCATCGCCACCACCCTCTCCCTGATGGTCCAGGCTCCTACGCCCATCATTTCGGTGATCATTGGCGAAGGGGGCAGCGAGGGCGCGTTGGCGCTGGGCCTGGCCGACCGGGGCTTGATGCAGCAGAACGCCATCTACTCGCCCATCACCTTGAACCGCACCCTGGGCGGACCCTACCCGGACCATCAGCTGGACCGGGAGGCGGCCGAAGCCTTGATGCTGACCGCGCAGGACTGTGTGGAGCTGGGCATCGTGGATGAGATCGTGGCGGAGCCTGAGGGCGGAGCGCACACCGACCCCAAGGCCGCGGCGGCCGCCCTGCAGGTGGTTCTGCGCAGACAGCTGGCTGACCTGTCCAAGCTGTCCCAGGGGCGAATGCTGAAACGCCGTTACCAGCGGTTCCGCCAGATGGGTGAGCAAAGCCCCTACTCTCAAGAGGCCATCAACCGGGAGGTGGAGCTGCTGACGCGGATCTCCACCGCTGCCCTGCGCCGCAACCGGGTGGCCGTCACCCAACGAAAGCGGACCTCTGAGGTTGAGTCCCCCGAAGCCGCTGAGACCGCCGAGACCCAGTACTATCCCATGGAGTAGGCTGGGCCGGGGCCGGCGGCTACTCGCCTAACCATAGACCCTTGCAGAAAGCTCTTAACCCGGATTGACGAAATTCCCCCTCACCCCCCTTTGTAAGGGGGGTGAGGGGGAATTTGCGGCGCAACTACTACCGCCCCACCGCCTGCAGGCTGCTTTTCACCGCCGCCACCAGTTGGCGGTACTCTTGGGCCACCGCCGGATCGGTCAGGACGGTGGGCCGGGAACTGTCTCTGTAGCTGGCCCGCAGCGCCAGCGCCCCCAGGTATGGCACCTGCATCTCTTCGGCCAGCTTCTTGCTGGCGCCTTCCCCAAAGATCTCGCCGGTGTAGTTCTCCACCACGCCCAGCACGTTGAGGTTGAGCTTGCGGATCATGTTAATGCAGCGCTTGGCGTCCACGTTTGCCAGGACCTGGGGGGTGCTCACCACCACAAAGCCGTCCATGGGCAGGGTCTGCATGATGGTGAGGGGCGCATCGGAGGTGCCTGGCGGCAGGTCCACCAGCAGGTAGTCCAGCTCGCCCCAATCGGTCATCTGCAGGAACTGGTTGATGGCGTTGTGGATCATGGGGCCGCGCCAGATGATGGCCTCCTCCTCGTTCTCCTGAAACAGGGCCATGGAGACCACGCGCACGCCCCACTTCTCCGCGGGCTGGATGTGGCCGCTGGCCAGCTCCGGCTTTTCGGTGATGCCCAGCACCTTGGTGGCGTTGGGGCAGTCAATGTCCGAGTCCAGCAGCCCCACCTTGAAGCCTTCCTGGGCCAGGGCGGCCGCCAGGTTCACCGCCACGGTGGTTTTGCCCACGCCGCCCTTGGCGCTGTAGACGCCAATCTTGGTTTTGATGCGGGACAGGCGCTCTGTAATCTGGCGCTTGGCCTGCCATGACTTCTTGATCTGTTCCAGCCGGGCGGTTTCCTGGGGGGTTGGCATACCATCCTCGCGCGGGGCGCTTTGGGGTCACGATCCTGGGAGAAGGGATAAAACGCTGTCGAATAACCGCGGAGATCGCAGAGCGCGCCGAGATTCTGTAGTTCTATCTCATGGTCTCAGCGGTCTCCGCGCCTGCCCGGCGTAGGGGCGAGGCATGCCTCGCCCCTACGCCGGGCAGGCGCCGGCCAGACCCTAGATGCCCAACTGGGCGCGGGCATCGGGGCTGATGAGGTCCGGGGACCAGGGCGGGTCAAAGACCATCTCAATGTTCACCTCTTCCACCCCGTCCAGGTCCTGGATCGCCCACTCGGCCTGCTGGGCAATCTGGGGGCCCATGCCGCAGCCGGGGAAGGTCAGGGTCATCTGCACGTATACGTCCCCATCGGTGACCTGGACGTCGTAGACCAGCCCCAGGTCCACCACGTTGATGGGTATCTCCGGGTCGTAGACGCCCTTCAGGGCTGCCAGAACATCATCGCGGGTGAGGACTGTCTCGGCCATTGCTGCCTCCGGCGTACCGTGCGTACTGTTTGGATGAACCAATTATAGCGATTGTTGACTGAATTGGTCAACAATCGTTGTGCCGGTGGCGGTGTCGGGCGGTGCCAGGCCAGGGCGCGGCAAGCAGCGCCCCTAGGCGGTTGGCCGTCGCCGGACAGCAAACAGGGGCAGGTGGTGTGCCTGCCCCTGTGACAACCAAGGTTATGGAGGTAGTTTAGGGACTATCCGAAAACTCACCGCAGAGGACACGGAGACCGCTGAGACAACGGTAAACTATTGGTAATTTCTCTGCGTCCTCAGCGTTCTCTGCGGTAATTAGGATAGGCTCTTAGCCGGGCACCAGGATGACCTTGCCGGTGGTGGCGCGGGACTCCAGCTGCCGGTGGGCCTCCGCGGCCTTGGACAGGGGGAACACGTGCTCCACCCGCAGCTTGAGGGTGCCGGCCTGAATCCACTTCAGCACGTCCCCAGCCCGCTGCTCCAGCTCCTGGCGGGTGGCGGTGTAGTCGCCCAGGCCGGGGCGGGTCAGGAACAGGGAGCCGTTGCCCAGCAGGCGGGGGTCCACCGCTGGCACCGGGCCGCTGGCCTGGCCGTAGAGCACCATGTAGCCGCGGCGGGCCAGGCTGCTCACGCTCTTGTCGAAGGTGGTCTTGCCCACAGCGTCGTAGACCACCTGGACGCCCGCGCCCTTGGTGGCGGTCTTGATCTCCTGGGCAAAGTCCTGCCGGTCGTAGAGGATCACCTGGTCGGCGCCCGCCTCTTTAGCCAGCTTGGCCTTGGCCTCCGTGGACACGGTGGAGTAGACGTAGCCGCCCAGCTGCTTGACCATCTGGATCAGCAGCAGGCCCACTCCGCCGGCGCCCGCGTGAATCAGCACCTTGTCGCCGCGCTGCACCTTGTAGGTGGAGTGGCACAGGTAGTGGGCGGTCATGCCCTGGAGCATGGCGGCGGCGCCGGTGCGGGCGTCCATGCCGCGGGGCATGGGGATGAGGCGGGAGGCGGGGACCACCGCCTGCTCAGCGTAGGAGCCGCCCACGGAGCAGTAGGCCACCACGTCGCCCCGCTTCACGTCGGTGACGTCACTGCCCACGGACACCACCGTCCCGGCGCCCTCCACGCCCAAGGTTCGGGGCAGCGGGCCGGGGTTGACGCCGGCGCGGCTGTAGATATCGGTGAAGTTAACGCCCGATGCCTGGATCTGCACCAGCGCCTCGCCCTTGCCGGGGGTGGGGCTGGGCACGTCCTTGTACTGCATCACTTCGGGGCCGCCAAACTGGGTAATCTGCACTGCCTTCATGGTGTTTCCTCCTGGGGAGATGCCGAGTCTGGGGGGTAGTATACATCAGATGGGGGTGGCGATGAGCGGGATGACAGATGGCCTTTGTCGCGGTTCACTCTCTGGAGAATCCTAAGGCAAAGCTTTGAGGAAGTCATTTGACCAGGCGAAGCCGGCACCATCGGGTCCAACGGCCAGCGCAAAATTCTCTTCCTGTTTGTAGCGATTGAAGAAGCCAACTGCCGACGGCATAGGGTCGGAGTACTTTTCGACTACTAACAATCCACATCGAACATTTATGGTCGTGCAATTCCTGGCGAGCAGGTTCCCGCGATAGAAAATGCCGTCGTCCCGAATATCAAGCCGCGAGTCATCATACAAAGGCGGCCTGCCTCGCAATTCGAAGCGCTTCGACTCGGCGTCCAGCCTTAGCCGTATCAGAATATCCCCAGGAGCATTTTTGACAGTGATTTCCTTTCCCGTCCACTCCACATCCCAGTTCTCGGATAAGAAAGAAATCTCACCATCGATAATTTGGACCAGCGGCCTCCCATTCTTATCTGTAATGCGTCCCTGCAGGAGCGCGTTGCCGCCGAGAACTTTTGCGCCAAGCCAGTGACGACCGGTGACTATGAAGAAGTAGTCCGTCGCAAAGCACTTATTCGACCCGATGTCCAAATGCCTTGGTTCTACAAACAGATCTTGCCAGGCGGTGGATGGGCGACGGCCTGCGGCATCACGGAACTTGCGAATTTCGCTTTTAGTAATAAGTTCGTTTGTCTTCATGCTGTGGTGGTTTGGACACAAAAGAACTAAGTTATCTGTGCGATGCGGGTCTGGGCCAGAACGACCTTCGATGTGATCGTATTGGTACAATGGGCATCCACATATTACGCACCCGAATCTACATAATTGGCGAATCTCGCGCTTGTTCTTTTCAGGAATGTCTTTGGAGCTAATCATTGTTCTCCAGGAACGTCTTGCAGGCTGTTGTCTCAACGTTGGCGTTCCAAGTGCTTGACGACGAGAGATTTAACTGGTGAGGCGCACCCCATAAGAACCATTGTAACAGCCAGAGAAGGTTTCCGACTTCAATTGAGTAGGCTGTGCGCCGTGATGTGGACACCATCATTAGGACAGCTATGTGGGCAAAATAAAAGAGTCTACCGCAAGCCCGTCGGGTGACAGTCTCCCCGCTACCGCGCGTGGTACACCGGGGGGCGCTTCTCCACAAAGGAGCGGCTGGCCTCCTTGAAGTCCTCGCTGTGGTGCAGCTTCAGGGTCATCAGGTACTGGTCGGCGTCGGCGGAGGGCTGCACCCACAGCTTGCGGCTCAGGCGCACCCCGGCGCGCACCGACAGCGGCGGCGCTTTCAGCACCTTCTGGGCCAGCTCTTCCGCGGCCGGCAGGTGCTGGCCGGGGTGCGTCAGGCGGTTGATGAACCCCAGGCGGTACAGCTCGGCCGCGGGCATGGGCTCGCCGGTAATCAGCATCTCGGTAGCAATCTTGGATGGCATGTAGGCGTTGAGCTTGGCCCACACCCGGCCGCCGGCCAGGCCCCGCTTGGTCTCGGTGATGCCGAACTGGGCGTCCTCCGAGGCCACCACCAGGTCGCACTCGGCGGCGATGGCCATGCCCGCCCCCAGGGCGTAGCCGTGCACTGCGGCGATGACCGGCTTCCAGTTGATGGACCGCCCCAGGTAGCTCTCCGGGTTGTTGCCCCGGTCCCGGCGGGCGCGCTCCTGGGGCGTCATGTTGGCGAACCGCGCCTTCACGTCGGCCCCGGCGCAGAAGCTGCGGCCCGCGCCGTGGAGGATGGCCACCCAGGCCTCCTCGTCGATGTCGAACTCCAGCAGGGCGTCGTGCAGGTCCTGCTCAAACTGGTTGTTCACCGCGTTGAGGGCCTGGGGCCGGTTGAGCTTGATGTAGCCGATGCGGCCCTCCCGCTGATAGATCATGGTCTCGTACTCTTTCATGGCTGGGGCCTCCTGTGCTATGGCTGGGTTGCCGGGGATACGTAACGGGCATCCGGCGCCGTGGTGAAGGGTGGCGGGCGGCCGCCGTGGCCCTGGTTGCGCTGCGGGCCTCCAGGGCCGGGAGTCCCTCAGCGGCGTGTCGCTGCTTCCAGGCGTTTCACCCGATCGTCCAGACCCTGGAGAAAGGCGGTCAGCGCCTGGATCGCTTGGGCCAGAGTGACCTCCGGCGGAGGAGCCTGCTCAACCGGGGTGGTTGGCCAGACCTGCTTCAATCCCAACAGGTTGACCAGAGTGGTGACCTCGGCGCGGTCCAGGGCGATGGGGGAGTTGGGCACCCAGGCTAACAGGTGTTGCACCCACCGGTCCAGGTCGGTCCACCAGGCGCCGAAGCCCGTAGTGGGCCTGAGGGGGAGCCGGTGGTACACGCCGGCGGGAGAGAGGATTAACAGATCAGGCCACACGCGGAAGTCGCTTTCCTCCAGGGGGACCGGCCGCACGTGCTCCAGGAAGAGGTTCTGGTTGGTCCGCAGCCACTGCTTGACCACAGTGACAGTGTTAACCAGCTGCCAGTACCAATTGCTATCGTCACGGTTGGAAGGGATGATGTCCTCCCACTGGTTGGTCTCCCGGTTGAGTGCTTGCCATGCGCTGTCCATTTCACCGCGGACCTGTTTGGCAATGCGCTTCACCTCGGTCACGATCAAGGCCTCGCTGCCGTTGGGCATGTGTTTGATGATGAAGAGATCTACGTTCCGACCCGGCTTGCTAAACTCGAATAGCACGTCGAACTCGTCGGGCAGAGCCTTGGCTCTCTGCAGGACCTCTGGGTCCACTCGGCTGGCATCGCCCATGAAAACCCGCGACATTACGATTCTCCTGGCTAGTTCAGATTAGATTTCGGCCTATACCAAAAAGTCCCTTCTCAAGGTGGCAACCCTCTCTGGTCGGTTCACCTCCTGCCCAAGCTTCACCCGGGGATTATGGGAAGGGGCAGCGTCCCCGGTGGCGCGGCCCAGCGGGAATATACCAGCGGCGTCGGGAAGCGTCAAACCATGTGCCCTGGGCGACCTGGTGAAAATTGCCGGCAAAACCCGTTGACAACCTAAGAACACCAGTTCTATAATAGGCGCCAGGTAATAGAACAGATGTTTGGGAGCGTTGCCATGCTGAAGTCGTCTTCGTCCAACATCCTTCTTCGGAAGGAGAGCGTCATCCGGCGGAAGGACGGCGCCATATTGGATGCCATTCCCGAGCTCTTCGTCTATGAGGATACCGGCTGCGAGGTCTCCACCTCGTGCCTGGACTGCCCCCTGCCCCAGTGCAAGTACGATGACCCCGCCTGGTTTCAGCGGTACCGGCGGTACTCCAGGGACATCAAGGTCTTGGCGGTGATGCAGCGTGATGGTCTGACGGTGGAGGAAACGGCGGAGCGGTTCGCGGTGACGGTGCGGACGGTGTTCCGGGCCATGCGCCGCTGCCGGGAGGCCATGCCGGAGCTGGAGGCACTGGCGGCCTGATGGAAGACCTGTAATTAACCGCGGAGCACGCAGAGGTTTGGATGGTAGGTATCTGCGTCAGCGTTCTCAGCGCTCTCGGCGGTGAAATTCGGACCGGGCAGCTAGCCCCGGGGCAGGCCCAGGCCGCGCCCGGCAATGATGTTGCGCTGGACCTCCGAGGTGCCCGCCGCGATCTTGTGGGAGAAGCTGATCATCCAGTGCTCCTGGACCCGCCCCCTGAGGGGGGCCCACTTCTCCCCGCGGCCCAGGGCGCCGTAAGGGCCCAGGATCTCCATGCACGATGCGGTCACCCGCTGCAGGGTCTCGCTGCCGAAGACCTTGCTCATGGAGGCTTCTTTGGTGGGCGCCAAGCCCTTTTCCTGCATGTAGGCCACGTTGTAGGCCATCAGGCGGGCCACCTCGCATTCCATATACCGGTCGGCCAGCAGGTTGCGCACCCAGGGTGCTTCCAGCAGGAGCTGGCCGTTGCGCCGCGTCTCCCGGGCGTACTCCAGCATGTCGTCCAGCAGCCGCCGGCCGATGGCCGAGTAGTCGATTCCCGACCGCTCGAAGTCCAGCAGGGTGACCGCCACGTACCACCCCCGGTTCTCCTCGCCCACCAGGTTCCGCTGGGGCACCCGCACGTTGTCGAAGATCACCTCGTTGAACTCGTGGCCCCCGGCCATGTTGATAATGGGACGCACCTGAATGCCGGGGGTCTTCATGTCCGCCAGGAAGAAGCTGATGCCCCGGTGCTTGGGGGCGTCGGTGTCGGTGCGGGCCAGGACAAAGATGGCGTCGGCCCGGTGGCCCAGGGTGGTCCAGACCTTGCGGCCGTTGATGACGTACTCATCGCCGTCGCGCACCGCCCGGGTGTTCAGGGAGGCCAGGTCGGAGCCGGCCTCCGCCTCGCTGAAGCCCTGGCACCATTGTACTTCCCCCTGGGCAATGGGCGGCAGATAGGTGTGCTTCTGCTCCTCGGAGCCGTAGATCATCAGGGTGGGCCCCAGCATCCGCACGCCGAAGATGTCCCGGCCCGGCGCCCGCAGGTAGGCCAGCTCTTCGTTGTAGATGGCCGAGCGCACGGGGGAGGCGTCCTGGCCGCCGTACTCCCGGGGCCAGTGCATGGTGAGCCACCCCCGCTGGGCCAGCTTGCGGCGCATCTGGCGGGTCAGCTCCCAGTTGGACTCCTCGGGCCAGCGGCCGCCGCCCTCCCAGTCCGGAGGCAGCTCTTGCAAGACAAACTCCCGCAGCTGCCGGCGAAAGTCGTCGTCCTGGGGAGTGAACTTGAACTCCACGGAGTCTGCCTCGGTCCCGTCAGCCTGCGTCCTCTCAGATGGGAGGGGGCGGCTGGCGGGAGATAACATAACGCTGAAAGGGGGGAAGCGCCGGGGCGGCATGGGCGGCGCCGGTCCGGCGCCCGGCCCCCCCCCCCCCCCCGGAGGGGGCCCCCGAAAAGCCGGGGGCGGGGCGGGCCACCCCCGGCCCCGCGGGGGCGGTGGCCGGGATGCGGTTGGCCACCCCCCACAGGGCGGGGCCGCGGCC
>JBGPJN010000028.1:0-17613 GCA_041485445.1 Dehalococcoidia bacterium
ACCCGGGCGTGGCGGCGGATGCGCCGGTCGATGCCCTCCTCCATCATCATGCGCAGCGACTCCCGCAGGGCGTAGGTCATGGAGATGGGGCTGGAATGGTGGTAGGCCCGGGTCTCGCTCCAGTAGCTCTCCAGGCCCTTCATGTTGAAGTAGAAGCTCTGCACCTCGCTCTTGCGGGTCTTCAGGACCTCCATGGCCCGGGGGCCAAAGCTGATGGGGGCCAAACCCGGCGGCGCGCCCAGGCACTTCTGGGTGGCGCCGTAGCACACGTCCACGCCCCACCGGTCCATCTGCATCTCGTGGCCGCCCAGGGTGGTCACCGCGTCCACCACCAGCAGGGCGCCGTACCGGTGGGCCAGCGCCGCAATCTCCGGCAGGGGGCTCAGCACGCCCGTGGAGGTCTCCCCGTGGACCACGCCCACCATCTTCACCTTGGGGTGCTTCTTCAGCTCGCGCTCCAGGGCTTTGACGTCCACCGGCTTGCCCCAGGGGCTGTCCACCACGAATATCTCGGCCCCGCAGCGCTGGGCGATGTCCGCCAGGCGCACGCCGAAGAACCCGTTGCGACAGACGATGGCCACGTCGCCCCGCTCCAGCACGTTGGCGCAGGCGGCCTCCATGGCGCCGGTGCCGGTGGAGGAGAGGGGCACGGTCATGAAATTCTCGGTGTGCAGGACCAGCCGCAACATCTCGCAGACATCGTCCATCACTTGGAAAAACTGGGGGTCCAGGTGTCCCAGGATGGGCAGGGTCATGGCCTGCAACACTCGGGGGTGGACGCTGCTGGGCCCCGGCCCCATGAGCACTCGTTGGGGCGGCTTGAACTCGCTGAGATACGACTGGGTCACGACTGTCCTCCTGTGGCTGCCTTGGGCCTTGTCACACCACTGTAGCGCGGGCCGGGGGGCTATTTCAAGCGAAGGCCACCCTGGTGGTGCGTCTGTAGGGGCAGACCTGCGTGTGCGCCCAGGGCAGACACACAGGTCTGCCCCTACGTCGTTTCAACCAGCAGCGCACATCGTTAGGCGCCCCCCTACACCACCGACGACGTGCCGCCATCGATGTTCACCGCGATGCCGGTGAGGTAGCTGGCCCGCCCCGACGCCAGGAAAGCGATGACATCTCCCGCCTCCTCCGTCTCCGCCACGCGGCCCAGGGGGATGCCCCGGTCCTTGGCGGTCTGGGCGTAGAACTGTTCCATGGTGAGGCTGGGGTTGGACTGCTTCATGCGGGCGTAGCGGCGTTCGTGCTGGCCGCTCTTGACGGTGCCGATGCACACGGTGGTGACCAGGATGTTGTCCTTGGCCAGGTCCTTGGACAATCCCTTGGTGATGGCGATGCCGGCGGCGCGGGAGATGGAGGTGGGCATGGATGACGCCCCCGGGGTGCGTCCGCCCAGGTTGGTCACGTTGATGATGCGTCCGCCGCCCACCTTGCGCATCTCCGGCAGACAAGCCCGGATGAGCCGCACCGCGCCCCAGACCTTCAGGTCAAAGTCCGCCTCCCACTCCTCGTCGGTGACGTTCTCAAAGGCCTTGGCCATGGAAGCGCCGGCGTTGTTGACCAGGATGTCCACCCGGCCAAAGTGGTCCAGGGCCGCCTGCACCACCCGCTGCGGCGTGCCTGGGTCCGCCACGTCGGCGGACACCGGCAGCACCACGCCCTCGGTGGCGGCGCGGATGTCCTGGGCCGCCTGTTCCAGCACCTCGGCCCGCCGGGCCACAATGATGACCCGGGCGCCCTCCTGGGCCATGCGCTGGGCGGCGGCCTTGCCGATGCCCTCACTGCCTCCGGTGATGATGGCTACCTTGTCCGTCAGTCCCAGGTCCATGAGGCCGCCTCCTTACAATGACAACTCGAAAACTCGTATCTGCCCGGTATTATAGCACGGGAGTGGCGGCCGGCTGGACCGGCGCCCCGGCAGGAGGACTGGCCCAAAGCTCCAGTTATGACACCCACCTGCTGCACCCTGAGGCGGCATACAACATGGAGAACGACACCAAAGTGAAGCTGGAGCTGTACCGGGACCTCACCGAAGGCGTCAACGGCGGCCAGTGGGAGGCCAGTGGGAGAAGAGGTCGGAGTTGTGTTTATACGGAATGCACCGGCTGGTCATCAGTCAAGGCAATGTTGGATGTTATCCGCCGGCCATGGTACACCGGGCACACAATGCTGACCGTGGCCTGATAGGCGTTGGCGCGGGGGCGGTACAGGCAGGCCGCCAGGGCCTTGAACAATCAGACCGCCCAACTGTAGCCGCCGACGACTCCAAGGGGGAGGAAAGCCAGATAAGCGGTGGCCAGAAGATCCATCGCTTTCGGCGCTATCGGCCACCTTCCTGGCACAGCGGGCCGGTTCCCCGTGGGTTGGGGGCCGGTCGGGCCGGCCGCCGGGAGGGCCGCCCCAGACGGCCGGCCAATCCCCGAGTAGCGGAAGCCCAGGGCTTCCGCTTCGCCCTGGTCCAGCAGATTGCGGGCATCCAGCAACACCGGGTTGGCCATGCTGCGCCGAACCCGTGCCAGGTCCAAAGCGCGGAACTGGGGCCAGCCGGTGGCGATGACCAGAGCATCGGCATCCTGGGCCGCGGCGTAGGCGTCGTGGCAAACGGTCACCAATGCCCCCACGGAGACCGGGAGGGAAGGCACCTCGGGGTCGTAAGCCCGGATCTGACACCCCTGGCGCAGCAGCGCCTCGATGAGGCTGAGGGCTGGCGAGCAGCGTACGTCGTCGGTCTCCGGTTTGAAGGCCAGGCCCCAGACGGCGATGGTGGCGCCCTGCAGCGGGCCCACCAGCGCGGCCAGGCGCCGGACCGCCCACTCAATCTGCCCGTCATTAACCTGGACCGCTGAGCGCAAGAGTGAGCCGGGAAGATGATGCGACTCCATGAGCCGCAGCAAGGCCATGGCGTCCTTGGGGAAGCAACTGCCGCCCCAGCCCAGGCCAGCTTCCAGGTACGTCGCCGCAATGCGATGGTCCAAGTACATACCCTCAGTCACCTTCTGAATATTGACTCCCACCATGTCCGCCAGTTGGGCGATCTCGTTGATGAAGCTGATCTTGGTGGCCAGAAACGCGTTGCAGGCGTACTTGATTAGCTCGGCCGTGGCGTTGTCGGTATACAGGATCGGTTTCCCCAGCGGCGCGTAAAGCTCCCCCACCTGACAGGCCGCCTCGGGGTCCGCAGACCCGACGACTACCCGGTCCGGCTCAAGAAAGTCGGCGATGGCGTGGCCTTCCCGGAGGAACTCAGGGTTGGATACCACCGGCCAGTGGCCGGACGGAGAAGCCTCCGATGCCAGTTGGGCAACCAGCTTCCCGGTGCCCACGGGCACGGTGCTCTTGATACAGAGGACCGGGGTTCCCCGGCAGTGATTGGTCACCCGCCTTACCGCGTCCATGACGAACCTGGTGTCCGCTTGTCCATTTGCTTGGGCTGGTGTTCCCACCGAGATGAATACCATCTGGGCGTCTTGCAGGCCCTCCACATAGCTGCCGGTCGCCTTCAGATGCCCCTGCTCCGCGTGCCGGCGCCATAGTTGCGCCAGACCCGGCTCGTAGATCGGAAGGCGGCCGTCCTGGAGAGCGGCCACCTTTGCCTCGTCGATCTCAATACAGGTTACTTGGTGGCCCATGTGGGCCAGACAGGCGCTGGTGACTAGGCCCACGTAGCCCGCACCGACCACCGCGATGTTCATCATGCCGACGTAATTCCCCTTCCAGTATGGTCCAGGTCCTTGCTGCGCTGATTATACTTGGGGCCCATATCGACTGTGGGGCTCGATTGGTGACGAAAAGGTGCCAATTTTGGCCAATTCTATTGTAGCCCGGCGAACGGTTGGTGAGTTCCCGGCCCTCCTGGCAGCATACGGCACCAGATGCCCCCTGGCGACCCATCTCTTTTCCGGCAACACACTGCCGGCGAAGCCCAGCATGCTGGGCTTCGCCGGCAGTTCTGCGGGATGGGCTAACCCCCAGATTGGTGGGCGCCCTCCCGGTGTTACTTCATGCGGGCAAAGTGTGAGACGCACTGCCCCTGGTTCTTGAAAGAAGGATTGTCAAAGGTCCGCCATCCGGCGTCTCCGCAGACATCCTTGGCCCACTTCCCCTTCTTGTTGTCATCATCGTCATCATCCTCGTGGTCTTTGCCATGCTTGTTGATGGTGACGTACTTAATTTCCTTCTTTACCACCGTCGTCACCTCCCTCTTCACCTGCTTGGGGTTCCCGGCCCCGCCGACGTTAACGTTGCCTACGGTGTTGTTATCGCCGATGATGATGACGCCGACGGTGCTGCCGTTGCCAATGACCACACTGCCGTTGCCGCCATTCCCGCCACTCACGGGAGACCCGTCGTTGTCCATGATGGTGTAGGTGTGGGCCGCGGGGCTGCCCAGGGAGGCGTTGCGCGGGTTGGAGAGGCTGACCACGATGGTCTCGTCGGTCTCATCCAGGCCGTCGTCAACCACGCCGACAGAGATGTTCTTGCTGATCTCCCCGGGAGTGAAGGTCAGGGTCCCGGAGGGCAGGTTATAGTCCGCGCTGCTGGCGGTGCCGCCGGCCACCGCGTAGTCCACCTTGACCGCCGTCGCAGCAGCAGCGGACAGCCGTACCTCCAGCAGCACCTGGGACACGGACTCGCCGGCGCTGGAGCTGGCCGAAGCAAAGGCCACCGTTAGCGTGCCGTCGTGGCCGTTGGGGTCGTTGTCCCGAATGGTGTAGGTGTGGGTGACCTGGTTGCCCAGGACGGCGTTGCTGGGGTTGGAGAGACTGACTACAATAGTCTCGTCGCTCTCATCCAGGGCATCGTCCACCACCACCACTGAGATGTTCTCGCTGATGTCCCCTGGGGCAAAGGTAAGCGTCCCGTTGGCCAGGGTGTAGTCCGCGCCGTTGGTGGCGGTGCCGCCGGTGACCGCGTATGCCACCGTAACCGTCGACCCGGAGTGCTGGGACAGCCGGACCTCCAGGTTGGCCGGCGAGACCGCCTCACCGGCGCTGGAGCCGGCCGAGATAAAGGCCACCCTGGGCATTTCGTCGTCGTCAAAGGGGTCATTGTCCCGAATAGTGTAGGTGTGGGCCGCGGGGCTGCCCAAGGTGGCATTGATGGGGTTGGAGAGGCCCACCACGATGGTCTCGTTGGCCTCATCCAGGGCGTCGTCATGCACCGCCACCGCGATGACCTCGCTGACGTCCCCCGGAGCAAAGGTCAGGGTGGCTTCGGTCAGGGTATAGTCGACGCCGCTGGTGGCGGTGCCGCCGGTGATCTTGTAGTCCACCTTCACCGGCAACCCGGAGGGGGCGGACAGGCGGACCTCCAGGTTGGCCGTTGTAACGGCCTCGCTGGCCGTGGAGCTGTCCTTGGCAAAGGCCACCGTGGGCGGGTCATCGTTGTCCTGAATGGTGTAGGTGTGGGCCGCAACGCTACCCAGGGTAGCGTTATGAGCATTAGACAGGGTGACCACTACCGTCTCGTCGGCCTCATCCAGGGCGTCGTTAATCACGTTAAGCAGGATGTTCTCGCTCTGGTCCCCCGGGGCAAAAGTCAGCATCCCGTCGGCCAGCGTATAGTCCGCGCCGCCAGTCGCAGTGCCACCGGTGACCTTGTAGTCAACCTTTACCACCGACCCGAAGCCGGCGGACAGCTTGACCTCCAGGTGGACCGGAGAGACGGACTCGCCGCCGCTGGAAGCGGCCGAAATAAAAGCCACCGAGGGCTGGGGTGGCTCAACCGTCGGCGTGGGCGTCAGCCCCAGGGCCAGGGGGCTGCCCGAGGCGCCGGTGAAGGGGAACACGAAGGGAAAGGCCAGCAACACCACTGCGCCGGCGGACAGGAGCATCCGGACCGGGGTAAGTCCCTTGTCGCGCATTCTCTGAACGACCGTGCGCCCGCTGGAATCGTTCTTGTCCCACCGCATTGCCTAACTCCTCGCCGTACAATCAACCTTGGGGTCCTGGGGCAGCCACGAGGTCCAGGGGTCGGAGCCCTCTCATCCGCCACGGAACAGGCAACCGACATCAATGATTGTAGGCAGGAACCGTTACTTTAGTGTTACGGTAGGCCACCGCCCCACCGGGCTAGCCCCTGGTTGGTGGGTGGCTTACGTGGCCTGTTCCGGTGCGCCCCGCCCCGTCCCTGCCCCTCCGGCCCACAGGCCCAGCACCGCCATGGTCAAGACGCGCCCATCCTGGGTAGCCCAGGTGGGGAAGTCCCAGATGCCCTCAAAGAGAATCACGACCAAGGGGCCGAGCCACAGCAGGCTAGACAGGCCGGCCGGCGGGGCTCTCTCCTGGGCAAACCTCCATTGAAGCAGGAACCAGACCAAGGGAGCGGCCATGATCAGGGCCCAGGCCACCGCGCCAAAGACCCCAAGCTCGGCCAGGAACAGCAACAGCACATTATGCGGGGGCGTATAAATGCCTCCCACGGCATTGGGGTTGATGCTTGCCTTGAGCGCCTGCGGGTAGTTGCCCGCCCCGACGCCCAGTAGCGGATGCTCCTGAATAATCGGCAGCGCAAACGCCCAGTCGATCTCTCTGCCCTCCAGTCCTTGGGAGACCTCGCCGAGCGAGAGCCGGCGCAACACTCTGGTCAAACCCTGGCCGACCCAGGAGCGGTCTCCGCCGTCAGAGTTCCCCGCGGCTGACAGAAACAAGAGATAGAGACCGCCGGCCACCACCAGGCTCAATCCCCCGGCGCCGACCCGGTTGCCCAGCAGGCGCCGCCGGGCCGGCCCGCTCCAAAGCCACGCGATAAGGGTTACTACGAACACCCCCAATAAGCCGCCCAGAAAGGCGGACCGGGACGACGTGGCCACCAGTCCCGAGAAGGGTATGAGGAAGCATCCCAGCGTCCATGCCCGCACCTTCCAGCCCCCTTCCTTGGTGAGAAACAAGCCGTAGGCGAGGGTGCTGACGACCGCCAAAAAGAGACCTGCTGGGTTCGGGTTAAAGGCCAGACCGTAGGGTTGGCCAACCCAGGCGTGGGCAACCTCGCCCAGTTGTGGCAGGCCGACCGGAGCCCCCTTGGCCATCTGGGCCAGGGCGACCCCCGAGTGGAGGAACGCCACGGCAAAAAGCGCGACGGCCACCGGAGCCAGGTTGCGGCGAGCCTCGGTTACCATGGCCAGGTATAGCCCCAAAAGCAACACTCGGCGCGCCGCGGTGAAGATGGCCAGCGTGGCATTCTCCGCCCACGCGACGCTCAGGATGGTCATGAAGACCAAGAACAGCAACGGCAGGAACAGGTACCGGGGACCACACTGGATAGACCGGCCCGGCGTCGAATACCAACCAATGGCCCAGGTTGCCAGACCGGCGAACAGAAAGATATCGGAGAGGTAGATTACCCTGCCGGTAAACTCCGGGAACAGATTGGCCTCGGGGTGATGCTCGATCACCCAGTTGAAAGTCAGGAACGACGTGCTGACCGCCAGCGCCAGGAGGATTAGCCCTGCGTAGCCAAGTCCAGCGGCCGCTCTCGGGCCAATGAGTATCTTATCCACAGTAACTGCCTCCAGTGCGCAATCCCCAGCCGGCCGCCTCCCAGGCCCGTGGGCGCAGGTGGCTTCGAGACACCGCGCCGATGGCCCTCTGGACGGACCCCGCCAAGGCCGGGACGGCCCAGGGGGACCGCCTCCGCTGGTTCGTGGCTACGGCTCTGCTAAATGCATCCCTCAGGAGGGTCTGGTCGCGTACAGCCGGATGGAAGGCGCCTTGGACCAGAGCGGGCTAGCTCCTGTGAACTGCCCAACCTCGTCCAGGCCGAGGGTGCTGTTGATTTCATCGTACCAGGCGCACCTATCCGTGACCACCAACCGGTTGCCCGACTTGTGGGCAGCATAAAGGTCGTCAATGGACCAATACCCAGTGGGAACGACGCCGGGGATGAGCACCTCGAAGTAGCTATGGGTCTGATTGTCCCAGCAAGGGGTGATGCGAGTGGTGTCGAAGTGCTCCTTCACATACAGCACCAGCTCCTGGCTGGGATTGACTCGGTTATGGGCAATTGAGGCCAGGGCATAGCCCTTGAAGGCAAAGGGAATGACCAGCAAGGCCAGGCCCGCCAACACAAACCGGGGGTAGTTGTCCAGGGACGTCCACCAGCGGGAGGACGGCGCCGCCGGTTTGGCCGGCGCCGAGGAAGCGCGGTGGTAGAGAAAGTTTCCCAGGAGGAGGAAGAGGATTCCTCCGGTGAACATGGCCCCGGCGTAAAAGCTCCCCGGGGGCGGCGTGAACTCGAAGGTGTTCACCGGGGACTGGTATTTGACCCCATACAGCATCATCAGGCTGCCGATTCCCACGGCCCACAGGATCTCGACACGGCGGGGATGTCTGACCAGCCTTGAACCCAGGAACTGATAGCCCAGCAGGCAGGCCATCATAAACCCCGGCATCTGGGTCAGCCCGTACCTGGGCAAAAAATGGATCGTCAACGTGGTGTAGCCAATGCTGACGATCCACAGGGCCGTCAAGTTATACCTGGAGCTGGTGAAGCTGAAACTGGTGACAAACAGGGCAAATCCCAAGGTCCAGGGGATTACCAGCAGCAGGGTGAGGGGTGTTCGGCCGTCGTCTCCGGTCCACAGGTAGGTTAGAAAATATCCGAAGAAGAACCGCTCAAACCGGATTGGCAGATTCACTAACCAGGGAGATGCCACCTGGGTATAGTCGTAGATCTTCACCGCGGTGGCCCATTGCTTGTTGGTCGCCTCCAGGTATTCAGACAACCCGCCGCTGCCGATGGAGATCATCAGCCACACCCAGGTGGCCGTGGTGATGGAGAAGAGCGCCAGTCCGGCCGCCGTCAGACCCCAGGGGCGCTGCTTCAGGGCCAGCCACCGGTACCCCAACGGGAAGGCCGGCAGCAAGAGCAGGGCGAGGTTGGACTGCCTGATTCCCATGGCGATGGAGCTGACCACGCAGGCCCACAGCCACGCGGCGGCGCTGTGCCGGGCCTTGTAACACAGCCAGGCCAACAGCACGCCGCAGGCCATGGAAGGCACGTCGGAGAGGGCGGCCTCGCTGAAGGTCCAGAAGAGCGGGTTAACAACGAAGAGCAAGGAGCCCACCAGGGCCATCTTGCCCCCTGTCATCTGCCGCAGCAGCGAATGGAAGGGGACCACGGCCAGGGACCCCAGCAGCGCACTCAGCAAGGTCAGCGACCGCTGCGGGTTGTTCACCACCCCGTCCAGCAGCCAGCCCATGAATATGTAAACCGGGTATCCCGGCGGGTGCGGCCGCAACTGGGGGACATTGTAGCCCAGGGTGAGGGCGTTGATGAAGTTGGCGGAGTCTACCTCATCAATGGAGATGCTCAGCAGGGGCAGCCGGGTCAACAGGGCGAAAAGTAATAGAAAGACCGCCGCTGGGTGGCGAGCAACGTAACGGGGGATTGCACCACGCCGCAAAGGCAAGTTATTCCCGTAACCCCTGTAACCTTGGCGGCAGCCGGCCGGGGCCCCGGCCGGCGCCAGCCTCTGGACCATGCGGACGGCGTCACACGGCGCCCTGGATGAGTATACAAGAACCCCAAACTAGATCATTGCGCCCTCTCCCTCTGGGAGAGGGTTGGGGTGAGGGTGAAACTACCCCGCCTCTAACCACTCTTGCATGAGTATCTAAACTCACGCTGGTCCTTCACGGCCAGCGCGCCAGGCCCAGTCTGTAGGGGCGAGGCCTGCCTCGCCCTGCCTCGCCACAGACAGGCGCCTGGGCGAGGCTTGCCTCGCCCCTACGTCGAAGGGGGGTTTCAGCCTTCAAGCCGACATGACCACTAGCGTCACAGGTGCTTGCAGGGTAACAGATTAGCAATCTATGCAAGGCTCAGTAACTTCCTCCCATAAGGGGAAGGAGGACTCATCTGGTTAGGCGCCCTAACTCCCGCAGGCCAGCTTCCTGCCTGGAGAGTATAAAAGGATGGCTCATAGTTAGCAACGGCACGATGCGAGAATGCCAAGAATTACCGCCACCCCGGCCATCGCCTTACCCCCGGGGCGGAGTATAATGCGGCTACGATCCTCAGGACTCTGGACCAACCCACGTTCCAGAATGGAGGTTCGCATGACCCAGGCACAGCGCGGCGCCAAGGTCGGAGTTCACTACACCGGCAAGCTCGCCGACGGCAGTGTGTTCGACTCATCCCACGGGGGCCAGCCGCTGGAGTTCACCATCGGCCAGGGACAGATGATTCCGGGGTTTGAGCAGGGGGTGCTGGGCATGGCCCTGGGCGAGTCCAAGACCGTCACCATCCCGGCCAATCAGGCTTACGGCCCCCACCACGCGGACCGGGTAATCAAGATTGACCGCGGGGACCTGCCGCCGGACCTGCCGCTGGCGGTGGGCATCCAGCTTCAAGGCAACGGTCCGGGAGGCCGGCCGGCGGCGTTCACCGTGATCGCTTTCACCGACCGCCAGGTGACCCTGGACGGCAACCACCCCCTGGCCGGCAAGGACCTCACCTTCGACATTAAGCTGGTGGCGGTGGGCTGACGGCCGGGGCCGTTAGCGCGGAGCCGCCAGCCGGCAGGAGCAACCGCGATGGCAAACCAGGAGCACCTTCGCATTGTGCGGGAAGGCCGGGAGGCCATCGAAGCCTGGCGGCACACCCACCCGGATGCCGCCCTGGATCTGCGGGAGGCCATCCTCCCCCACGTCAACTTGAGCCGGGCCAACCTGGCTCACGCCAACCTGAGCCAGGCCAACCTCAGCGGCGCCACCCTGTTCCGCGCCGATCTCTCCCAGGCCGAGATGGACCACTGCGACCTCAGCGGCGCCGAGCTGAGCCGGGCCAGCCTGGGCCGGGCCAACCTGTCGGAGGCCAACCTGGTCAAGGCCAACCTGGGCGGGGCTGACCTGGACGGCGCCAACCTGAGCGGCGCTAACCTGTTCCAGGCCGACCTGATCCAGTGCAGCCTGCACGGGGCCAACCTGGGCCGGGCGGTGCTCAGCGAGACCGTCCTGCGCCGTGCGTTTCTCACCAACGCCGACCTGCGCCGGGCGGTGCTCACCTCCACCGACCTGCTGCAGGCCGACCTGGGCCGGGCCGACTTGCGGTGGAGCATCCTGAGGCGGGCCGACCTGGGGGGCGTGAATCTGGCCGAAGCGGACCTGAGCGGGGCGGACCTGACCTTCGCCACCTTCAGCAACACCAATCTGGACCAGACCCAGCTGGCGGGAGCCCGGCTGGACGGCACCGTGTTCCTGGGGTGTGACCTCTCCGCGGCCCTGGGCCTGGAGGAGTTAGAGCACGGGGGCCCCAGCAGCCTGGGACTGGACACCATCGCCTGCTCCCGGGGGAAGGTCCCGGAGCAGTTCCTGCGGGGCATTGGCCTGTCCAACGCCATGATCGCCCGCGTTAAGGCCATGGGCGCCCTGCCGCTCCAGGCATTCACCTGCTTCATCGCCTATTCCAGCCAAGAGCAGGCCCTGGCCGCGCGGCTGTACGCCGACCTCCAGAAGAAGGGCATCCGTTGCTGGCACTACCCAGACACCGTCGGGGCCAACCGGCGGGTCTGGGAAACCCTGGACCGCTCCATTCGGGTGTTCGATAAAGTGGTGGTCATCTGCTCCCAGGCGTCCTTGCAGGCCCAGCCGGTGGTGGATGAGGTGGAGCGCGCCCTTAACCGGGAGGCCGCCAGCCGCGCCCAGGCCCCGGCCGGCGGCGGCCGAAAGGCCAAGGCCCCCAGCAACGCCCCGGCGGTGCTGTACCCCATTCGGGTGGACGGGTATGTGCTGGAGGGTTGGCAACACCCCAGCCAGACGGCGGTGGGCAACCGGCCCATGGCCGACTTCACCGGCTGGGACCAGGCGCCCCGCACGTACCGGCGAGCTTTGACGGAACTGCTCCACAACCTGGACCCCGACACCTGGCCCGCCGGGCGGTAGTACTGCCCAGTACCCCCATTCCCCACCATGTTCTGTCACCAAATTCACCAGTTTGGGGCTGGACATTCACCATAATGGGACTTTATAATGCCAATTGTTCACTAAGTCGAGGTGTCTGCACCCCAGAATGTCACCGCCATAGGCAGGTCCCCGGGTCAACCCATTGTCCCCGTTGCCAGGTTGACCTGTGAGCTGAAGGGGGAAGTGCCCATCCGGTGGCGGGCGATGGGGCGGACGCCCCGATTCTGCAATCTACCCAGGAGGCATAGACCGCATGATCCGGGAGCACATGGAAGTGGTTCTTCAGGGCAACGACGCCATCACCGTGTGGCGCCAAGCGAACCCCAATCGGCGCCTGGACCTGTCGGGGGCCGACCTCCCGCGGGCCAAGCTGGCGGAGGTGGACCTGTCCAGGGCCAACCTATCCAAGACGAACTTGATGGAGGCCGACCTATCGGGAACGCTGCTCCACGGGGCCAACCTGGCCCACGCCGTGATCTCCGGCGCCCAAATGGTCCAGTCCGACCTGTTTAAAGCCAACCTCACCAGCGCCAACCTGTCCGACGCGGACCTGTCCGCGGCCACCATGAGCCAGGCCAATCTGTCCGGGGCGGACCTGAGCGCCACCCAGTGCTACGTCACCGATCTCTCCGGGGCGGTGCTCTCCAGCGCCGACCTGTCCTTCGCCACCCTGGACCGGGCCAACCTGGACCTCGCGCTCTTCTCCGGCGCCACCTTCAACGAGACGGTGTTCGCCGACTGCGATCTGTCCCGGTCTTTGGGACTGGACTCAGTGCAGCACCTGGGGCCCAGCACCCTGGGGCTGGACACGTTGGTGCGGTCCCGGGGCGATCTTCCGGCCCCCTTCCTGCGCGGCGCCGGCGTCCCAGACCACATCGTCAACTACATGCGGGAACTGAACGGGGGGGCGCCGCCCTTCTACACGTGCTTCATCACCCACGCGGACGAAGACCAGGAGTTCGCCATCCGCCTTGCCGCGGACCTACAGTCGCGGGGAGTACGGTGCTGGACCTACCGGGACACCGCCGCCTTGGGCCCACGGATATACAAGAAGTCAGACCGGACCCTCCGCGTTTACGATAAGCTGCTGGTCATCTGCTCCAAAGACTCCCTACAGCATAACCATGTGCTGCGGGAGATGGAACGGGCGCTGCTCAAGGAGCAGGCCATCGCCCGCGGCAATGACGAGCTCCAGCACGCCAACGGCAATGGTCCCACCAACCCCCGCCTGCGGGAGCCGCAGGTGCTGTTCCTGGTCCGCCTGGACGACTACGTGGCTGACGGCTGGCAGCACGCCCGCAAGATGGAAGTAGCCCGCCGCACCATTGGCAATTTCGCGGGCTGGAGCCAGAACTCCGAGAGCTACCAGCAGTCTCTGTCCAGCCTGCTGAACCTCCTGAACGCCACGACCTGGCCGGTGGCGAAGCAAATTCCCCCCGAACCGGGCGGTAACGGGAGTGTGAACGGTGCCGGGGGCGGCGTGCCCGCCTCCGCTGCTGGAGAGACCTTGGGCTTCGCTCAGGACCGGCTTCTTGAGCCATAAGCGGCCTCGGCGGGTTGGGGCGCCGCGGGGGCGGGACGATCCCCCTGTGGTCCCCCCTTGGTAAGGGGGGACAGGACGCCTCCGCCAGCGAGTCCAGTCACCCGTCTTTCTCCCCCTTACCAAGGGGGAGATACAGAGGGGGTCGTCTCTCCCCTTGGCAAGGGGAAACAGGCTGGGGCGGGGACCGACCCCTCCTGCCCTCCCCCTAGTAATGGGAGGGAGTTCTAAACACCCTCCGGAATCCAAGCGCCAGCGTCCCCAGCGCCGTGGCGCTACCCCGGCCGCTGGTACTGCTGCTGGGCCAGGGTGGTGTAGGTGGCCGGCGTGATCATGGCCAGGCCCGCATCCACCGGCAGCACCACCCCGCTAATCCACCGCGCCTCATCGCTGGCCAAGAACACCGCCGCCCAGGCCACGTCCCAGGCCGTGCCCTCCGTGCCCAGGGGCGCCGCCTGCTGCCGGTGCTCCCGCAAGGCCGCATCCATGCGCGGGGCCACCATGGGCGTGTAAACCAGGCCGGGGGCAATGCAGTTGACCCGGATGTTGTCCCGCCCGTGGTCGGCGGCCATGGAAAAGGTCAGACCCACCACCGCCGCCTTGGAGGCGGTGTAGGGCGTGCTGCTGTGGGCGCGCAGCCCGGCGATGGACGAGATGTTGATGATGGAGCCGCCGCCGGACTGAACCATCCGGGGAATGGCGTACTTGCTGGCCAGCACAATGCTCTTGACGTTCACCGCCATCACGTGGTCCCAGTCCTCCTAGCTGACCTCCACCACCGTGCCCCGGCGGGAGATGCCCACGTTATTGTCCAGAATATCCAGGCGACCGTACCGCTCCATGGCCGCCTCCACCATGCCGCGGCAGTCGTCCGCCTTGATCATGTTGCCGGCCATGGCGGAGGCCTCGCCCCCCTCCTCATGAATCAGGGCCAGCGTCTCCTCCGCCCGTTGCAGCACCGAGTCTACCAGGAGCACCTTGGCTCCCTCCCGGGCAAAGAGCACCGCGGTGGCCCGGCCGTTGCCCACCCCCGGGCCGCTGGAACCGGCCCCGGTGACAATGGCGACCTTCCCTTCCAATCGAGGTCTGCGCTCTGGCATGGGTTTGTCCTCCCTTGGGGTCTCCCGCCGCCGGCGACCCGGCGCGGCAGCAGTAACATCCGCCAAACCGCCTTGGTTGTCAAGGGCCGGGCTTAGAGTCCGTCCGATAACCGCAGAGAGCGCTGAGAACGCAGAGAGCTTGCGATTGGTCGTCCACTTTCTCAGCGGTCTCTGCGCGCTCCGCGGTGAGTTGTCGGATAGTTTCTTAGAACACGCCCGTTGGGGGCCTCCCCAAGCCTTGTTTCCCCCGGGGCCTCCCGGTATCCTTACATCTGGATTTGTCAGCTATGGCCGCAGGACTGAACCTGGACAAAAAGAGCCGCGCCACGCGCAACGCCCTGCTGCTGGCACTGCTGGTGTTGGTGGTGGTCTGCGCCGTGGCCGTCATACCCATCTACCGCCCCCAGTTGGCGGTCTACGTAACCCTGCTGGCGCTGGCCTCCATGGTGGCGCTGCAGAAGTACGTGGCCAGCTTTGTGGGCTACTTCGTCCTGCGGTTCTCCCGGCTGTTTGACGTGGGCGACCGCATCCGCATCGGCACCCTCAAGGGCGACGTCACCCACATCGGCTTCCTGCACTTCCTGCTGGACGAGGTGGGCGAGGGCCCGAAGTTCGGCGGGGAGCTCACCGGCCGCATCCTGCACATTCCCAACCACACCGTGCTGGACCAGTCGGTGCTGAACTTCTCCCAGAACTACACCGTCCAGGGGCGGTTCCTGGCCTGTAGCTTCATGTTCGACGAGGTGAGCATCCCGGTGCCGGCGGGGGTGCAGGTGCGGCTGGCCCGCGGCATCCTGGAGGACATTCTGCGCCAGGAGGATCGGCCCTTCCGCCAGGAGGCGGAGCGGATCTACGCCTCCGACGCCCCCACCTTCCTGGAGGCGGAGGACCAGCACCCCAGGGTGATGGTGTTCATCGAGGGGGACAAGACCGTCCTGGTGGGCAAGTTCGTCGCCCCGGTGCGCAGCCGCAACGACCTCAAGAGCACCATCACCCTGCTGTTTCTGGAGGAGATGGAGCGGCAGCAGACCCCCGCCGCGCTGGAGACGGAGCGCCAGAAGACCCCCGCGGCCGTGGCAGCCGAGCGCCCGGCGGCCTGAGGACCTTGCCCTCACCCCAGCCCTCTCCCAGCAGGAGAGGGGGCAGCGCTACGTACCTACCCCTTCTCCCGGAGGGGGAAGGGGGCCAGGGGTAGGCGCCGCTGCTTCACCCCATCTCATTTCACGATGGGCCGGGAGACAATCCAGAGGCTGACCACGGTGTAGCTCACCATCAACGCCAGCAGGGGCAGCTGGCTTCGCAACGCCAGGCCCCGGTCCGAGTACAGGGCCAGGGAGCGCAGGTGGGCCAGGTACACCGCCACGATGTGGCCCGCCACGATGGCCGCCACCGCGAAGATCCAGACGAACCGCGCGTTGATGATGCCGATGTTCACGGCGTATCCGGCGGTGCCCAGCAGGTCCCACCCGGCGCCCAAGGGGTCCGAGGCCAGCGGGACGATCCGCTGCCCCTGGATCAGGAGGAGGCTGAGGTAGTGGGCAAGCAGGTACGCCAGGGCGATGGGAACTAGAGAAAATACGAAGGCCCGGGCCAGCACCTCCGCCGGGGTGCGGCGGGCCACCGCCCGGTGCATCAGGTAGCAGAAACCCCGGTACATGGCGGTGAAGGCCAGGGTAAAGGCCAGCAGCCCCAGGGTGTTGGCGATGGCTGCCCCGCTGAGGAACGGGATGCTTGAGCGGGGGACCTGCAGCAAGAAGTAGAGCTGGACGTCCAGCCATTCGGGGGTGGCGCTGAACCCGTCGAAGGTCACCGTCGCCAGCAGCAGAATGACCAGGGCCAAAACGTCCCCAGAGGCGGCCCCCACTTGTCCATCGGTTATTTCGCCCCGGTGCAGCCCCACCGCCGGCGGACGCAGGTTCAGCTGCCAAGTCCGGGCGCGCTCCACACACTCGTAACAGTCCACGCACCCGGTCGCAGCGCCCCCGCAACCGGCGCGGCAGGCCCGGCACACCTCCGGGTCGGTGACCCGCACCTCGGTGATGGAGAAGCGGGCCAGCAGGCCAAAGACCACCGAGAACACTTCGCCCTTGCGCAACCACTGATGCCGACCATAGACGAACATCCCCGCCCAGGTAATGCCGCTGTAAACCAGCACCATCCAGGCCAGGCCGCGGGGGCTGGAGGTCTCCCCCAGGGCGTTCTCCACCCAGCTAAAGGCAAAGAACAACCCCGTCGCCGGCCAGACCCCCCAGTGCGCCGGATACTCCCGACCCAGGCTCAGCCCCCGGCCCGGCCGCAGCCGCCGGTAGCCGGACTCGAACCACTCATAGAGCACCTTCCAAGGGTTGACCAGGGCCCACAGGTTGCCAACAAGGGCGATGAAGAAGCTCATTCCCACCCACCAGATTACCCAAACAAAGGTGGGCGCAAAGTTCTCCGCCAGGGAGGGCGGACCCCACAGGCCGGCGGCGGCGACCAGGAGAAGCAAGCCCACCGCCAGCAGCCGGGCCAGCGGGGCCACCAAGCGGGCCAGGGGCGCCCGCACCCAGGGGTTGTGGAGGAGATTAAAACGGGGGTAGTTGACGTCCCGGGACGCCCCTTTGATCAAGCCGCCCATGAGCACAAAGGAGAACACCACGGCGGCCGCCGCGCCCGCCGCAAAGAACCACAGGGGCAGCGGCAGGACATACCGCTCGCCGAAGCCGTGGGCCTGGGCGACACTCTGGGGAGCCAGCAGCACCAGGGTGAGCGCCAGCAGCGTCGCCGTGCCCACCGTGCGGCGGTTCATCGCACCACCTTCCTGCGTTTCATTACTATGGCGCCGCTTAGAAGGGGCCATTCCCCCTTGCCGGGCGGAGACCACCCCCTCTGTATCTCCCCCTTGGCAAGGGGGAGAAGGACGGGCGCCAAGACTTGCTCCCGAAGTCGTCCTGTTCCTCCCCTTACCAAGGGGAGGTTAGGTGGGGTCGTTCCCCCTTCAGATTACACACCTACCTGGGGAGGACCTCCAGGTAGCCCACCGCCTTCTCCTCCTCCAGGGCCGCCGGGACCGGAGTGGCCCCCGGCGGAG
>JBGPJN010000029.1:0-17509 GCA_041485445.1 Dehalococcoidia bacterium
GACAGCGCCCTCAGGTAGCCCAGCGTCCCGGAGCGCACCGACTCCCGGTACCGCAGCAGCTCGCCCAGGTCCAGCACCGGGAAGGCCCGCACCTGCTGGGGTGTGTGGCCAAAGCCGGTATCCCGGGTGGGCAGCCCGAACTTCTGATGCCACCCTTCCCGCTCCCACAGCTCCGCCTGTCGCTGGGCAAAGAACTGGATCCAGAAATCCTCCACCCGGAACATGTGCCAGAGGATCCAGCCCATGTGGTTGGCCTCCGGCCCGGGGTGCCAAGCCAGCTCCCGCGGGCTGATGTCCTTCACCGCTGCCTCCAGCAGCTGGCTCTCCTGATCCAGGGCGGCCTCAATGAACTGGTTCAGCGTCACTTGGCGCTCCTCCTGCCCCTCGGTGGCGGCTTGCCTCGGCCCGGTCCGGCCCGGCGTTGCCGGTGGTGCAAGTAAAATGGATAACAGACTACCACATTCCGGCCGGCCAGTAATCTGGTCTCCCTTTGTGTCCAGGACAGTGGCCAGGGTTGGTCTGGACACCTGGGTAGTCAGGGTCGGAGGGGAGCGCGGCGCCAGGCCCACCGCCCCCACTTCTCAAGGGATAAGCGCTCTCTAACTTCATCCATATTCGGACTAACGTAACAGTTCACTCTTGAGGGGATCTAATGCTGCTCCGGCCTCGTCGGGCCCCGCGGGCCAGATACCGAACGGTCGCCCAAGAGCGAGTTCGTCCCCTCACCTCTGAACAGTTACTGAATCACGTAACTCTTCACAGTCAGGTGTTGGGCTCCCCACCAGCGTTCCAAATCTATGGAGCGGCGGCAGCTAAGCAGCCTTTCGACCATCCCCCTTGCCCCCTTCCTGGCCAGGAAGGGGGAAGAGAAGCAATGTATCTGGGGGACACCCCCAGACCCCCGGCGAGGGGTTTCACCCCTCTGCACACCCCTTGGTCAGCAACCTCTGCCCGTCCCTTCAAGACTGAACAGTTACTGAATCACGCTCTCCTTGACACTTTCTCCGGAGCCACACTATAATTGAGGCACGGTGCCAGCCCCAGGTTGGATCTGCTCCAGTGCGCCGGCCCCCTCAGTCCAGCCCATGGCGTTCCCTCAGGTGGCAGATGTGATTCCAGGCATGCGTTCTAGCGCTGCGGCATGACCACCAAGTATATCTTTGTCACCGGTGGGGTGGTCAGTTCCATAGGCAAGGGGATATGCGTCGCGTCCATCGGACGCATCCTCAAGAGCCGAGGGTTATCCGTCTCCGTTCTCAAGCTGGATCCCTACCTAAACGTGGATCCGGGCACCATGTCTCCCTATCAGCATGGCGAAGTGTTTGTCACCCAGGACGGCGGCGAGACCGACCTGGACCTGGGCCACTACGAGCGGTTCATTGACGTGGACTTGACCCGCGCCTCCAACCTCACCGCCGGCCAGGTTTACCTGAGCTTGATTACCAAGGAGCGCCGGGGGGATTTCCTGGGCGGCACCATCCAGACGGTGCCCCACGTTACCAATGAGATCAAGGCGCGAATGCTGGCGCTGGCCGAGGACTCCCGGGCGGACGTGATCGTGGTTGAGGTGGGCGGCACCGTGGGAGACATTGAGGGACTGCCCTTCCTGGAGGCCATTCGGCAGATGCGGAAGGACGTTGGCCGCGACAACGTCTTTTACATCCATCTCACGCTGCTGCCGTTCATTGGCCCCACGGGCGAGCTTAAAACCAAGCCCACCCAGCACAGCGTCAGGGAGCTGCGGGCCATCGGCATTCAGCCGGATGCCATAATCTGCCGCAGCGACCATCCCGTCCCCGACGACATCAGGGAGAAGGTCTCCCTTTTCTGCGACGTGGCGGGGGAGGCGGTAATCCCCCTGGCGACGGTGGACGATGTCTACGAGGTGCCGCTGATTCTGGAGCAAGCCGGACTGGGCGACACCATGGTCAAGGCCTTGGACCTACCGGGTTGGGAGCAGGACCTGGGTGAGTGGTCCAAAATGGTGTCCCGCATGAAGGCCCTGAGGGACAAGGTGTCAGTCGCCAAGGTGTGCATCGCCGTGGTGGGTAAGTATGTGGAATACCCCGACTCCTACATCTCCGTGAAAGAGGCGTTGCGCCACGCCGGCCTGGTCCACGACCGGGACGTGCGGCTCCAGTGGGTCCACTCCGAGGATGTGGAACGGCAGGGGCCGGAAGCCCTGTTGGCGGGCGCCTGCGGCATCGTGGTCCCCGGCGGGTTCGGCCCCCGGGGGGTGGAAGGCATGATCCAGACCGCCCGTTACGCCCGGGAGCATCAGGTGCCGTACCTGGGCCTGTGCCTGGGAATGCAGGTGATGGTCATTGAGTGGGCGCGCAACGTGATGGGCCTGTCCGGCGCCAACTCCACCGAGCTGGATGCCGACACGCCTCACCCGGTGATTCACATCATGCCGGAGCAGCGGGCCGTCACCGGGCTGGGGGGCACCATGCGGCTGGGAGCCTACCCCTGCGTGGCCAATGACCACAGCAAAACCCTGGAAGCCTATGGACAGCCGCTGGTCATTGAACGCCACCGGCACCGGTTTGAACTGAACAACGCCTATCGGGAGTCGCTGGAGGAGTCCGGCCTGGTCATCGGCGGGGTCTCCCCCGATGGCAAACTGGTGGAAACCACCGAAGTGGCCGGCCATCCCTTCATGGTGGGTGTCCAGTTCCACCCGGAGTTCCGGTCGCGGCCCAACCGGCCGCACCCCCTGTTCCGGGAGTTTGTGGGCGCAGCCAAGGAGACCATTCGAGAGGGAAGCCAACGACCCTTCCCCCTGGATGCAGGGGCTCCATCGGCGTGAGGGGGCGAGGCGCCCCCCGATGCATCGGGGCGGCGCCAGCGACCTCTGAGTAGTAATTGAGGGAAGACGTGAGGCTGGTTCCCGGCGCATCGGGTTGACGCAGATGGTCCAACGCCCACTTACCGATGCCTGGGCAGCCGGCGTCTGCTGGACCGGCAGAAGGCGGGCAATCTTCAGACGGTTTGGGCAGAGGTGAGCAGCCGCTTCCTTAAGAATTATTAATACTTGGTGAATTGGGTGTGCTTTGCGGAATACGGGGTTGACTCCGGCGTTGCTGCCCCGGAGGGATTCGGGCCATTGGTGGCGGAGGGATGACCATTTATATACCCAGGGGGCAGGTCCTGGGGTGCCGGCCGGCGGCGTGAAGGTGGCGCTGGCTGAGAGCAAGGTGTTGGTGGTAACGAGGTGAGCATGGCAACTACGCAGGTTTTGGATGTGGCCGAGCTGGGAGCCAAGAATAAGGAAGAGCTGCTGGCCCTGGCCACCGATATCGGACTGGAGGACAGCGCCGGCCTCAACGCGCTGCGTCGCGAGGAGGTGCTCAGCCGCATCTTCCTGGTGGCCTCCAACCAGCAGGCCCTCATCGCGTCCGGGGTGCTGGAGACCATGGACGACGGCTACGGCTTTCTCCGTCAGATCGGACTGCGGCAGGTCAACAGCGACGTATACATCTCCCAGTCCCAGATCCGCCGCTTTGGCCTGCGCACCGGCGACACCGTCACCGGACAGGTGCGCCCCCCTAAGGAGGGCGAGCGGTACTTCGGCCTGGTGCGGGTGGAGAAGATCAACGGCCTGGACCCAGACCAGGTCCACGCCCGCTACCGGGCCCAGTTTGAGTACCTCACGCCCATCTTTCCCCAGCGGCAAATGGTGCTGGAGACGGAGGGCTCCAACCTCACTACCCGCATGATTGACCTCTTCGCCCCCATCGGCTTCGGCCAGCGGGGACTGGTGGTATCGCCCCCCAAGGCAGGCAAGACCACCATCCTCAAGCAGATCGCCGCCGCCGTGGCCGCCAACCATCCGGACGTGGTGCTGATGGTAGTGCTCATCGGGGAGCGTCCCGAGGAGGTTACCGACATGCGCCGGGCGGTGCACGGCGACGTGTTCGCCTCCACCTTCGACGAGTCGGTGGAGGAACAGTGCCGGGTGGGTGAGCTGGCCCTGGAGCGCTCCAAGCGCCTGGTGGAGACCGGCCGCGACGTGCTGATTCTGCTGGACGGCATCACCCGCCTGACCCGCGCCTACAACCTGGCGGTGCCCAGCAGCGGCCGCACCCTCTCCGGCGGCATTGACCCGGTGGCCCTCTACCCGCCCAAGAAGTTCTTTGGCACCGCCCGCAACATTGAGGAGGGCGGCAGCCTCACCATCATCGCCACCTGCCTGGTGGACACCGGCAGCCGCATGGACGAGGTGATCTACGAGGAGTTCAAAGGCACCGGCAACATGGAGCTGCACCTGGATCGGCGCCTGGCGGAGCGGCGTTTCTTCCCCGCCGTGGACATTGTGCGCAGCGGCACCCGCCGGGAGGAGCTGCTCTACGACGAAACCACCATGAAGCAGATCCTGCTCCTGCGGCGGATGATCTCCCTCATCTCCACCGACGGCTCGGCCACCGCCACGGAGCGGGTGCTGGAGCGGCTATCCAAGTACCACAGCAACCGGGAGTTCCTGGCTAACTTGAACAAGGAGGCTTAGGGGGCCATCAGCCCCGACAAGTCGGGGCAGTCAGCTATCAGGCCCCGCATCTCAAAAGAGACGCCTCATGCCCGTTGTGGGAGGACTGCAATCGGAGAATTGTGATAGCTATGGAAATGTCATTCTGAGCCGTAGCGCAGCGGAGGCGAAGAATCTAGAGAAACTGCTGGGGTGCTTTGACCACTATCTTAAGATTCTTCGCTTTGCTCAGAATGACACCGGTAAAAGCTGGACGGCGGACAACTAGCATCAAGCGTTAGAGAGGTCGCCGGGAAGGCTGAAAGGGAGAAAAGTGGTGGGCAGTAGTGGACTCGAACCACTGACCTCTGCGATGTCAACGCAGTGCTCTAACCAACTGAGCTAACCGCCCGTTGCCCCAGGAGTGTATCAACCACTTTGCCGCCGCGTCAAGGCAAGGTAACTGTTCAGTTAGGTCTTCGTCTTTCCGGCGAAAGCCGGAATCCATCGGCGCATCTCAACCATGCGTGTATCTGGACACCGGCCTTCGCCGGTGTGACGGATGTAGCCTCCACTCCTACCTCATCAAGTCTGAACAGTTACAAGGCAAGAACCGCCTTGACATTCCAGGGCATACCCAGTATAGTGCGCCACGAGTTCCCCTGTGCCCCTCCAGGGCTGGATCACCCAGCCAAAGGCCTTGACCAACACGGGTAACACCCTCAATAAAACACGGCCCTAGGAGTCTACCCCCTGGGCTATTTTGCGGCATCCAGCCCGCTTTTTAACCTTGACAATGGAAATCCCGCAGTGCTAAAACTGACTGGTAAATGTCATAAATTGTCACCAGGAGGCAGGGGGTTAGTCATGCAGCAATGGGCATTCTTCACTTTCTCGCGCCAACGCGACCCCTCACTCATACCTAAGTCGTCTCAGGAGTTAGTCATGCTAACAAGATGACCCAGCTTGGGATTAAGGATGTCGGCCGTGCGGGTAACACAACGGTAACATTCAGTGGATACAGTATCGGGGGGAGGGAAATCCTGCAAGAGGCTCCCCAACAGGACTCGGGAAAGGAGATTATTACACCCATGAAAAGGAAACTGGTAACCTATATTCCAATTGCGGTGCTGGCCCTGGGCGTGACCCTGGGCATGGCCGCCACGCTCATGGCGTTGCGCCCCAGCTCCAGCGTGCCCTCGGTGGACGCGGCCCACGTGGCCACCCCGGCAACGGCCTTCAAGGTGGTAGCTAGCCCCACCACCGCCGGTGAGCTGGCCGAGTACGTGGCCACCTTCGGGGTGACCGGGGCTCAGACCAGCCAGCTCATGCCGGCCAACGTGGCCGAGATCCGCATCACCTTTGATAAAGACACCTTAATTCCCAGTTCCATTCCTGGCAGCGCCGTGCTGATCCAGTCCGACTTGGTTACTAACGCGTCTGAGATCGGGGCCGGTCAGCCCTGTGAAGACCTTGCAGCCAATAGTGTCTTCCACTCCGCGAAGGGCGCCAACCAGGCTGTGCCTCTGAGCCAGTCCCCGTCCTTCGACTCCAGCACCCACGATGCGAACCGCAAGGTTCTGATCATGAAGGTGCCGGACATGAACCCCTCCACCGGCACCGGTTCCTGCGGCGCGGGCGCCCAGGGCATCGCCGCCGGCGCCAAGGTGACGGTCACCTTCACCACCGCGGCCGGAATCAAGAACGAGACCGAGCAGACCGGGGGCAGCGAGTTAAGCGTTAAGGCTTGCGCCACTGTGTGCGGCGCCAGCGTGGTGGATGGCTCGCTCAACCCACTGGGGGCTCCCGGCATCGTCGCTTGCAATTCTGAGGTCAACCCATTCCCCAGCGACGGGGTCTTCATCGGCACCTCTAGCAGCTGCGCCGTGAACAGGCTCCCCATCGACACGCGGATTACCGCCAGCGCCACCGACGGCAATCGCGGCACCAAGATCACTGTGGTGGCCAAGGGCCTGAAGGACGGCACCACTGCCACCTTCTGGCTGGACAACAAAAACCCGACTACCCTTGCCTTTGACGGGACCTCCAATAACATCCGTGATCCCGGTGAGACCGATTTGGGCACCGCGGTAGTGGGGTCTGATGACACCGCTACTGCCACCTTCACCGTCAACAACCCGCCCTTCAAGCCCGGCAAGATTAACCGCATTGCGGTGCAGGACGGTCGCAACCAGAAGGCCACCGTCAACGGCGTGTCCGGCCCCAGCGGCTTGGTCGCCGCCGACGTGATGACGCCCGCCGGCGTGGCGGCCGGCGCCCTGACGGCCGCCCAACTGGCGGCCCTGACAGCCCTGCCCAACTTCGAGTTGCGGGGCGTGGTGGAGATTACGCCCACCACTGTTAAGCTAGGCGATACCCTGACGGTCCAGCTCAAGGACTTTGACGGCAATGTCGCCTGTGACGTAAAAGCCGCGGGCACTTGCGCCGGAGGCGCCAACGGTACGTATACTGCGGCGCCGAGGTTCACGCTGGGCGGCATTGATTTGGACAAGACCAAGTTCAGCGGCACCACGACGCTAAACGCCAACGGCGAGGCCACCTTCACCGCCATCGTGCCCAACGGCGTGCCGATAGGCAGCCAGGCCTTTGAGGTGCGCAACGCCTGCTGCTTGTTCGGCGGCGGCTTCACCAGCACCCGCCGGCAGACCCTGACCATCGGCGGCGCGGTGCTGATCCTGACTCCGGAGACCGTCGTGCCCAACCAGACCCTTAACATCGTGGGCAACGACTTCACCACCAGCGACCTTCTTCCCACCCCCAGCGCCGGCGGCGTGACCATAAATGAAGCGGGTGGCGCCTGCACCGGAGTCGGCGCCGGCACCAGCAGCATGAGCATCCAGGGGGTGGCAATCCCCTCGGGCAAGATTAATGAGGGCAATACCATCACGGTGGCCGCGGGTGGCAACTGGTCAACGTCCATCATCATCCCAGTGACCACCACCACCACCACGCCGGGCATCTATGACCTCAAGGTCACCGACTGCCGCGGCCGTGAGGGCGTGGCCAAACTGACCATCCCGCCCCGCACCATTACGCTCACTCCCCTGGAGGGTGCCGTCGGCACGCCGGTGACCATCAAGGGCAGCGGCTTCCCGGCCAAGAACGACCGGACCGGCAACGTGAGCATCAACGTAACCATCGAATATGACGCCGGCTCCGCGGGCGGGACGACTTCCACCTCGGCCCAGCCGGACGCCTCGGGCAATATCAGCGCTACGCTGAACGTGCCCACCAACGCCAATATCCCGTCGGACAACAACGTCACGACCAAGTTCAACACGGAGGCACCGGCCAGCCAGGTTATCAACACCGTGGTCCACACTGTGCCGAAAGCCAGCATCAGCATCACCCCGACTTCGGGTAAATCAGGCACCAAGGTCACGGCGGCCGTCAAGGGCGCCAAGGCCTTCAGCACCATCACCAGCGCCCTCATCGGCGCCAACCTGGACGTGAGGCCCGCGCCCACGCCTTTCACCGACGGCACCGGCAACCTGAGCTTCGATTTCATCGTGCCGCAGATGGAGGTAGGCGTCCAGAACCTGGAGATCAAGATTGGCAATACCACGGCCAGTGCCGCCTTCATAGTGGAAGCTGCGGTAACGGTCCCGCCGGGCGGCCCGGCGCCCACTGCCCCCATTGCGGTGGACACCGCGCTGAAGACCCCGCTGGGCGCGGACTTCACTCGGGCGTTCAACTTTAACAACCAGACCAAGGTTTGGTCCTTCAATGACCCACGGCCGGAGTTCTCGGCCATCAACACCCTGAAGGAAGTCACGGGCGGACTGGTGTACTGGATCAACGTCGCCAATGACAAGACCATCACCTTCTGCGGTCGCTCGGTGACCCTGTACAAGGGTTGGAACCAGACCCCCTGCTAGTAGTAACCCAGGGACCCTAGGCAGGAGAGACCCAAGCGCGGGGCCGTCGCCTCATCGGTGGCGGCCCCGTATCCCCCAAATATAAGGGAGGAATCAATGGCCAAAGTGAGAATGGCGGCCGCGCTGGCGATGGTGATCCTGGCACTTATGGTGCCGGCGGTCATCTACGCCCAGCCTGCCCCGCCTCACATCTTTACCGGTACAGCCACCCTGGATGGCGCGGCCGCCGCCAACGGCGTGGTGGTAAGCGCCTGGATTGACAACACCCAGGTGCCTGGCGCCACTGGGACGGTGGCGGCTGGGAAGTACACCGTGCTGGTAACCCAGCCCGACGGCGTGGCATACGCCGGCAAGTCGGTTAAGTTCAAGATCGGCGCCGCGGACGCCACCCAAAGCCAGAACTGGGTCCAGGGCGACGCCACGGTGCTTAACCTGACGGCCACCAGCGGCCCGGCGGTGCCCCCAACGGCAGTGGCAACACCGACGCCCACTAAGGCGCCTGCCACCGTCGCCCCGCCGGTGGCCGGCCCCAAGGGTGACGCCGGCGCTGCGGGCCCTGCGGGCCCTGCGGGTGCTGCCGGCCCCAAGGGCGAGCCCGGCGCCGCGGGGAGCGGCGGCCCCCTGGGCATCATCGCGTTGATTGTGGCCATTGTGGCCATCATCGGCGTGGGCGTAGCCCTAATGAAGAAGCCCAAGCCTGCCGGCGCGTAACACCACCACCTCATGGCAGCGTAGAAGGGGCGCCCCGACATAGGGGGGCGCCCTTTCTCATTTTTGCCATTAGGGTCTTGCGGAAGGGTGAGGTAGCCGGCGCCGGCGCACCGCCGGTGGCCCAAAAGTCGCGGCAACTGGCGTCCGCCAACCTTGGCGCGGCGGGAGAGTTTCGGTCAAGATGTTTTGGTGAGGGAGCCAAGACTCATGGCTTGGCAGGTCAGTGAGGGGAGGCGATATCAACGACTGGGGTTCGCCCCGACTCGTCGGGGTACCCCACGAGGGGACGTTGTGGTGAGCATCTTGAATCGGAAAGCCATTGCCCTAACGTTGCTGGTGGCGGCCAGCGTGACCAGCCTGAGCGCGCTGGCGGCGGGTCCGGATCCAGGTGTGCCGCCGCGGCCGTTCCTGCCGGACTATTTCTTCGGCACGGTGCTGGTGCAGGGGTCGGTGCCCCCGGCGGGCACGCAGCTCATGGCCTGCATCGACGATTGCGACAGTGTGTTCGCGGGCGCTCCGGTCCGCCTGGGCGAGCTGGGCAAGTTCAGCGGGTTGACCGTGGGGCCGAAGGATGAGACGCTGATCAACCATCCGATACGCTTTTATCTAGTCAATGAGCACGGGCGCATGCCGGCGGCCGAAACGGTGAGTTTCGCCGGGGCCTTGGAGCTCAAGCGATTAAACCTGACGTTCCACCGGCCCTTGTCCAGCCTGGGCGGGCCGCCCGCCCCCCCGGCGGTGGGCGACTGGGTAGTGCCGGTGTTGCCCAAGGTGGCATTGGCGCTGGGCGCGGCGCTGGCTGTTGCAGGAGGGACGCTGTTGTTGGTGGCGCGGCGGCGGGAGCTCTGGTGGGGGCGGCCGAGACCGTCCGCGCCGCTCCCTACGGTGCGGCCCGAAACTTAGCCGCGCTCCCTCGGCAAAGGCCCCCTCGACGGGTCCGCAGCGCCGGCATCAGCGCGCGGGGCAGGCCTTCTTATGCCTGGCGCGCTTGGGGAGCCAGCAGCACGATCTTCAGGTCTTCCGGCAGGTTGGAGGGTGTCACCAGCAACCGGGGTTGAGGCTCCGCCTGGCTGACACCCATACGCCGGAAAAACCCTTCCGGCCCCTGGAGGGGCACCGACACTCCTGGAATGCTGAAGTGCATCGGCACCACCAGCTTGGGGGCCAGGCTCTCCATCACCGTGAGAACCTCCTCCAGGTCCAGGGTGCAGCCGCCGCCCAGGGGGACCAGCAGAACGTCCACTGGCGACAGGTCGGCCACGTGCCGCGCCGTGATGGGCGTGTTAAGGTCCCCCAGATGGCACACGTTGACGCCGTCCAGATTGATGCAGAAGGCCACGTTCCGTTGCGCTTGGGCAATGCCCGGGCCCAGGGGCGTCATGACTCCGCGCACCGATACGCCGGCGTACTGGTACTCTCCCGGCGCGGTGAGCACGTGGGGGTCTCCGGTCACGCCTTCCCAGTTGCTGTGGTTGGGGTGCGAGTTGCTCACCGTCACCACCGTGGCGGGCCGCGGGTCGGGGCGCAGCCCCAGTTCGGCGGGAAAGGGGTCGGTAATCACCACCTGATTCTCCCACCGCAGCCGGAAGCAGGCGTGCCCAAGCCAAGTTATCTCCACTGCTGCCTCCGGTGGCGCAAGTTTACCAGGGCCCATGCTCCCGGAAGCGCCATTCCGGCCAGCATGAGCTTGAGCAGATCGCCGGGGATGAACGGGTAAAGCCCTTTGGAGAGGACGCTACCCCAGGGCACAAAGCCTCCGGCCCCCAGCCAGAGGAGCCCTGGGAGGTAGAGCACCACGTTGCCCAGCAGTAAGGCCCACAGGGCCCCGGACCGGCTCCAACCCCGCTCCACCAGATAGCCCGTAACGTAAGCGGCGAGGATGAAGCCAATCAGGAACCCGCCGGTTGCGCTGCCCGAAACGTAGCTCCAGCCGCCGTGGCCTCCCTGGAACACCGCCAACCCCGCCACACCGGCAAAGTAAAACAGCAACAGGCTACAGATGCCTCGCCAACTCCCCAGGGCCGCGCCGGTGATCAGAACGGCAAAGGTTTGCATGGTGATGGGTATAGGGTTTACCGATCCGGGGAAGTCGTGGTCCGGCAGGTAGAACCGGATACGCCCGCTTAGGGCAACCAGGGCGGCAAAACCCACTATGAGCGCTGCCTCCCGCAAGAGCCGAGCCGGAATCCGTCGCCCCAGAAGCTCCACCGGCCCAGTTGGAGCGAACACGGCCTCAGCCAGCGTAGGGGAACGCGCGAAAAGGGGCATGCTTCCTCCAGGGATTGGCGGGGGCAGGGGCCGTGGCAGAGTATAATGGGGGGTGTCAGCCGGGTCAATCCTTGACATGGTGTCAAGGGCCGTGCTAAGGTCGAGCTATATGTAACCCTATGGCGGATTGGGACGCAGTATTCCGGCTCCTTCGGGGTGGCTATGCTTTCGGAACGCGCTGGTTCGGTCCTGAAGATCCTGGTCAATGAATACATCCAGACCGCCGCGCCGGTGGCCTCGGAGGAGATCGCGCGCCTTTCGCCGGTGAGGGTCAGCTCGGCCACGGTCCGCAACGCCATGTCCCGGCTCAGCGACGCCGGTTACATCTCCCGTCCCCACGTTTCCGCTGGGGGCATTCCCTCGGACCTGGGCTATCGCCACTACCTGGAATCCCTGGGGGAAATGCCCTCGCTGCCGGTGGACCTGCGGCGCCACATTCGCCACCGATTTGACCAGGTGGACCCCGACGTGGAGACTTGGAGCCAGCAGTGTGCCGCCATGCTGTCCAGCATCACCACCAACCTGGCCATCGTCACCGTGCCTCGGTCCACCCTTTCCCGGCTCAAGCACATCCAGTTGGTGTACCTGGAGGAGTTCCTGATTCTGCTGGTGGTGGTGCTCCAGGGTGCGCGCCTGGTGCGCCGCGTGATACCCCTGGAGGAGACGGTAACTCAGGACCTGCTGGACCGGGCAGCAACCCGGCTGAATGAGTATCTGGGCGGTTCGAGCTGGGAGGACATCGGCAGCGGCCGCTTGGACCTTACCCCCCTGGAAGACCGGGTCATGCGCGAAACCAAGGTCATGCTCCGGGAGGCGGATGCCTTTGGCACGCCGGAGCACTACGTGGACGGCCTGCGCCGTCTGTTGCAGCAACCGGAGTTCGCCCACGCCCAGCGGGCCAGGGAGGTGGTGGAGATGGTGGAGGAGCGGGTGCTGCTGGACGACGTGCTATCCGAAGCTCCGCCGGAGGCCGGAGACGTGGCGGTGTATGTGGGCGGCGAGAACCGCAAAGAAACCCTGCGCCCCTTTGGGGTTGTGCTTTGCCAGTATGGGGTTGCCGGCCAGGCCAGCGGCACCATCTGCGTCATCGGCCCCACGCGCATGGGCTATGTGCAGGCCATCAGCGGCGTCAGCTTCCTGGCGTCGGTGATGAGCCAATTGGTGCTGGAGCTCTACGGCGGCGACGCGCCGGTCCAATTCGCCGGGCCCCCAGCGGGTCCCCGCCGGGAAGCGCCTCATGACCTCCCAGACTGACCACCGCCGTGAGGCCCAGGCGGACTCGCCCGAGGCGCTGGCCGAGGCGGTCCCCGAGGCGGTGCTCCATCTGCGGTCGGCCATCCGCTCCGGTCTCCCTTGGCAGCGCGCCTTGTTGCAAGCGGTGGGGCTGTGGACCCTCTCTCAGGAGACCTACCGTGGGCGCTCCTACCAGTACCTCATCCAGGGCGAGGCCTTTGACTGGCTGACCCTGGCGGAGCGCCTCTCCTTTGAGCTGGATGGGTCAGCAACTGAACCCGAGAAGGAGCGCCTGCTTTTTCTGGGGCAGCTGGACCAGGAGGTAACGCCCCAGGTCTTCCGGGACCTGCTGGGCCCCGCCAAGTACGGCGCCTTCCTCAACTACTGGTACGGCGTGGTGGTGGAGGAAGCGCTGCAACTGGCAGTGGAGCAGGACGTGCGAAAGCGGCACCTGGCCCGGTGCTTCTCCGACAGTGAGGACCTGGTGGAGGAGGCGTTCACCCACCTGTACCGGTCCAGCCGCACCGACCTGCTGGTGGAGTTCCGCACCCAGGCCAACCTGCTCCCCCGGGACGATCTTTCGCTGACCAACCTCAAGGAGTTCACCTACTGGCTGTTCAAGCGGCGGGTGCGCCTTTGGGACCCGGCCCGGGTGGCCAGCGACACCCAGCGGGGCATTGAGCAGCTGAAGCAGTTGGGACAGTCCATGGCCCCCGCACCCTACGTCCTCGAACCGGAAGCCGCAGTAATTCCCTGAGGGCCGTCCCAGCCGACAGTCCTCTTGGTGAACCACAGCGTCGCCCCGGTTCTCCCTCGGCCTGGCCACGGGACCAGGCCGCTTCCCAAGGTGTAACAGGAGTCCGTCAGTGGGCCACGCTTACGCCACCATCACCCTGCAAGTCGACCCGGCGCAACCTGACCCTGAGGCCATCGCCCAGGCGGCGCAACTCATCCGTGACGGGGAGCTGGTGGCCTTCCCCACGGAGACGGTCTATGGGCTGGGCGCGGACGCCCTGAACCCCAAGGCGGTGGCTGGCATCTTCCGGGCCAAGGGCCGTCCGGCGGACAACCCCATCATTGTGCACGTCCCCAGCGCTCAGGACTTGGCCGCCTTGACGCCGGAGGTCCCGCCCTTGGCCACCGCCCTGGCCGCCCGCTTCTGGCCGGGGCCGCTGACGCTGGTGGTCCGGCGCGCGCCCCACGTTCCCCACATCACCACCGGAGGGCTGGAGACGGTGGCGGTGCGAGTGCCCGCCCACCCGGTGGCCCTGGCCCTGCTGCGGGCCGCGGCGAGGCCCATCGCCGCCCCATCGGCCAACCGCTCGGGGCGGCCCAGCCCCACCTGCGCGGCCCACGTGCTGGACGACCTGCGGGGCCGGGTGAGGCTGGTGTTGGACGCCGGCCCCTGCGCGGTGGGAGTGGAGTCCACCGTCCTGGACCTGACACAGCACCCGCCGGTGCTGCTCCGTCCCGGAGGCGTGACCCTGGAGGCCCTGGAGGCGGCCATTGGCACGGTCGGGCTCCCGCGGGAACTGGACCCCGCCGCCGGCCGGTCTCCGGGCACGCGGTACCGTCACTACGCCCCCAAGGCCACCCTGCTGCTGGCGCCTCCTGGTCAGGTGCAGCCCCTGGCGGTCCGGCTGTTGGAGGAAGGCCAGACTGTGGGTATAATGGCCCGGCAGCCGTTGCAGTTGCGGCACGCCAGGGCTAGGGTGCGGATAATTCCCGGAGACTTGGCCCGGTACGCCCGGGAGCTGTTCGCCGTCCTGCGGGAGCTGGACGCCCAGGGGTGCCAGGTCATCGTGGCGGAGGGCGTGGCGGAAGAGGGCCTGGGCCGGGCGGTGATGGACCGTCTGCGCCGGGCCGCGCAGGGCAGCCAAGGCCGGGACTGAGGGAAGCAGGGCCTTTACATTGCCGGACCTGCCCGTAGGGGCGTCCCGACTGTGTCGGGATGCGCCCTGGACAGACCCTCCAGCCCAAGGGCAGACACCCTTCGGCGGTGCTCAGGGCAGGCTCCGGTCTGCCCCTACCTTCGGAGAAAGCGAAAACACCGGGATGAGGGAAAGAACGGGAATGGACAAGCCACTGGTGGCCGTGATCATGGGGAGCCGGTCCGATATGGAGACCATGCAGCACACGGTGGACCTGCTCAAGGAGCTGGAGATCCCCCACGAGGTGCGCATCGTCTCGGCCCACCGGACGCCGGACCGCATGTTCCAGTTTGCGGCATCGGCCCAGGAGCGGGGCATCGAGGTCATCATCGCCGGGGCGGGCGGCGCGGCCCACCTGCCGGGCATGACCGCCGCCAAGACGGTGCTGCCGGTGATCGGCGTTCCGGTGCGCAGCGCGGCGCTCAATGGGCTGGACTCGCTGCTCTCCATAGTCCAGATGCCCCGGGGCGTGCCGGTGGCCACGGTAGCCATTGGCCCGGCGGGCGCGGCCAACGCCGCGTTGCTGGCCGCCCAGATCCTGGGCGCCAAGTACCCGGAGATCCGGCAGCGGGTGGTGTCCCATCGAGCGGCCATGGCCCGGGAGGTGGAGGAAGCGTGACCTCCGTATGGGCGTCCGGCACCCCGCGCCGCTGGCCGGACCTTACCGTGGGAATCTTTGGCGGCGGCCAACTGGGCCGGATGCTGGCCCTGGAAGCCCGCCGCATGGGCGTCCGGACCTGTGTGCTTGACCCCGACCCGCGGTGTTCCGCCGGCCAGGTGGCCAACGAACTGCTGGTGGCGCCCTTCAGCGATAGGGCGGCGGGCCGGGAGCTGGCCAGCCGGGCGGACGTGGTCACCTACGAGTTTGAGCACATTGACGTGTCCCTGGTGGCGGCGGTGGAGGCCCTGCGGCCGGTGCACCCCAGCAGCAGCGTGCTGAAGATGGTGCAGCACCGGGTGCGCCAGAAGCAGGGACTGAGCGACCGGGGCTTCCCGCTGGCGGCGTACCTGCCGGTGGATACCTGGCAAGACCTGGAGCAGGCGGTGGACTCGCTGGGGCTGCCCGCGGTGCTGAAGACGGCCACCTCCGGTTACGATGGCAAGGGGCAGGCGGTGCTCCACTGCCCGGAGGATGCGCCGCCCAGCTTCCAGTTGTTGCGCCCGCGCAGCGACATGCTGGTGCTGGAGGAGTTTGTCTTCCTGGAAAAGGAATTGTCGGTGGTCTGCGCCAGGGACGTGCAAGGCCAGATGGCATGCTACCCAGTCGTGGAGAACATCCACACCAACGGCATACTGGACCTCACGCTGGCGCCCGCCCGGGTCAGTCCCGCCGTGGCCGCGGCGGCACGGGAGCTGGCGGGAAACATCACGGAACAGCTGGACGTGACCGGCCTGCTATGCGTGGAGATGTTCCTGACCAGGGACGGGCGCCTCCTGGTGAATGAGCTGGCCCCCAGGCCCCACAACTCCGGGCATCTCACCCTGGACGCCTGTCCAACCTCCCAGTTTGAGCAGCTGCTGCGCATCCTGTGCCGCCTGCCCCTGGGCTCCACCGAGCTGACCACCCCGGCGGTGATGGCCAACCTGCTGGGGGACCTGTGGATCCGCGCCGACGGCGACCCTTCGACAGGCTCAGGGCACGGCCTGGACTTCGCGGCGGCGCTGGCGGTGCCGGGGGTCAAGCTCCACCTCTACGGCAAGCACGGCACCTATCCGGGCCGGAAAATGGGGCACCTGTGCGCCGTGGCGCCTGCGTTGGACACGGCGCTGAGCCGGGCGCTGGCGGCGCGGGCGGCGCTTACCGGGGGAGAGTAAGGGCCGGCTGGAGGCTTTGCCTCTGCTGGGGCAGGTTCCGGGTCGGGGTTGTTACGACGCAGTCTTCCAGCGCAGGCATGGCTCCGCCGGGAATGGTTGCCTGTAGCTTGGCGATGTTGATTGCGCGCATCAGTGTTGCTATCATGATGCTATGGAGCGCACCACTATTTCCATCCCAGAGCAGTTGCTCAAGCGCCTGCGTCTGATGGCGGCCGAGCGTCGCACCTCTATGGCGGCATTGGTCCGGGAAGCACTGGAAGAAAAGGCTGGCGCCTATCGCCCCAAACCCAAGAGCCTGGGGATGGGCGACTCTGGATATACTGATACATCCATACGCACCACCACTGAGCGGCCGGAGCCCAGAAGTTGGCGCTAGTGCTGGATACCGGCCCCTTGTACGCTGCTCTTGGCCGGCGCGATGCTAAACACGCCGCTTGCCGCCACCTGATTGAAGAAACTAACGACACCCTGGTGATTCCAGCGCCCGTATTGGTGGAGGTGGACTACTGGATTCATGTTCGCCTGCATCCGGGCGTCTTGGTGGCGCTCTTGGAAGACATTGGCAGCGGCGCCTACCGCATTGAAGACCTGCTCCCCGACGATTACCTGCGGGTGCGGGAGTTGTGCGACCGGTATGCCGACGCCGACGTGGGGTTTGTAGACGCTGCGGTTCTGACGATTGTTGAGCGCCTCAATGAACCGAAGCTGGCTACTCTGGACCGCCGGCACTTCGCCATTCTGCGGCCCCGACATGTCAATGCCCTGACATTGGCGCCTGACTAGTGGATATTGGGGCGTGGGGTCCGCTGGCGGAGGGAGTGGGATTCGAACCCACGAACCCCGAAGGATTAACGGTTTTCAAGACCGTCGCCATCGTCCACTCGGCCATCCCTCCGTGGAGCGCCAGTCCATTGTAAACTTCCCCGGCCGCTTGTCCAACCCTTGCGCCCCTTACTTTCGCTGCGCTCGCTAAGACCAGCCCGCCGCCTGGCGCCAGCTACGTTTTTGCTTGACACCCCCATAGGCCGATGCTACAATCGGCCCGACCCTCGGTCCAGCCTCCTGTTCGGCTGCAGGTTCCTCATTGGCCTCCGCCGCCGGCCCGTAACCCGCAGTTCAGGTCGCGCCGCCGTGGGAAGCAGGGGATGGAGGTCTTCAATGGCTCCCCAGATCATGAAGGGGCTCAA
>JBGPJN010000030.1:0-17387 GCA_041485445.1 Dehalococcoidia bacterium
CCTTCTTGCCGCGCTGGAACTTCATCCCTTACCTCCTGGCCCCGACTTGTCGGGGCATGTTGTGCCGTCCCGCTGCTCCTTCCAGGGGAAGGAGCAGCGGGACGTTAGCTGACCGGGAATCTTAGGCGACCCCGGTGATGTTGTAGTGCATGGCCGTGTGCTTGGCCGTGGCCCGGTTGCCGCTGCGCTCCTGGAACCCCAGGCGCATGCTGATGACCATGATGTTCTGGCGCTTCTGGATGTCCCGCTGGGTCTCGATGAACAGCTCCCGGCGGAAGCCCACCCGCCACTGGCCGCGGTTGACCATGAGCAGCCGGCCGGTGTTCACCACGTTGCCGGCGTCGGTGACCTTTCCGTCGGTGTCGGCCAGGCGCATCTGCTCCGACACGATCACCGGCACCCCCTCCACCGACCCCAGCTGCCCCCGCAGCAGGGTGGCGTTGGGCCCCAGCTTGTCCAGGGTGCGGAAGTTGCCGATGCTCAGGGCCCGGATGTAGGTGTTCACGTCGGTGATGTAGGCCAGCTCCGAGGGCCGCACCCCGAACTTGCCCAGCTTGGACCGCACCGCGTTGAACATGTCGTCTGAGACACCGGCGTTGTGGTTGGTGGCCTGGCCGGTGTTGTCCACGATGGGCAGGTGGATCAGGCCGTCGAAGCCGATGAGCCACTGGGCCTTGTTGGCGGTGGTGGCGTTGATGGTGGCGCCGTCGGAGTTGATGCCGTTGGTGACGGTGGTGTCGCCGTTGAGCAGCACGTCGTCAATGACCTCGGCGGCGTTGGTCACCAGGGAGCTGCGCACCTCGGCAGCCATGGCGATGACCGCATCCTCGTCCAGGGTCAGGGACCAGGGCACCTCGGCCACCAGCTCAAAGGCGGTCAAGGTCCGGCGGGCGGTGCTCAACGCGGTTTGGGTGGTGGCCAGGTTCTCCGTCCCCGGGTACCAGGCCACATCGCCCAGCTGCAGGGGGATCTCAAAGGGGTTGGTGGGCATGTCCACCTTGGAGAACAGGGGCGACACCATGGTCTCCAGATTCACGTCCATCCACAAGGCCGACGCCTCCGCGGTAGGCACCAGCTCATCGCCGGACCCGGCGGTGGTGCTGTCCATGGCCGCCTTGAGGCTGACCTGCCACTCCTCCAGCATGCGGGGGTTCAGCCCGGCGGGCTCCCGCAGCTGGGCGGTGAGCACGCTGCGGATGCACGCCAGGTCCAGCAGGTCCAGGCCCTGATACTTGCCGTGGGGCACCCGCATGCGGTCGTTGCTCCCAAACCGAGACAGCAGGGCCCGCTTCTCTCCATCCCGCCACCGGTCCTGCACGCGGCGCAGCTGGGCCGACAGGCGGTTCACCTCTTCCTTCAGCGGCGGCACCTCCGCGTCCATGCGGGACTGGTAAAATTCCCGGATGCCGGCCACCTCCCGCTTGATTAGCTCCAGGTCCTGGGATCCTAGGCTCATACCGTCTCCCTCCCAATTGTGATTCACGTCCCGCCACCGGCCATCAGACAGCTCGGTGGCCGCCGATGGCCGAAAGCTCCCTACCACCGGGCGCCCCGCAGCATCTCCATCACCGCCGCCACCGCCGGGCCGTCGCCGCCCGGCGCCACAGACCCGCGGTAGGCCCCCCGCTCCACCGCCCCCAGCAGTTCCGCCAGCTCACCGGCCAGCTTGGTAAGGTCATCCACCCGGGCCGCCAGCTCGGGCCACAGCCCCTCGGCCGCGGCGCCGGCGGTCACGGGCGGTTGCTGCCGCTCCAGCCGGCTCAGGTAGTCACCCAGCCGCGGCGCCTGCCCCAGGGCCCGGCGCAGGGCGCTGCGGTTGGCCGGCACCGGGACAGCGCTCACCTCCAGCAGCTCCTGCTCCAGGAACCGGATGCCCAGCAGGGCCCCGGTCTTCTCGTGCCGCCGCTCCTCATACTGGATGGGCCGGAACCCCACCGAGACCCCTCTCTGGTACCCGCCCTGATACAGCGCCGCCACCTCCCGGGCGAACTCCGTGGGAGCGAACTCCATGCGGGCCAGCAGCCGGTCCGGCTCCCGCCACACCGCCGCGGCCCGGCCGATGACCGGGCGGGCGTAGTCGTGGGCCCACAGAAACACTGGGTTGCGCTGGTACGCCTCGATCTGCCAGCCCTGGGCCGCAATCACGTCCCCATGACGGTCCACCTCGTCGGTGGACACCACAAAGGTCATCTGCTGCCCCCGGTCTCCCTCCGCAGCCCGGCCCTCCGCCCCGCTCCACTTGCGCAGCAACGGCGCATCGCTCTGGCCCCGGCGGTACGCCTCCAGGGCCTCCAGCATTCGCTCCCGCTCCCAGGACCCCTCCTCCGGACTTGGCAAGGTTGTCACCTCCTTTCGGTCCCCGGCGCGGCTGGAGGGCAACAAAAAAGACCGCCCCCGCGTGGGGTCGGTCCCCTTAGCGCATCCCCCGGTCTGGCCACCGCCAGCATCTAGACCATTTGTTCTAAGACTATCGAACCGCTTTCCGTGCTGTCAACACCCCACTGTCACCGCTGCGTCACGCCGGCGGCCCCGAACCACCGGCCAAGCTGGCAGAGGCGGAACCGGCCAATTGCACCAGATACGCCAGCCCGCGCCGCATTGACTCCCGCCTTGGCGGTATGATAGCCTGATGTCCAGTGGAGGCGGGCGTGTTTGCCGGCCTCTGACAGACTTGGCGGGAGAGGAACATGCTGAATATCACTCCCTTGGCGATCGAAAAACTCAGAGAGGTCATGGAGCAGGAGCAGGAACCCAATGGCTCCTTGCGCATCGTCGCTATGCCCGCCGAGCGCGGTGGGTTGCAATACATGCTCACCATGGAGAAGGAGACCCAGCCTGACGACATGGAGCTGAACTTCCAGGGTCTCAAGTTCCTCATGGACTCGGACAGCGCCCCCTTCCTGGACGAGGCCACCATTGACTACATCGAGCAGTTCGGCGGCCGCGTGGGGTTCGTCATCAACAACCCCATGTTCGCCACCGGCGGCGGCTGTGGCAGCGGCGGGTGCGGGTGTGGCAGCGGCGGCGGTGGGTGCGGCTGCGGCGGTGGTGGTGAACACGAGCACGGCGAAAGCCACGAGCACGGCCACGCCGAGGGCCAGGCCCAGGCGGGCGCCTGCGGCTGCGGCAACAGCGGCGGCTGCAACTGCGGCGGCGGTGGCCACGGCCACTAACCCCCAGCAGCTTCAGGACAACCAAGTGAGGCCCCGAGAGATTCGGGGCCTTTGCTTTTGTGCGGGGGCAGCTTGACGCCCCAGAAGTGCGTCCGCATAATCTGGCTGGCAGGGGTAATACCCCTCACCTCAATCCTCTCCCACAAGGTTAACCTTAGCGAACGCAGCGAGAGTAAGGGGAGAGGGCTAGGATGAGGATGCGCCCACAAGGAGGCCCACCATGCCCAGCTCCCCCCACGGCGTGAACTATGAGGCCAACCGCCCGGTGGTTATGGGCCGCCACGGCATGGTGTGCTCCGGCCATCCCCTGGCCTCCCAGGCCGGCATCACCACCCTCCAGAAGGGCGGCAACGCCGTGGACGCCGCCATCGCCACCGCCGCGGCCCTCAACGTCACCGAGCCCCTCATGTCCGGCATCGGCGGCGACGGCTTCATCATGGTCTACTGGAAGCTGGGCGACCGCCTGGAGATCTCCAACGGCACCGGCGCCGCCCCCTACACCGCCGACCCGGACCACTTCCGCTCCCGGGGCATCCCTTTCAAGGGCATCCTCTCCGTGTCGGTGCCCGGCCTGGTCCATAGCTGGCTGGACGCCCATGAGAGGTACGGCGCCCTGCCCCTGGCGGAGGTGCTGGCCCCGGCGATCGACCTGGCCGAGGCCGGCTTCCCCGTCAGCCACGTGCTGGCCGCCGCCATCGCCGCCGACCCCTGGCTGGGCCGCTTCCCCACTTCCAGCGCCGTGTTCTGGCCCGGCGGGCGCCCCCTGCGCGCCGGGCAAATCCTGCACCAGCAAAACCTGGCCCGCACCTTCCGCGCCATCGCCCAGGGGGGCCGCGACGCCTTCTACCGGGGCGACCTCGCCCGCGCCCTGGTGCGCGCCAGCCAGGAGCAGGGCGGGCTGCTCACCCTCCAGGACCTGGCCGGCTGCCGCGCCCGCTGGGAGGCGCCCATCGCCACCAGCTACCACGGCCGCACGGTCTACGAAGCGCCGCCCAACTCCAGCGGCCACGTGCTGCTCCAGGAGCTGAACCTGGTGGAGCAGTTCGACCTCCAGTCCCTGGGCTGCAACACCGCCGAGAGCATCCACCTGATGGTGGAGGCCAAGAAGCTGGCCTTCATGGACCGGGAGGCCTACGTGGCCGACCCCGACTTCGTCCCGGCGCCCACCCAGGGCCTCATCTCCAAGGAGTATGCCAGGGAACGGGCCAGCCTCATTGACCTGGAGCGCGCCGCATCCCAGGTCCAGCCCGGCGACCCCTGGCCCCACCAGCCGGACCAGACAGGCCGCCGCCGGCCCGCCGCGCCTTCGGGAGTCAGCCGCGCCCAGGAGGACACCACCTGCTTTGTGGTGGCCGACCGCTGGGGCAACGCCGTCTGCCAGCTCCAGAGCCTCCAGGGCGCCTGGGGCTCCAGCCTCATCGCCGGCGACACCGGCATCCTGCTCAACAACCGCATGACCTACTGGCACCTGGACCCCAGCCATCCCGACTGCCTCCAGCCCGGCAAGCGGGTGCGCCACACCATGAACCCGGTGATGGTCTTCCAGGACTCCGTCCCCCCTTACCAAGGGGGAACTACAGGGGGGTCAAACGGCGGCGGCTCCCGCCAACTGGTCCTGGTCAGCGGCACCCCCGGCGCCGACACCCAGGTGCAGACCAACCTCCAGGTCATCACCCACGTCCTGGACTTCGGCATGACCGTGGCCGAGGCCGTGGAGGCTCCCCGCTGGCGCAATACCCAGAGTCCCACCGAGTCCAACCTCCCCCACGTCTGCCCGGATGAGCTGCTGCTGGAGGGCCGCTTCGGCGGCGACGTGCGCGACGGCTTGCAGCGCCGCGGCCACCCGCTTAACCTGATCGGCGACTGGGCCGCCGCCGGCAGCGAGATGATGATCCAGGTTGACCCCGATCCCGGCGCCCTCCACGGCGCCGCCGACCCGCGACGTGACGGGTACGCCATCGGGTGGTAAACTGGCCCCGTAGGCGGTGAGCGGAAATGCCGATGCGTATACCTGGTCACAAGCGGAGCGCCAACCCCGACGAGGTGGGCACCCGCGCCGGCGAGTTCGCCGAGGCCATTCGCGCCGGCAGCATGGACCTGGCCTGGTCCATGCTCTCCAAGGAGACCCGCGGCATGCGCATGGGGGTGTGGGCCACCCGCAACAATATCGACATGCAGCTGGCCTACCGGGCCGGCTACGACGCTGGTCATCCCCAGCGCCAGTCCATGCTGGAGGACTTCCGCACCACCGTATTGCGCCTGTGGCCCCTGGAAGACCTGGCGGACCTGGGCATTGCCCCCACCAGCTATATCGATGACCAGCACGCCTTCGTGTTCCTGCCCTTTGGCATCACCGCCGACTCCAGCCGCATCGCCCGCCGCCGCGTCATGTCCGGCCTGATCATCCCCATGCTGCTGGAGGAGGGCCGGTGGCAGGTGGACCTGCCCGGTTGGCGCTTCCTGGAGACCCCGGGGCCCCGGCAGTCCCAGGAGCCGGAGTAGCCGCGTGTCCCGGCCCTCAGGCACCCGGCGCGCCCTGGACGACCTGCCCGCTGTCGCCGGCCCGGCCCAATGTGAGCTATGCCTCTGCCAGGTGAGCCGCTACACCATCACCACCTGGTGCCCCGGGCCAAGGGCGGCAACCACGGCCCCAAGGCCAGCCTTTGCTCCTCTTGCCACCGCCAGGTCCACGCCCTCTTCTCCGAAACCACCCTGGCCCGGGAGCTGAACTCCATTCCGGCGCTGCAGGCCAACGGGCAGATCAGCCTCTACCTGCAGTGGGTCCGCAAGCAAGGCGGCGCTGCCGGCGCGCGGGTGCGCCGGTCCAACCACCGCCGGTAGCCGCCCGTAGCTGCGCCAGGCCCGCTCCTTGTCTTCCTTCCGGCGGGATACTATACTCCTGGTATTATGGCCTGATTTTATGGAAGGTGCGCCAGTGCCCGACCGCGACCTCATTGAGCTGCCACTGTTCCCCTTGAATGTGGTGCTGTTCCCCGGAATGCGCATGCCCCTGCACATCTTTGAGGAACGGTACAAGACCATGATCGGGGATTGTGTGGCGCGGGAGCAGCCCTTCGGCGTGGTGCTGATCCGGGAGGGCCAAGAGGTGGGCGACCCCGCTGAGCCCTTCCGCACCGGCACCACCGCCCGCATTGCCAGGGTGGTCCGCCTGGAAGAGGGAAAGCTCAACATCGTCACCCACGGCGAGCGGCGGTTTGAGCTGGTGGACATAACCCAGCGCACGCCTCACCTGGCGGGGCGAGTGCGTTACCTGGAGGAGGCCGCCGGCAACGTGGCGCCCGAGTTACTGCGCGAGGCCGGGGAGGGGCAGACCACCCTGCTCCGTCATCTGGCCGCCCTGGCCGGCGGCTGGGTCGCCAGCGTAGACGTGCCCGGCGACCCGGTGCAGCTATCCTTTGCGGTCATCGCCAGCCTGGCCTCCGTCATTGACCTGCCCTCCCAGCTGCGCCAGCGGCTCCTGGAGTCCCCCACGGCACAGGAGCGCCTGAAGCTGCTGCTGCCCATCCTCCACCGGGGCAACCAGATCCTGCAGCAGCAGGTAGACAAGCGCAACCCCTTCCAAGGCGCCCGGCTGAACTGACCTGTCCCCTCAGTGGCGGCGGGTTGCCTTTGCCATTCTCTTGCCATGGGCTGGGGACATGGATTGCTGCGACCGCATGACCATCGAACCCGGCAAGCCCTGCATCCGGGCATTGCGCATTACCGTCTACGATGTTCTGGAATACCTGGCCTCAGGTATGTCCGAATGGGACATCCTCCGAGACTTCCCTGACCTTACCTCTGAGGATATCCGAGCCTGCCTTGCCTTCGCCGCTGACCGGGAGCGCCGGTTTGTCTCCATCCCCCGGCATAAGGTTTCTGCTTGATGTCTCCCTCTCCCTCTGGGAGAAGGCCGGGGTGAGGGCGCCTACCCCATCCGCACCAACTCACCGTGCAGCCGCACCCCGCCGGCCTCGGGAATCAGCCCGGAGAACAGCTCCGGGTGCAGCATCTCCGCCATGATCTCCAGCCCGGTCACCAGGCGCGGCCCCGACCGGCTGGTGTAGGCGCTGGCGTCAATCACGTACACCCGACGGTCCCGCACCGCCGGCAGATCGGCCCAGCCCTCCCGGCCGGTCAGCAGGGGCACGTCCTGCAGGCCCCGCTTCACGTCGAACCCGCAGGGCATCAGGATCACCACCTCCGGCTGGCTGGCCACCACGTCGGGCCACTCCAGTCGGAAGGAACCGGTCTCCTTGTCGCCGAAGCAGTTCACCCCGCCGGCCAACTCCACCATCTCCGGCACCCAGTGGCCCCCGCACATCAGCGGGTCCGCCCACTCCAGCAGCAGGGTCCGGGGCTTCTGGCCGGCGTGGGCCGCCGTCGCCGCCACACGGTCAATGCGCGCCTGGAGCCGCGCGGCCAGGGCCTCCGCTTCCGCCGCCTTGCCGGTGGCGCGGCCCACCCTCCGCACGTCTTCCAGAACATGGCTTAGGTACTGGGGGTCCAGGGAGAGTATCTCCGGCTGTTTGGGGAGGGCCACGCTCGCCTCGGCCACCTGCCGAGTTGAGATGGCTCAAACCTCGCAGATGGCCTGGGTCAGCAGCAGGTCCGGCGCGGCGGCCCGCAACAGCTCCTGGTCAATGTCGTAGATGCCCAGGCCCTGTTGCAGCCGCTCGCCGATGACCCGGCTGATCTCGCCGCTGGTGGGCTGCTGGCCATCGAACACACTGCGCACCACCTTGGGCTTGCTGCGGGCGTCGGGCGGGTAGTCACACTCAAAGGTTACCCCGTAAAGCTGGTCTTGCAGCCCCAGCTCATAGACTATCTCGGTGGCGCTGGGCAGAAAGGAGCAGATGCGCATTGGTCGCCTCCCGGAACCGTCACCTTTGGTATCAGCCTGTATCTTAGCCCTCGCCCCGGCCCGGCGCAAGCTAGAACCAGCCGGCGATGGTCGCCCCCAGCCCGCCAATGCTCAGCCAGTAGTAGACCACAAAGGCGCCCGCCAGCATGATCAACACCGCGCTGGCCCGCTCCACGTAGGGCGTCACCCGTCCCAGGAGGTTGCCCGCCGCGCCCTGGAAGGCCGCGGTGCCCAGGGTCAGCGCCAGCAGGGTGGTGCCCATGCCCAGGGAGTAGCTCAGAAACTGCCCCAGCCCGCCCATGAAGTTTTCGGCGGTCAGGGAGCTGCCCACCACAATCAGGAAGATGGGCAGGGTGCAGCTCAGGGAGCAGATTCCATAGGCGACGCCGAACAGGAAGTACCCAGCCACCGCCTTCAGCGGCGAGGAAGGGGCTTGGTCTCCCCGGACCGTGATACGGGCGGACAGCCGGCTAGCCGCCCCGAAGTACAGGTGCCCGCGCCCCAGCAATATCCAGATACCCAGCCCCACCATCACGGCGCCGATGGTCAGCCCGGCCCAGGGCATGACCCGCACCAGGAAGCGGCCTCCGGCGCTGATTGCCGCCCCGGCGGCGCCGAAGAGCAGGATGAACCCCAGGGTCACCGCCAGCGCCACCAGCAGCCCCCGCAGCAGCCGGCCGAAGATGCCCCTGGTGTGGGCGCCCCCCGCGGTATCCCCAAGGTACAGGGAGATGTACGCGGGCAACAGCGCAAAGCCGCAGGGGTTCACCGCGGCCAGCATCCCGCTGCCAAAGGCGTACCCCACGGGCAACGTCTCCACCACCGTGCCGGCCAGCCCCGCCACCAGGGACAGCACCACTTCAATAAAGCGTTCCATGCATCAGAAGCTACGGCAGGTCCGGCCACATGGTTTCATCGTGCGTTGCCCAACATCCCCCCTTGAGGGTTTTCAGCAGGTAGTCCCACGGCCCCGCCCCACCCCGAGACCGCCGTATCAGCCCATTATATGCCTGTCGTCGGCGGCACCGGTTTTGACAGGCGCCATAATGGTCGCCTATCATGGGCGAAAGACCCCTGCCCAGTTTGGGTATACAGTGTCCAGGGGCGGGGAAGGACGCAGGAGGTTGGTTCATGGCCACCATACCGGAGCTGAAGGAGCAGTACCAGAGCTTGGACCGCCAGGTGCTGATTCGGAGCGAGGCGACCATTGACGCCCAGTGCCTGCTGGCCTTCCAGTACGAGTACCCGGAGCAGGAGTCCCAGGTCTCGGTGGACACCGACGAGTTCACCGCGGTCTGCCCCTGGACCGGCCTGCCCGACTACGGCGCCCTGCACATCTCTTATGTGCCGGCCCACAGCTGCATCGAGCTGAAGTCCCTGAAGTACTACCTGCTGTCCTACCGGGACGTGGGCATCGTCCAGGAGCACGCCGTCAACCGCATCCTTCAAGACCTGGTGGCCCTGTGCCAGCCCCGCAGCATGAAAGTCACGCTGGACTACAAGGTCCGGGGCGGCCTCCACACCACGGTCTCCGTGGAGTACCTGTCGCCCCGAGGCTGACCCGCCAATCCTGCAATAGCCCAGGGGTGTCCCCAAGGCCGTTTCATTTTCGCCGCAAGGGCCTTGCCCCCGCTGGTTGAGTAGGCCCGACCGCAGTCGGGACGTATCGAAACCCGTCTCCCCGTTGGTCTCGATACGTCCCGATTATATCGGGACTACTCGACCAGCGAGTGGAGGAAAATGAAACGACCCCAGGGGCGTCCCGGCCCGCCGGGACACCCCTGCCTGCTTGCGGTGAACCGATGCCAGCCCTACTTGTTAATGTCCATCACCACTTTGATCACGTTGTCCTGGTGCTGCTCGTAGGTGTCGTAGGCGGTCTGCACCTGGGACAGGCCCATGCGGTGAGTAATCAGCTTGGCCGGGTCGCACCAACCCCGCTGGCGCAGCGCCACCATGTCCTTGATCTGCGTGGTGGGGTCGCCGCTGCGCGCCCCGGTCGTCGGCAAAATGGTGGGCATCTTGTCCATCAGGTTGTTGTGCTCCAGCGGCACGAACTTGTCCGTCTGCACGCCGAAGATGATGACGGTGCCGAACTGGCGCACCTGGCTGAAGGCCAGGTTGAAGGTGTCGGGGAAGCCGGCGGCCTCCACCGTGATGTCCGCGCCCACGCCCTTGGTGATCTCCGCCACCGCCTCGGCCAGGTCCTCCCGGTCCGGGTTGATGGGGTGGGTGGCGCCAAACTCCTGGGACTTGGCCAGCCGGTACTCCAGCAGGTCCGCGGTGATGACGCTGCGCGCCCCCATCCGAGAGATCAGCATGGTGAAGCACAGGCCGATGCTGCCCTGGCCCAGCACCAGCACGTTCTTGCCCAGCACGCTGCCCATGCGCTGGCAGGAGTACAGCACCGTCCCCGAGGGCTGGCACATCACCCACTCGTCCAGCGGCCCCTGGTCGGGCAGGAGGATCATCCGGGTGGGGCTGGAGACCAGGTACTCCTGCAAGCCGCCAAAGCCCCGGGCCGGGATCACGATCACCCGCTGACCCTCCCGGTAGCTGTCCGTCCGGCTGTCCACCACCACTCCCGCCACCTCATGGCACGGCTGGCCCGGCTCCAGCGGGTAATGCTCCTCGGAGAGGATGGGGCCGTAGTGGGCGCGGATGTCGCTGCCGCACACCGATACCCGCTCCAGCTTGATCAGGCACTCCCCGTCTTTGGGCGCCGGCCGCGCCACGTCCTCAAACTCAAACCGCTTGGGACCCACCAGTCGTGCTGCTCTCATTGGATGTCCTATCTCCCTAGACTGCATTAGCCAGCGTATCTTAATACCAGCCTGCCCCCCAGGCAAGCACTGGGGCGGGCACCAGACCCGCCCCGGCCGAAGTAATGGAGAGGCGGTAGTGCCTCAGTGGCTGTGGCACGGATAGGTCACGAGCCTCCATCCGTCACACCGGCGAAGGCCGGTGTCCAAACACAAGTGTGGTTGACCTGCTCTCATGGATTCCGGCCTGCGCCGGAATGACAAAACCATCCTGATACACCGCCGCAAAACCATCGGGACTTTAGCCCGGCCACATGATCCAGCCGGTGTGGTCGGTGCGCGCCCGCAGCACGTGCCCACCGCCGGTGGTGACGTACAGCGTCCGCATATCCGCGTCGCCGAAGCAGCAGTTGGTGGGCCGGTCCACCCGCAGCGGGTGGGTCTCCAGCACCTGGCCCTTGGGCGAGATCACGTAGATCATCGGCCCCGGCCCGGCCTGCTCCCACCCGGCGCACGCCACGATGTTGCCGTCCATGTCCAGGGTCATGCCGTCCACCCCCCGGTGCACCCCCCGGCTGTCAATGCCGAAGGTGTGCAGCGTGGTGTAGCTGCCCAGGGACCCGTCGTCGTTGATGGGGTAGGCCCGCAGTTGCCGCGGCTGGTCCGGCGAGTAGTCGCTCTGGGCCACGTACAGGGTCTTCTGGTCCCGGGAGACCAGCACCCCGTTGGGCCGGCTCACGTCGTAGGTGGCCCGGCCCAGCGTCCACTGGTCCGGGCCGGTGGGGTCGTGGCGCAACACCGACATGTGGTCCAGCTCCTGCGGCCCCCAGTTGGGGTTGAAAGGGTCGGTAAACCAGATGCGGCCCTTCTTGTCCACCGCCAGGTCGTTGGGGCTGTTGTGGCGCTTGCCATCCAGCCGGTGGGGCAGCGAGGTGATGGTCTTTCGGTCCTTCTCGAAGCGCACAATCCGGCGGCCGCCGCTCTGACAGCCAAAGAGGTTGCCCTGGGCGTCGAAGCACAGGCCGTTGGTGTGGTTGGTGCCGGTGAAGTACTCACTGGTCTCGCCGGTCTTGGGGTTGTACTGCATGATCCGGCTGGCCGGGATGTGGGTGAACAGCACCGACTCCCCGGTCCAGACCGCGCCCTCGGCGGTCCCGCCAAATGGCCCTGCTACCAGCTCAAAGTTCCACTCCATACCCTGACCTCCTCCTGCGTGAAATTCGAGTCAGTATAGCCCAGGGCCGCCAAGCTGTCACCAGGCATCCTCGCGCAAGCAGGGCCTTTCCCTTTTCCTGGAGCCGCTGGTCGAGTAGTCGCCCCGATGAAATCGGGGCGACGTATCGAGACCACGCCTTAGTGGATTTCGATACGCCCAGACAAGTGGGGGTTACTCAATCAACACAGGTGTCCCTTTGGGACCAATAATAATGAAAAGGCCCGGTTGCCCCAGAACCATGAACAGAATCACGGCTCCCTCTCCCCTCTGGGAGAGGGCCGGGGTGAGGGCGTGGCTACCCCCCAGCTTGCTGGCCAAGACCAGCGGCCTTATAATCCCGCTGCGCTCACGGCCAGCAAGTGACGCACGACCCCAAGGAGGTACCCCCATGCGTGACAACCTGTCCAGCATCGTTGAATCCACCCAACCCAAGCTGGTGGCTACCGACCCAGACTGGCGCACCGAAGGCCCCCTGTGGCACCGCGGCGGCTACCTCACCTTTGTGGACATCGCCAAAGGCCAGCTCCTGCGATGGGACACCGGCGGCAAGGTGACCATCCTGCGGACCAAGACGGGCGAAGGCAACGGCTGCACCTTCGACCGCCACGGCAACCTGGTAATGTGTGAGGGGGCGGACCACCGCCGCATCACCCGTATGCAGCCCCACGGCGTGATCCTGGTGGCCACCGACCGGTATCAGGGCAAGCGGTACAACAAGCCCAACGACGTGGTCTGCCGCCGCTCCGATGGCAGCATCTACTTCACCGACCCGGAGCTGCGGGTGCCCCGGGACCAGCGGGAGCTGGGCTTCTCCGGCGTGTTCCGCATCGCCCCCGACGGCGAGGTGCACCTGGCCACCAACGAGTGCGAGTATCCCAACGGCCTCGCCTTCTCCCCCGACGAGTCGGTGCTCTACGTGGCCATCAGCCGCTTGGACGAGCGGTGCTTCCAGGAGGAGGAGCGCAAGGAGGTGTGCAACCACCGCAAAATCCGCGCCTTCGACGTGGCCCGCAACGGCGCCCTGAGCAACAACCGCGTGCTGTGCGACCTGTCCTCCGCCGAGGCCGGCGTGCCCGACGGCATGAAGGTGGACGCCCAGGGCCGCCTCTTCTGCACCGGCTCCGGCGGCGTCCAGGTTATCTCCCCCCAGGGGCAGCGCCTGGGCGTCATCCGGGTCCCCGAGGTGCCCCGCAACCTGGCCTTTGGCGGCGCCGACTTCCGCACCCTGTTCATCACCGCCGGCAAGTCCCTGTACAGCCTGCCCCTCAAGTCGCCGGGCATTGCGCCGTATTAGGGGGCGCGGGAGATCCACAGGGGTGGTCGCCTGCCAGGGACCGGGGACGACCCCTCCCTTCGGCTGCGCTCAGGGCGGGCTCTAGCCTCCCCTTGGTAAGGGGAGGCACAGGACGACTCCCCCAGCAGGTCTTTGCGCCCGTCCTTCTCCCCCTTACCAAGGGGGAGATACAGAGGGGGTGGTCTCCCCTTTACCAACACCCTTGCCTTCCAAGGCTGGCCAGGCTGGGTTGACTCCCATCACCCAACTTGGCATAATCCCCGGTACGTTCAACAATAAGGGGGTTCAACCATGACCACCAAACAGCGTAAAATCGTGGGCACCGGCAAGTATACTTACGAGATGCACGAGGACTGGGCCAAGGTGCCCGCGGGCTGGAAGATGCCCGCCGCCGCAGTTTACGGGGACAATGAGGACCGGGTCTACTGCTTCAACCGGGACCCGGAACACCCCATCTGCATCTTTGACCGCGAGGGCAACTACATCTCCTCCTGGGGCAAGGGCGCCTTCGCCTTCCCCCACGCCATCATCCTGGACAAGCAGCAGAACGTCTGGGTTGTGGAGCGGAACAACGGGCAGATCATGAAGTTCACCAAGGGCGGCCGGCGGCTGATGACCATCGGCGTCAAGGGATATCGCTCCCAGACCGGCGCCGACAACACCGACTTCGGCTCCAACGGCTGGAAGCTGGTCACCCGCGCCGGTGAGCCTTTCAACCTGCCCGCGGGCATCGCCCTCAACGACGCCGGCGAGATCTTCATCGCCGATGGCTATGCCAACGCCCGGGTGCACAAGTTCTCCGCCGACGGCAAGCTCCTCATGTCGTGGGGCGGGCCGGGCAACGGTCCTGGGCAGTTCAACCTGCCCCACGGCTGCTGGATCGACCGCCGGGGCCGCCTGCTGATCTGCGACCGGGAGAACGACCGGGTGCAGGCCTTCACCCAGGACGGCAAGCACCTGGCCACCTGGCCCAGCAAGCTCATCGGGCCGGCGGTGATGTACGTGGACAGCGACGACACCGTCTACGTGGCGGAGCACAACGGCGGCATGATCAGCATCCTTAACCTGGACGGCCAGCGCCTGGCCCAGTGGGGCGGCATGGAGAAGCGCTCCTGCCACGGCATCTGGGTGGACTCCCACAAGGACCTCTACGTGGTCCAGCCCTTCGAGGGCGGCCAAGGGCGCACCGTGGTCAAGTTCGTCCGCAAGTAGCCGTTGCAGCGGCAGGGCTGTTTTGCTATAGTGTTTGGGCGCCTTCGGGCGCCCACCGTGGGGCTGTAGCTCATTTGGGAGAGCGCTTCAATGGCATTGAAGAGGTAGCGGGTTCGATTCCCGCCAGCTCCACCACGCTTGCTCCCCAGCGTCCGCCCACTCAACTGGGAGGGCGTCCCGATGAGAATCGGGGAGGTAGCGGGTTCCCCCGATTACCATCGGGGCGCCAGCTCCATCACGCAGGACATCTCCACCAAGAACCACTGCCCCCTCTCCCTCGATGGGAGAGGGTTGGGGTGAGGGTGAAGCTGCCCCGCCCTCCAAACCCCTCAAGGGGAGGCAGGACTCAATCTGTTAGGCGCTCTAAGGCAACCAACGCATGGGGCGGGTAAATTACCCGTCCCATGTTTGTTTGCTGGGAAATCCGGGACGCCCGCCGGCGTGGCAACGCCGCCGCCCCCTCACCGCGGCAGGTGGTACGGCACCGTCACCAGAATGATGCGCTCCTGCCGGCCCAGGGCGGCCCTCACCAGCATGGCGGTGTGGTTGTGCAGCAGGCCCTGCCACCAGTGGCGCGGCACAAACTCCGGGATCACCACCGTGATGTGCTCCGCCGGGTGTTCCTTGGCCACCCCCTGGATGTAGTCCACCAGCGGCCGCACCACCTCCCGGTAGGGCGACGGAATTATCTTCAGTGGGATGTCCGTCTGCAGCCGTTCCCACCGGCGTTCCACCACCCGGGCCGACTCCTCGTCCACCGCCACGTGCACCGCGTGCACGTTCTTGCCCATGAGCTGGGCGTACTCCACCGCCGGCAGCACCGCCCGGTGCACCCCACCCACCGGAATGATTACCACCCGCTCTGGCTTGGAGACCGTTGGGACATGGTGCTCCAGGGACAGGGTCTCCGCCAGGGCCCGATAGTGGCCGTGGATGGCGGACAGGAACAGCAGCAACACGGGAATGGCCACCACCACAATCCACGCCCCGGTGGTGAACTTGGTTACCGTCAACACCACCAGCACCACGCCGGTGACCACTGCGCCAGTCCCCGTCACCAGGAAGCTCTGCCACCAGCCCGGCCCCCGTTTGCGCCACCAGTAAACAGTCATGCCCGTCAACGATAGAACAAAGCCTATGAACACCCCGATGGCGTACAGGGGAATCATGCGATGCTGGTTGCCCTGGAATACGATAATCAACAGGTTGGCGAAGCCCGCCAGCATTAAAATGCCGTTGGAGAACACTAGCCGGTCTCCCAGGTTGGTGAGGGGCCGGGGCAGGAAGCCGTCCCTGGCCAGCCGGGCCGCTAGTGGAGGAAAGGCGGAAAAGCTGGTGTTGGCGGCGATCATTAAGATAAAAAGGGTGCTCAGTTGGAGAATGTAATAAAATATACTGCTGCCAAAACTGATGCGGGCTATCTGGGAAACTAAGGTATCGTTTGTCGTTGGTTCCAAACGGTACGCCACGGCAATGATGCTCACCCCCGCAAAAAGCGAGGCCAGCACGATACCCATGATGACCAGGGTGATGCGGGCGTTACGTACTTCCGGCGGCTTGAAAATATTCAAGGTGTTGGAGATTGCCTCCACCCCCGTCAGACCAACGCACCCAGCGGAGAAGGCCCGCAGCAGCAGGAAGGCCCCCAGGGTAGGCGCTCCCACCCCCAGGGCTGCTGGCGTAAACGTCGGGGGAACCCCCTGGAAGATGTGCCGGTATCCGGCGGCAGCCAGCATCACCAGGAAACTGCCGATGAATAGATACACCGGCGGCGCCAGGAGCCGGGCTGATTGGCGGAGACCCCGCAGGTTGATTACGGTGAGAATCACCACCGACAATACGGACAACAATACCTTGAAGGGAGTCATGCCTGGGAATGCAGAGGTGATGGCCGCTGCCCCCGCCGTGGCGGAAACGGCCACAGTGAGCGTGTAGTCTACCAATAGGCTGGCTCCAGCCACCATGCCAGGGAATGTGCCCAGGTTTTCCTTGGCCACTACGTAGGCGCCGCCCCCGGTGGGATAGGCCCGGATTACGTAACCATAGGCCACCACCACCAGGAACATCAGAATTACAATGGCCAGCGTGATGAACAGAATATCGCCATGCCAGGTCTTCCCCCCGACGTGAAGCCCCAGCAGGATCTCTTCTGAGGCGTATGCCGAGGACGATAGGGCATCTGCCGCCACCACCACCAATGCCAGGGGAATCCCCAGCCGCTGACCCCTGGCTTGCCAGGTGGCCAAAGGGTTCCCAATGATGATGGCCCGGATGGCGTTATACATGGTTTGGGATGGTGGTTTCCTTGGACCGGCCGCCGGTTACCGGAAACAAGGAAAAGCCCCCTTCACCGGACTGGCCAAGGGGGCTCCAGCGTCGATTGTCGGATGGTGCGGCAGGTGAAAGAGGTAGGGATTGGGCATCACTGGAGATTGGGGGCCACCTCCCGAGCGAACAGGCGCACCGAGTTCATCACGCGGTCCACTGGGATGCCGCCGCCCACGTTGGGCTCGATCATGACTCCCGTAAGGCCCATGCGGTCCCGCAGTTCCCGCAGCCGCTCCACCACCATGTCCGGCGTGCCGTAGGCCAGCCGGTCCTGCAGCAGCTCGTCGTAGGTCACGTCCGCCAGCCGTTCCGCCCGGCCTGCCCGGTCTTCCGAGGCGGTGGTGCCGGCGCTCTTGGCTGACTTGGCAAAGTTCTCCGCCAGCCTGCGGTAGGAGCGCATGGTGCTGGCCTCGGGCTCGCTGCGGGCCTTGTCCGCCGTTTCCGCCACGTAGGCGGGGAGGCGTAGGTACACGTCCCCGTCGCCCGGGTGACCAGCCTTATGCCAGGCATCCCGGTAGGCCTTGATCTGCAGGTCCAG
>JBGPJN010000031.1:0-17351 GCA_041485445.1 Dehalococcoidia bacterium
GAGGGGTTTCACCCCTCTGCACACCCGTTGGTCGCCAAACCCGCCACGTCCGGTACAAGCTGTGCGAGTGTCAGCAACCCTGCGCGTCTCCCCAGTCTGAACAGTTACCGGCATTGGTGTGCCGGAGGTTGGTTTTCCCTTTGGCTCAGCCCGGCAATGCCCCGCCAAATATACCACGTTTGGGACAAGGCCAGCGCCTACGCACCATTGGCACCCGTCTTAACCGGCGCGGGACAATTGTTCACCAGGAGGTATACCGTCCAGGGGTACCATAGGTTGAGATTAGGTGACCAGCGAGGTAGATATGACCAAACGACGCGCCGGCAAGGCCATGACCCGATTCCTGATGTTGCTCATCCTGGGTCTGGCGGCCTCAGTGTTCGGCATGCTGGCGATGGACGCCTACGCGAATGAAAGTCCCGCGCTGTCGGCGCCGGTGGTCCGGCTGCTGAACGTGGCGCCGTCCCTCACCGGCGGGGTAGTCTAGCCATGAGCCTGGTCGCCGCCCTGGGCCGGAGGGTCGCGCGGTTGCCGCTGGCCCTCCTGGCGGGCGGACTGGCCCTGGCTGGCCTGCTGCCGGCCATCGCCTCCGCCTTTGGGGGCAGCGCCGGGTCTCCGGCCATGCCCGGTATTGAAACCGGCGGCGCCATCGCTGCCCGGCCGCTCACCAACGGGAGCATCCAGAACGCCGACGGCGAGGCGGCGGCGGTCACCGCGCCCGTGACCATCGGCGCCGGCAAGCTGGCCCTGGCCTGGGTGGCCCAGAGCGACGGCGCCGGCGGAGTCCCCACTGTGACCGACTCGCTCCGCCAGTGGGAGGTGGTGGCCTCCACCGTCGCGACCTCCCAGCGCCTCACCCTTTACCGTTCCATGGGCGCTAACGAGACCTACGGCGCCGTCACCATCACGCCCTCATCTGCCACGGCCCTGACCTGGACCCTGGTGGAGTACAGCAACGTGAATGCCGGCGGGACCAACGGCGCCGGGGCCATTGCCCAGTTCGAATCCACCAATTTCAAGGCGTCGGGCGTGGGCATGACCACTTACGCCAGATCGGTGCTCACCCCAGCCCACGCCTCGGGCAGCGCCACGGTGAGCGGCTTCGCGGTCGATTCCACCGCCCGGTCCCCCAAGCCCGGCAAAGGCTTTGCCTTCACCGGCGACCGGTCCTGCAGTGTGGTGTGCGCCCAGGCGGAGTTCAAGGGCAAGTTCGCCCGGCTGGCGGACCTCAGCTGGACTAACGACTCCTACTGGCTGGTGATCACGGCGGAGCTGAAGCGCCGCTAGGCCGCCATTCACGCCATTCATCAGTAGTAGTTCAGCTTGCTGCAACAGGAACCGGGGACTCCTCCGTCTCACCGGCGAAGGCCGGTGTCCAGGTACGAGCATGTTTAAGCTGCCGTGATGGATTCCGGCTTGCGCGGGAATGACGAGGACCTATTTGACCCGCTAGGCCGCCATTCCCCAGCGTTGTCCCGGCAGACATCGTGCCGTATAATTGACCCCGCTGGGGGATACCGCCGTGCTGCTCACCATCGACATCGGCAACACCAACGTGACCATAGGCGTGTTCGACGGAGAACGCCTGACCACCACCCTGCGCATGGTCACCGACGCTCGCCGGGTGATGGACGAGTACACTCTCCTGCTGGTCCAGATGCTGAAGCTCCGCGGCATCGAGCCGGAGCAGGTGGACGCCGCCTGCATCTGCTCGGTGGTGCCGCCGCTGACCGGGGTGTTTGACCAGGCCTGCCGCACCTGCTTTAACGTGACCCCCCTGATCGTGACCGCCGGCGTGCGCACCGGCCTGCCCATCCTCTACGATAGCCCCCGGGACGTGGGGGCGGACCGCATCGTGGACGCGGTGGCCGCCATCCGGCTCTACGGCCCGCCGCTGATTGTGGTGGACCTGGGCACCGCCACCGTGTTCGACGCCGTGTCCCGCCAGGGGGAGTACCTGGGGGGCGCCATCGCCCCCGGCATCAACCTGGCCGCCGAGTCCCTGTTCCTCAACACCTCCCAGCTCCGCCGGGTGGAGCTGGTGGCCCCCAAGAAGGCCATCGGCCACAACACCACCATGGCCATGCAGTCTGGGTTGATGCTGGGCTACGCGGACCTGGTCACCGGGATGGTGCGGCGCTTCAAGGACGAGATCGGCCAGGACGCCAAGGTCATCGGCACCGGCGGGCTGGTGCCGGTCATCGCCCAGGTCGCCAGGGTGTTTGACGCGGTGAACCCGGACCTGACGCTCATCGGCCTGCGCCTGATCTACGAGATGAACCTGCCCCCGGCGCCCCCGCGGGGCGGGCGGAGCAGTCCGCCGGCCCAGGCCGCCCAGTCAGATGGAGGAGAGGAGAAACGTGGCCGGACCGCTGGCCGGTAAACACATTGTCCTGGGGGTCACCGGCAGCATCGCCTGCTACAAGGCCCTGGACCTGGCCAGCAAGCTGGTGCAGGCGGGGGCGCTGGTGGACACCCTTCTGAGCTACGGCGCCACCCAATTTGTCACGCCCCTGGCCTTTCGCAGCCTCACCCACCGGGCGGTGGTCACCGACACCTTTGACCCCAACTCGGAGTTCGCCAACGAGCACGTGGCCCTGGCCCGCCAGGCCGACATCTTGGTCATCGCCCCGGCCACGGTGCACTGCATCGCCAAGCTGGCCGCCGGGCTGGCCGACGACCCTCTGACCACCACCGTCATCGCCACCGCCGCGCCGTTGCTGGTGGCCCCCGCCATGGACGCCGGCATGTTCGACCATCCCGCCACCCAGGAGAACCTGGCCAAGCTGCGGGGCCGGGGCGTGGTCATCGCGGGGCCGGCGGCCGGGCGGCTGGCGTCGGGGTTGATGGGCATGGGACGCCTGCTGGAGACTCCTCAGCTGCTGGGGCACATTGCCGGCACCCTGGGCCGGCAGGGTGACCTGGCCGGGCGCACCATCGTGGTCAGCGCCGGGGGCACCCAGGAGGCCATCGACCCGGTGCGGGTGATCACCAACCACTCCTCAGGCAAGATGGGCTACGCCCTGGCGGAGGCCGCCCGGGACCGGGGGGCCAGGGTGGTGCTGGTGGCCGCGCCCACCGGGCTGCCGGACCCGCCGCTGGTGCGGGTGGTGCGGGTGCGCTCCGCCCAGGAGATGGCCGAGGCGGTGCTGCAAGAGGTGAAGCACGCCGACGCCCTGATCATGGCCGCCGCGGTGGCGGACTACCGCCCGGAGTCGGCGGCGGAGCAGAAGATCAAGAAGACCGCCGCCGGGCTGAGCCTGGCCCTGACCCGCACCACCGACATTCTGGAGGCGGCCAAAGGCAGCTTTGTGAAGGTGGGCTTTGCCGCGGAGAGCCAGAACCTGGTGGAGAACGCCCGGGCCAAGGTGCGCAGCAAGGGCCTGGACCTGATTGTGGCCAACGACATCACCGACCCCCAGAGCGGCTTTGGGGTGGACACCAACAAGGTGACCCTCATTGACCGGGCGCTGCGGGCGGAAGAGCTGCCGGTGCTCACCAAGTACGAGGTGAGCCAGCGGGTGCTGGACCGGGTGCGGGCGCTGCTGCCCGGCTGAGGGCGCATCTGGGACCGGGATGACCCCAGCGGAAACCAGGCTGCCCTCCCCATCCGGGGAGGGCAGCTTGCCCTTTTTTCGGCGGGGTGGCTTGGGCCAGGCGACGGCCGTGAAGCCGCGCTCACCCTGGGCCTAGTGGGTGACGGGCCGCCTCCCGGTCCAGCAGCTGCCGCACCCGGCGGGCCAGGGCAGCGGGCAGGAAAGGCTTCTGCATGAACTCTATATCGGGGCGGCCGGCGGTGGTGGCCAAGTAGGGGTCCTCGGTGTAGCCGGATACGAACAACACCCTGGCTTCGGGATGCTGCGCCTTGAACTGGCTGGCCAGCTCCACCCCGCCCAGCTTGGGAATCACCACGTCGGTCAGCAGCAAGTGAATGGTGGCCCCCTCCTGTGAGTTAGAGATGCGCCGGGCCTCCTCACCGTCCCTGGCCTCCAGCACCGTGTAGCCCAGTTCCCCAAGGGTCTGGGCCACGATGGCCCGCACCGCCGGTTCGTCGTCGGCCACCAGCACCGTTTCGGTGCCCCGGGGGAGGTCCTCGCCGTCGTGTGTGCCGGGACCCGCGGCGGCTCCTGACGCCGCCGCGGGCAGGTAGACCTTGAAGGTGGTGCCGCGCCACAGCTCACTGTCCACCTGAATGTGGCCCCCGGCGTTCCGGACAATGCCGTGGCAGGTGGCCAGGCCCAGCCCGGTGCCCTTGCCCAGCTCCTTGGTGGTGAAGAACGGTTCAAAAAGGTGGGCCTGGACGTCAAGGGTCATGCCGGACCCGGTATCGGCGATGGTCAGCAAGGCGTAGCGGCCCGGTAAGGCCCCGGGTATCGTCATGGCAGCACTGTGGTCCAGGGTCACTGAGGTGGTCTGGATGGTGATCCTGCCACCTTCGGGCATGGCGTCCCGGGCGTTGACCACCAGGTTCATCACCACCTGCTCCATCTGCCCGTGGTCCGCCTTGACCGCCGGCAGTGCTGGGTCGGGCAGCGTTACCAACTCCACGGACTCGCCAATAAGCCGGCGCAACAGGCCGTGCATTCCCATGACCAACTGGTTGAGGTCCACCAGGGTGGCCTCCACCGCCTGATGGCGGGAGAAGGCCAGGAGCTGGCGGGTGAGGGTGGCCGCCCGCTGGGCCGCCTTCTCCACCTCCTGGAAATGGGCGGCCGAGGGGTGATCTTCCGGCAAGCCGGCGATGCCGAGCTGGGTGTAGCCCAGGATGGCCGTCAACAGGTTGTTGAAGTCGTGGGCCACGCCGCCGGCCAGGCGGCCAACGGTGTCCATCTTCTGGGATTGGAGGTTCTGGGCCTCCAGCCTCTGCTGATCGGTAACGTCGGTGATCACCCACAATCTCCCCAGATATTCGCCGTCGTCCTTGCGAACCGGCGCGGTGAACTGGCGCACCGCCCGCTTGTGGAGGCCGCCGAGCTGGATGATTCCCGTGACTCCCACGTAGCTCCGGTCCTGGTAGATGCGTTCAATCTCTGCGAAAAACTCCTCCGGGCGCTCCAGGAGGGGGCGCAGCAGGCGGACCATCTCTTCTTCGGCGCTGGGACTGCCAAACAGGGGCGTCAAGTCACCGGCCCCAATGAGCTCCGCCAGCTTCCGGTTCGCCCAAAGCACGGTGTGGTTGTCCTCGCCCACCAGAATAATGCCGGTGTCCACGGCCTCCAGCACCACCTGAAGCTGCGCCAGGGCGGAGGCGGCCCGCTGGGATTCCCTTTGGATCTCCTCAAAAAGCTGGGCGTTTTCCACGGTGGAGGCAATCTGCCCGGCCAGAAGCTCCAGAATCTCCTGCTCCGCGACCCCGTAGGTGCCAGGGCGGCGACTCCAGAGGCCCAAGCCCCCAATCACTTCTCCTTTGAGGAACATGGGCACCAAGATGGCCGAACGAACCCCACTGGAAACCATCTCCGGCACCGTGTTGACACCGGAGCCTGCCGTGCTGTCATCCCGCAACTGACTGCGCCTGGCGAGAGTGGCAGCCTCCACCTGGGAACCGGCCAACGGCATGCGGTCGCCGCGGTCGCGTCCGGGCGCGCTCAGGCCCGACACATACTTGAAAGTAAACGTACCGTCATCCCGATTGACGACGTTGATGGACATCCGGTCGAAGTCCACCAGGCTCTTGGCTTTCTGGACAAACGCCTCGTACACCTGGTCAATGTCCAGGGTGGAGGTGATGATCTGGGCTACCTCATTTATATTGGTAATGACCTGGTTGGCCCGGGCCAGCTCGCTGGTGCGCTCTTCAAGGACGTGGTACAGTTGGGCATTGCTGACCGTGGGCGCAATTTGCGAGGCCAGGCGCTCCAGAACCTCCTGCTCCGTGGCCCCATAGGCGCCAGGCCGGCTACTCCACAGACCCAGTGACCCGATCACCTCTCCTTTGGCGACCAACGGCACCAGGACGGAGGAACGAATCCCATGGCGCACCATCTCCGGCACGTCGTTGACATTGGATCCCGCCGTGCTTTCATCCCGCACCTGACTCCGCCCCGTGAGCATGACCTTCTCAATCTGGGAACCGGCCAACGGCTTTTGGTCCCCGCGGTGGTACCCCCGCGCGGTCAGACCTGCCATATACTGTAACGTGAAAGTACCGCGATCCAGGTTAACCATGTTGATGGACATCCGGTCGAAGTCCACTAGGCTCTTGGCCTTCTGGGCAAACTGCTCGTACACCTGGTCAATGTCCAGGGTGGAGGTGATGATCCGGGCTATCTCACTGATATTGGTGATGACCTGGTTGGCCCGGGCCAGCTCGGCGGTCCGTGCTTCAAGCGCTTGGTACAGTTGCGCATTGCTAACCGTGGATGCTAGATGAACAGCCAAACGCTCCAAGAGCTTCTGCTCCCTGGGACCATAGGTCCCGGCATGGGAGCTCTGCAAACTCAGGGACCCAATCACTTGACCCTTGACCCACAGGGGAACAATGATGCTGGAGTGCAGCCCTAGCTGCAGCAGTCTATGGCTTCCGCGGAAGTCAGGGGCATCGGCGATGTTGGGGCGAACCTGGCTCTGCCCAGTGCGCAAGAGCTCCTCAGTTTGGGTGCCGGTCAGCGGCAACTGGTCACCGGCATTAAACCCAGGGGCACTTATACCATGTACATACGTAAAGGTGAATGTGTTGGAATCACGGTCAATAGAGTTGATGGTGATGCGGTCAAAGTCCACAACTTTCTTTGCTTCTTGGGCGAAGCGCTCATACACCTCGTCGATATGCAGAGTGGCGGAGATGGCCTGAACGGTCTCACTGATGGCGCTCAAGGCATTATTGGCCTGGGCCAGCTCGCTGGTGCGCTCCTCCACCCTTAGCTCCATTTCTTGATGGACCTGGAGCAAAGCTGTCTCCGCCTCCTGGCGCCGGGCGATCATGTCGTTGAAGGCCGCGCCCAGAAACCCCAGCTCATCCCCGTTCCGCACCTCCACCCGCTGGGACAGGTCCCCCGCCGCCACCAGGCGGCTGGCCGCCGCCAGCCGGCCCACCGGCCGGATGACGCTGCGGGTGATGGCCACCACCGCCACGGCCCCGGCGGCCAGTCCCGCCAGCAGCAGGGCTAACACCGTGCAGTAGGTGCGGCGGATAACCTCATCGGCTTCCCTGGTAGCTTGCGTCAGGTCCTGGCCAACGCGTATCTGAATCTCTTCATCCAGCAGTCTGTCCAGTTGGGACCGCAAGGCCAGGAACCCGGCCAGGTCCCGGTCCATGCCGTCACGAAGGGTAACCAACTCCTGCGCCAGGCTCCAGGTCCGGTTGAAGTGGGCCTCCACCTCCAGGGCCAAGGTCCGTTCATCCACCGACAGGGCAAGGCGGTTTAACCGCGCCAGCTCCTGCCGAAACTCGTCGGCATCGTAGGACAGACGCTCCAGATACTCTGCATCCCGAGTCCCCAGATAGCTTCCCAACCCGTTTCCTACCTCCGCCGCGTGAGCTTCCAGCGCCACGGTGGTCAAAATCTTTTCCTGCCCGTCGGGCCCCCGGGAATCGATCTCAGGCAGCAGCTTGTTATCAAGGACAGCGTCAAGGGTCTCAAGGTTGACCGCGGCGGCGGTAAAGAGGGTGTGCTCCTGGTCCCGCTGCGCCATCAGGCCGATGCCCAGGGTCTTGTATTCATGATAAAGCCGGTCTACCTGCCTCCCCAGTTCTTGGCCTTGGGGGGTCTGCACCAACCGATCAAACTGGGCCTCGAACCGCTGGAAGTCCGCATCATCGCCGATCACCTGCTGCCGGTAGGCCGGGTCGCGGGTGTCCAGGTACATGAGTACGCCCATGCCGGTTTCAACGGCGTTGATCTCGATCTCGTTGGCGGCGGCGCTGGCGGGCTCCTTCACCTCGGCGATCAGTCGCACCTGATCTTCCACTCTGCGCATCTCCAGGAAGTTGGTCAGAGCGGCGACGGCGAAGAGGCAAAGCGGCAGCCCTGTGGCCAGGGCCAGCTTGATCCCCACCCGGTTCAGACCGCGCGCAGCGGCGGGGCCGCGCTGGCCAATGCCTTCCTGTTTGTTGCGCTTCGGCTCCATTCGCACCCTTGTTCCAGTGTCGCCGGCGATCTTGGCCGGACTTTGAGTTGGGTGGCACACCACCTGACGGGTTAGGCTGGGCCAGGGGACCAATTCACAAAAGTGTTACATTACCAGAGTAACTACCTGCTGGCACCACGGCCACGGTGTTGACACCCGCAGGAGGGTTGGTTACGCCCCCTTCCACCCCTGACAGGGGTATGTGAAGCGTTAGGACCAGTCTCCGTCTCGGGGGTAACTAATGTCACCCTGAACGAAGCGAAGGGCCTAACATGGCAGGAATAGCTACAGCTCGAACAGCGAGGCTTACCTCCGCTATTTTAGATTCTTCGCCTCCGCTGCGCTCCGGCTCAGAATGCCAGTTCTATGTTTCGGATGTGCCAAATGTCGTACATACCTCTGTCAGCCTTACCAAGGGGGAGATACAGGGGGGTGGTCTCCCTCATCCCAGCGGAGAATTACGGTGGGGGCGGAACGACCCGTCCTAACCTCCCCTTGGTAAGGGGAGGACTGGTGCGCTCAGGGCAGACACACAGAGCCGGCCCCTGCGTTATCCCGCTACGTGGGCCGGCGCCAGCCGGTCCAGGGCCTCCCGCACCCGGCGCGCCAGGTCCGCCGGCAGGAACGGTTTCTGAAGGTAGTTCATGGCGGCGCCGATCACCCCCTGCGCCGCCGCCGGTTCGCCCGTGTACCCGGAGATGAACAGGATGGGGCTGTGGGGGCAGAGGCCGGCAAAGCGCCGGGCCAGCTCCACGCCGCCCATGTGGGGCATGATCACGTCGGCCACCAGCAGGTGAATGGGCTGGCCGCCGTGTTGCTGCGCCACCACCAGGGCCTCTTCCCCGTTGGCCGACGCCAGCACGGTGTGGCCCTGGCCCTCCAGCACCCGTACCGCCAGCTCCCGCACGCCGGCTTCGTCTTCCGCCAGCAGCACCGTTTCCCGGCCGGTCAGGGCGGACGGCTGGCCTTCCCCACCTGCGGCCTGGGCTGCCGGCGCCTCTTCCACCCGAGGCAGGCAGGCGCGGAAGGAGGTGCCGGCGCCCACCGCGCTCTGCACGTCAATGAAGCCGCCGCTCTGCTGGACGACGCCATAGCAGGTGGCCAGACCCAGGCCGGTGCCCTTGCCCACGCCCTTGGTGGTGAAGAAGGGCTCAAACAGGTGGGCCTTCACCTCCTCGGTCATGCCGGTACCTGTGTCGGTCACCGAAAGCACCACGTACTGGCCGGGAGCAGCCCCCAAGTGCTGGCCGGCCTGGGCCTGGTCCAGGGTGGCGTTGGCGGTCCCTGCCGCAATGGCGCCGCCCTGGGGCATGGCGTCCCGGGCGTTGACGACCAGATTCAACAGCACCTGCTCCACCTGGCCGGGGTCGGCCTTGACCAGGCCCAGGTCAAGAGCGGCGCCGGTGGTCAGCACCAGGTCCTCGCCAATGAGGCGCTGGAGCATCTTCTCCATATCGGACACCAGGGTGTTGAGGTTGATGACCTTGGGTTCAATGACTTGACGGCGGGACAAGGCCAGGAGCTGGCGGGTGAGGCCGGCGGCCCGCTGGGCGGCCTTCTGGATCTGCTCCGGCGACAGCTGCAGGGGATGGTCCTCGGGCACCTGGGTGGCCCCCAGCTGGGCGTAGCCCATGATGGGGGTGAGCAGGTTGCTGAAGTCGTGGGCCACGCCGCCGGCCAGCCGGCCCACGCTCTCCATTTTCTGGGCCTAGAGGAACTGGGCCTCCACCTGCTGGCGCTGGGCCATCTCCGCCTCCAAAAGCATGTTGGCTTCCAGATCGCCCAGGGTGAGAACCTTGGAGTCGTCGGCCAGCCGAGGAGCCACCGCCTGGAGCGCAGGCGGGGGGGGGGCGCGCCAGAGAGGGTTGGCCGCACCCAACCAGGGTTGCCAGGGTCAGCAGGCCCAGGGAAAGGGGCAGCAAAAACCTTCCGGGAGACCGGTGAAAGGAGGTCATGGCAGTCCACCTCGTGTCGGAGCCGAGAAGGTATATCTACCGAGGATAGCTCCGACCCGAGGCGGATGCCACGGTGTCGCTACCTAACAGGGTTGGGACAAACCCCGCCACCGGTGGCCCGGCGGCATATCCAGGCGGTCTACCCGGAGACGGCCTCCTTGAACTGGCGGATGGCCTGGATGTGCTGGTCCGGGCCCTTCAGCCCGGCGCGCATGGTGTTGACGGAGAGGTGAGTGGCGCCGGCCTCGTCCCAGGCGGCGGCGGCCCGGTTCCAGGCGTCGGGGTCGCCCTGGGCAACGCCGATGCGGCCTTCGATGCCGATCTCCTTGGGGTCCCGCCCCGCTTCCCGGGCGGATTCCCGCATCTGGGCAATCTTCTCCTGGCCGGCGCTGTCGGGCTGGAACTGGGGAAACCAGCCGTCCCCCAGGCGGGCCATCCGCCGCACCACCTGGGGTGCGCCGCCGCCGAACCAGATGGGGATGGGTCGCTGCACCGGCAGGGGGTTGATGCCGGCGTGGCTGATGTGGTGGTAGCGGCCCTGGAAGTTGACCACCTCCTGGGTCCACAACATGCGCAGCAGGCGGATCTGCTCGGCGCAGCGGGCGCCCCGGTTGTGGAACTCCTCCCCCAGGGCCTCGTACTCCACGTCGTTCCAGCCGATGCCCACCCCCAGGCGCAGGCGGCCGCCGGTGAGCACGTCCACCTCGGCGGCCTGCTTGGCCACCAGGGCGGTCTGGCGCTGGGGCAGGATCAGGATGCCGGTGGTCATCTGAATGCGCTCGGTAATGGCGGCCAGGTAGCCGAAGAGCACGAAAGGCTCGTGGAAGGTGTCCTTATGGCTGTAAGGCCGTTGCCACTGGGCCCGCTTGCTGGGGTCGGCCCCCAGCACGTGGTCAAACACCAGCAGGTGCTGGTAGCCCAGCCCCTCGGCGGCCTGGGCAAAGTCCCGCACCGCCACCGGATCGGCCCCCAGCTCGGTTTGGGGAAAGATGGCGCCTAGCTGCATACTGCCCCCTTCTAACCTCAGAGTGACTTAACCAGATCAGTATCCAGGGTTGGGCCGCCGCAGTCAACCGGCGGGACTGTCGGCCAGGTCGGGGCTCCGCTATACCCTCCGGGGAGGGTCTTCTGGTTCCCTGCATGGATACGGCGCAAGTGTGCTACTATTGCTAGATATATTTATCTAAAGTGTAATGTTTTATGATTAGCCTTTATGATTATGCTAGGAATATAAAACACCACATATTCTGCATAGCTTGACAAACAGACCGCTTATAGTTACTCTCATAACTCAATTTTAGAGATAGTTATTATTTTAAGTCAAGTTGATAGACCACCGCACGGCATTACACCCAGGAGGTGCAATCATGGCCAGGAACCCTAGGATCTTCCGGCGCTGGGGCAGTTGGCTTTCCGGACTGATGGTCTTGCTGACCACCCTGCTGGTAGCCTGCGGCGGGGCCGCCCCTCCCGCGCCGGCCGACACCCCGGCGGGCGTCAGCCCCACGCGGGCGCCCACTGCCACCGTGTCCATCGCCCAGCCCACACCCACCCGGGTGGTGCCGGTGACTTCCGCCAAGGACCGGATCACTGTGGTCACCGCGGGCGAGCCGGTTTCCATGGACATGTGGGACAGCCGGTGCAGCGGCAACATTGAACACATGGCCTGCAGGGAGCTGGCCCAGGACCCGCTGACCTGGATCGACGGCTCCAGCTTCGAGTTGGTGCCGCTCAGCGGCATCGAGAGCTGGGAACAGCGGGAACCCCACGTCTGGCGGTTCAAGCTGCGCCCCGGGATTAAGTTCCACAACGGCGAGCCGTGGAACGCCGCCGGCGCCAAGCTGGGCATTGACTTTAACGGGGACGGCAAACATGGCGGCGGGTTCACCGTTCACAGCTTCATCAGCGGCGCGGTGGTGGACGACCTCACCGTGGACGTGACCTGCCAGAACGCTAAGAGGGAGAACAACCCCTGTCCCATCTTCCCCAGGACCGCATTGAACACCAGCTTCCAGGCCCCCCAGTGGTGGAACAGCGCCACCCCGGAGCAGCGGGCGCGGATCAGCTACGGCTTTGGCCCCTACAAAATCACCGGCTGGGATGCGGGGATTAAACTAACCCTGGAGGCCTACGCCGACTACAAGCCCAACAAGGCTTACGACTCCCAGGCCCCCTGGATCAAGAACGTCACCCAGGTCTGGCGGCAGGAGGCCCTGGTGCGGGCCGCCATGGTAACCACCGGCGAGGCGGACTGGGCGGACAACGTGGGCTTTGAAAACGTCACCAAGGTCCCCCAGGGGATTCAATCCGGGTCCAATGAAATGTATACCCTGGTGGCCGATACTATCTGGCACCCAGAGCTGAAGAAGAAAAAGATCCGTATGGCACTGGCCCACGCCATTGACTGCCCCGCCATGGTCAAGGCCTTATACGATGGGCGCAACGAGTGCATCGGCAACATCTCCCAGCCCGGCACCCTGGGGATCAACGCTCAGAATTCCAAACCCTACGAGTACAACCCGACCCTGGCCAAGCAGCTCCTGAAAGACGGGGGCTACGACCCAGCCAACGAGATTCGCATCCACGCCCAAATTGGCCGGGTCTACCGGAACGGGGAGCTCCTGGAGGCGGTGGTCGGCTACTGGAAGGAGATCGGCGTCACCGCCAAGCTGGTCACCTGGGAGCCTGCTCAGTACGCGGATGGGCGCAGTTCTGGGTGCGGCCGGTTCACCGGGCAACCGGGATACGCGGAAAAGATGGACTGCGGGGCACGCAACCCGCCCGCACCCTTCAACGCCTCCACCCACTACTACGCTGTACCCACCTCCAACGAGTCTTTGGACTACCAGCGGCAGGGCATCCTGCGGCTGAGCTGCTTCGGCATTAACAGCCGGGTGTGCGACCCGGCGCTGGAGAAGAAGATCGAGGAGGCGGCGGCCACGCCCCTGGGGGACCTGCGCAAGCAGCGGCTGGAGGAGCTGGCGCAGATCGCCTACGATGAATACTACTTCATCACCTTTTTCCACACCCAGGTGGTCTACGGCGCCGCCAAGAACCTGGAGTGGAAGCCCCGCTACGACCCGCGAATCCGGGTCAACACCATGCGCTTCAAGTAACCGGAGCCCACCCTAGCCTGGCGTAGCGGCGCCCCGATATAATCGGGCCGCCGCTACATATTAGCCGTGATACGTCGGCACATATGCCTGAATTCGGCCACTATCTTAGCGGCATTGACAAGGTCACGGGTTATACCTATTCTTAGCCCACCTCATGTTCCATGATAAGGACTATTTGGCTGGAAGCATCGGCTGACCAACGACACATTCAGGACTTGCTGGAGGTGTATCATGGCAAGGAACCCACAGAACGTCCGGCGCTGGAGCCGCCGCGTCACCGGTGTGCTGACCCTGCTAACCGCCCTGCTGGTGGCCTGCGGTACCGCCGCGGCGCCCACGGCGGCTCCCCCGCCGGGGCCAGGGATCATCCCGGCCATACCGGTGGCCACCGCGGTGCCCACGCCTACCGCCATCCCGCCCAGGTCGGCCCCGGCCAGAGATAAGGCGGTGCTGGTCACCAACCGGGAGACGGTGGCCCTGGACTCCTTGATCGTCGGATGCAGCAACCTCAACGAGTTTGTCTGCGGGGAGACGGCCAATGAGCCGCTGACCTGGATCGACAGCACCACCTTTGAAGTGGTGCCCCTTTCCACCGTGGAGTCATGGCAGCAGATGGACCCCAACCGCTGGCGGTTCAACCTGCGCCGGGGCGTGAAGTTCCACAACGGCGAGCCCTGGAACGCCCAGGCGGCCAAGTTCGGTCTGGACATTAACGGCGACTTGAACGTGGGCCGGCCCAGCTTCCGTTACCATGGCGTGATCACCGGCCAGGTGGTAGACGAGTTTACCCTGGACGTGAACTGCAAGGACCCGTGTCCCATCTTTCCCAACAGCGCCATCTTCACCACCTTCCAGGCGCCCCAGTGGTACCAGGCAGCCCCCAAAGAGGTGCGAACCCGCACCAACGTCGGCGCCGGGCCGTACAAGGTAGTGGAGTGGCGCCCCGGCCTGGACATCCGCCTGGAGGCGTTCCAGGACTACCTGCCCAACAAGCACGCTGACTCCCGGGCGCCCTCCATCAAGAACGTAACCCAGGTCTGGCGAGGTGAGGGCCTGGTGCGGGCCGCCATGGTCAAGACCGGAGAGGCCGATTGGGCGATGGACATCGGGCTGGACTCGCGCAAGCAGGTCCCCGCCTTCAAGCAGTCGGGCACCACCGAGGTGTTCGCCCTTATCGTGGACACCATCTGGCACCCGGAGCTGAAAAAGAAAGAGGTGCGCCAGGCCTTGGCCCATGCCATCGATTGCCAGGCCCTGGTGCAGGCCCTCTACGAGGGCCTGCCCGAGTGCATCGGCAACATCTCCGTGCGCGGCACTTTGGGAATCACCCCCCGCAACTACGCCCCTTACGGGTACAATCCCGCCCGGTCCCGGCAGTTGCTCCAGCAGGCCGGTTACGACCCGCAAAACAAGATCAAGATTTACGTGGAGGCCAACCGGGTGTACCGGGACGTGGAGTTCCTGGAGGCGGTATCCAAGTTCTGGACCGACGTGGGAGTCTCCAATGAGCTGGTGATCCTGGAGCCGTCCAAGCACGCCGACATGAGGAACTCGGGGTGCGGCAAGTTCGGCAAAGAAGCCCTGGACTGTCCCAACCGGCCGCCGCCTCCCGTCCACAGCGCCTCGTCTCACGTGTACACCACCGCCACTTCCAACGAGATGCTGGACATGCAGGTGCTGGCGTTCCGGCGGATGGGGTGTTTCAGCATCCTGTCCAGGGTCTGCAGTCCGGAGCTGCAGAAAAAGATCGATACCGCAATGGCCACGCCCTTGGGGCTGGAGCGGAAGCAGCGCATGGAGGAGCTGGGGGATATCGCCCACGACGAGGTGTACTTTATTCCCTTCTTCCACAACCTGTTGGTGTACGGAATGGCCAGCGACTTGGCCTGGGAACCCCTGTACGCCCCGCGGCTCCGGGTCAACACCATGCGCTTCAAGTAAGCGGCCGGCCGGTTCAACCTAACGCAGCAGCGCCCCGCCCCGGCGGGCCGGGGCGGGGTTCCGTTACGCCTCATGCAGGCTGGAGGGTGGGGATTGGGCAACCGGGACACCCGCGGGTGGCTGGCTACAGCCTCCCAGTGTATACTGGGCTGGACGCTTCGGACCTCGCAGCGCGACAGCCCAGCTCTCAGCGACACACTATTGACCCTTGCATGAGTCTCTTAACCACCCTTGCACTGGTTTCTAAACTGGGCACCTGACCCGCTCACCCTGAGCTTGTCGAAGGGCGCGGCCACGTGGTTCGACAGGCTCACCACGAGCGGTTTAAGAAGCAATGCAAGGCTCAGTAACTGAGGCTGACGAAATCCCCCCTTCGCCCCCCTTTTAAAAAGGGGGGTTGGGGGGATTTGCGCCGCAAATACCTTCCAAGCTACAGAGATACTTGTGCAAGGTCCGGTAATGCTTATTGACCTCCACACCCACAGCTATCCAGCCTCCGATGACAGCTTCATGACGGTGGACGAGCTCATCGAGACCGCCAAGGGCCGGGGACTGGACGGCGTTTGCCTCACCGAGCACGACGCCTTCTGGGCGTTAGACCAGATCTCGGCCCTGTCCCGCCGTCACGCCTTCCTGGTGTTGCCCGGCTGCGAGATTAACACCGATGGCGGGCACGTGCTGGTCTTCGGCCTGCACCGCTACACCTTTGGCCTGCACAAGCCGGAGTTTGTGCGCCAACAGGTGGACCGGGAGGGAGGGGTCATGGTAGCGGCCCACCCCTACCGGCGCCGCTTCCTTGAGGAGCGGGACCAGGACCGGGAGGCCATGCTGGAGCGGGCCAGCTGCGACCAGTTCTTCAGAGGCTGTGACGCCATCGAGGGGATCAACGGGCGCGCTACGACCCTGGAAACGGGGTTTGCCCAGGAGCTGGGGACCCGGCTGGGCCTGCGTCCCACCGGCGGCAGCGACGCCCACCGCATGGCGCAGCTGGGCACAGCGGCCACGCGGTTCCAGCGGCCCATCGCCGGCCTGGCAGACCTGATCGCCGAGCTGCGGTCGGGGCGGTTCCAGGCGGTGGACCTGCAGAACGGCACGGATGCCGCCGCGCACCAGGGCCGGGGAGGGCAATCGCCATGACCGAGGCCCTGCGGGTGGAGAACCTGCACGTACGCTACGAGACCGCCGCCGGGCCGGTGAAGGCGCTCAACGGCGTTAGCTTTGTGCAGGAGCAAGACCAGGTGTTCTGCCTGGTGGGGGAGAGCGGCTCGGGCAAGAGCACCCTGGCCCTGACCATCCTGGGGCTGCTGCCCCAGAGCGGCAGCGTGGTGGCGGGGCGCATCATGTTCGACGGCGTGGACCTGCTTCAGGCCAGTCCCGCCGACCTGCGCCGCCTGCGGGGCAAGGAGATCTCCATGGTCTTCCAGGACGCCCGGGCGGCGCTGGACCCGGTGCAGCCGGTGGGGGTGCAACTGGAGGAGGCGATCCTGGCCCACGGCGGGGTAACCCCCAGGGCCGCCAACGGCATGGCCCAGGACGTGTTGAAGGAGCTGGGACTGCCGGAGCCGCGGCGGATCATGGGCCAGTACGCCTTCAACCTCAGCGGCGGCATGTGCCAGCGCGTGGTGCTGGCCATCGCCCTAGTGCTGCGCCCCCGGCTGCTCATTGCCGACGAGCCCACCTCCGGCCTGGACGTGACCCTGCAGGCGGAGATCCTGCAACGGCTGAAGCAGCTCTGCCGGGAGATGCACTCGGCGATTTTGCTCATCACCCACGACATGGGGGTGGTGGCCCACATGGCCCACCGAGTGGGGGTGATGTACGGCGGCGCCCTGGTGGAATCGGCCGGGGTGGTGCCGGTGTTCCGCCAGCCCTACCACCCCTACACCAGGGCGCTGCTCCAGGCCCTGCCGAGACTGGACAACGTGGACAAACCTCTGGAGCCGCTGCGGGGCAGCCCGCCCGACATGGTGACCCTGCCGGAGCAGTGCGCCTTCCTGCCGCGTTGCCCCAGGGCCTTATCCCGGTGCCGCCTGGAGCGCCGGCCGCCCCTGGTGGAGATGACCGCGGACCACCGCGTCGCCTGCTACAACCCCCTGCCGCCCGGCGCCTGAAGGGCTGGAGCGCCACTCCCGCAGGCCCTCATCCCCCCGGCCCCCTTCTCCCTGGGGGGGCGTTGCCTCAAATGTCATTCTGAGCGACGCGAAGAATCTAAAATCCCAGTGATTTAGACCCTTCGCTACGCTCAAGGGACATTAAATGGAGGGAAAAC
>JBGPJN010000032.1:0-17331 GCA_041485445.1 Dehalococcoidia bacterium
CATCAACCACCGGGTGTCCCAGTTCCTGGACTATGCGGGCCGCGATGCCAGTGAGGTGGTGGGAGAGCTGCCGGAGCGCCGCCGCCTGATTACGGTGGGCAAGGTGGCGGCCAACGCGGTGATGGCGGGCTGCCTCCCGGAGCACCTCCCGGTGGTGCTGGCGGCGACGGAGGCCATGCTGGACCCCGTCTTCAACCTGGTGGGGCCATCCTCCAGCCTGGGCGGCGCGGCCATCCTGGTCATCGTCAATGGCCCGGTGGTCCAGCAGCTGAACATCAACGCCCGGGCCAACCTGTTCGGCCCCGGCAACCGTGCCAACGCCACCATCGGGCGGGCGGTGCGGCTGGTCCTGATGAACGCCGGCGCCGCCATCCCCGGCCTCTTCGACCGCAGCGTCATCGGCCACCCCGGGAAGTACACCTACTGCATCGCGGAGGCGGAGACCGAGACCCACTGGACGCCCCTGCACGCGGAGCGGGGTTTCCGCCCGGAGCAGAGCGCCGTCACCGTGTTCGCCGCGGAGGCACCCCGCCAGGTGCGGTCCGTGGGTGAGCCCCAGGCCATCCTCTACGCCATCGCCGACACCGCCTCCTCCCTGGGCACCTCCATGTCCACTTCCGGCTCCGTGGGCGACCCGGCGGCCGGAGTGCGCCAGGGCCAAATCGTGGTTACCATCGCCGGCAGCAGCGAGCTATGGCGGGACTGGAGCAAAGGCGATGTGCGCGCCTACCTCCACCCGCGCATCCGGCGCTCGGTGGCGGACCTGAAGCAGGCCCTGGTGCTGGCCGGACCGACGGCCCCCGGCGACGACCAGCGTTATGTGAGCCTGGTGCCGGAGCCGGAGGATATCCTGCTGGTCTTCGCCGGGGGCGAGGAGGCCAACATGTCCTCGGTGATCCCTTCCTGGGGTCCCAAGGTTGGTTCCACCGCGGTGACCCGCGAGGTCAAGATCCCTCAGTCGTAGGGGCGGTTCGTTGGGTAGGGGCAGGGCTTGCCCTGCCCTGGGGGCCGGGGCGCGGAGAGTACCAGGGGGCGTGGCATGCCTCGCCCCTACGACCGCCATTCTGGAGGTGCTACACATGCCCCAAGAGCAATCAAGGGAATACACCCTGGTGGACCCCACCACTCAACCGGTAGCGGCGGCTTTTGGCGGCGCGCCCCGGCTGGCCAGCCTGGCCGGCGCGCGCATCGGCCTCATCGACGACAGCAAGCGCAACGCCGACGTGCTGCTGGAGGAGTTGGTGGAAGCGCTGCGGAGCCGCTACGAAATCGGCAACGTGCAGTGGCACCGCAAGCCCAGCGCCTCCCGTCCCGCCGACCCGGCGGCCATGCGGGAGCTGGCGCAGCACTGCGATGCCATAGTCATCGCCGTCGGCGATTGAGGGTCCTGCAGCGCGTGCAGTGTGCACGACGGGATTCACGCCGAGCAGGCCGGGGTACCCTCCGCCACCATCTGCACCGACCGGTTCGTCCCCACCGCATCGGCCATGGCGCGCATGTGGGGCGCTCCGGACTACCCCACCATCTTCACCCAGCACCCGGTGGAGAACCTGACCCGCCAGCAGCTCCGGCAGCGGGCGGAGGGCCTGGCCGCCCAGGTGGCGCGGGTGCTCACCGGCGGGCTGCCCTGAGAACTGGTCCGCTAACCGCAGAGAGCGCCGAGTCTCCGGATGGTTGCCTATGGTCTCCGCGATCTCTGTGCGCTCTGCGGTGAATACTGGGACCAGTGGTAAGCGGGCTGCACTAGCCGCGCATGCTGGGCGGCAGCAGGTTTGGGATGGCGTCCTGGATGGGGTAGGTCTCGTCGCAGCGGACGCACAGCAGCGCTCCTTGCACCACCTCCTCCCCCTGGGCCTCATCCACCCGCAGCTCCAATTCCCCCTTGCACACCGGGCACACCAGAATTTCCATCAGCTCTTTGTTCACAATTCCCCCAAGCCGCCGGCCTCTCAGTGGCCCCGGCCCTAGTCTTACCGGGCCAGACCGCGTTCAAACAGGGCATCCAGCACGTCGGCCAGGCCGAACACCACGATGCCGGTAATCAGCACCACGTTGGTGCTGGTTAGGGTGCGGCGGGCGCGGCGCCACCAGCCCCCTGCCTCAACCGCTCCATCGGGCTGGGGCGTGCTGCCCAGTCCCCCAGTGGAGGGCCGCAGCAGCCACACCGTGTAGAACATATACAGGGCCAGGGCAATCTTGAGGACCAGCACCACCACGTAGGCCGCGCTAACCCCCCGGCCGGTCAACCGCGATACGGTCAGCACGGTGCCGGTAACCAGCAGCACCGCCATGGCGGTGGTAACCACCGTCCGAAACTCGGCCCCCACCGCCCAGCCGGCTCCCGGGCCCGGATTGGTCCGGCGCCAGGCCGGCCCCAGCACCAGCACGTAGAACATGCTGCCGCCCACCCAGGCCACCGCCGCCAGGGCATGCGCCCACCGGATCGCCACCAGAATCCAGTCCAGGGGTCCCATATCCGCCGCTGGCCCAGGCCCCGGCCTAGCTCCGCAGCATCTCCCCCACCTGGCGGGTGATGGCCGGCGCATCCAGGGTGCTGAGCTCCACCTGGAAGACCCGGCCGTCCCTGCCGATAAAGTAGGTGGTGGGAAAGTACTGGAGCTGGTACTCCTTGGCCACCTTGGCCCCGTTGTCGGTGGCGAAGTCGTAGGTCAGCCCCAACTCCGCCACAAAGTCTCTGGCGTCTTGCTCCGTGTCCAGTCCCTGGGGCACAAACACCCCCAAGAATCGCACGGGCTGGCCCTGAAGCTGCTCCCAGGCCCGCTGGAATTCGGGCATTTCCGCGCGGCACGGCGGGCAGGAGGGGAACCAGAAGTTCACCACCACCGCCTCCCGGCCTGAGGCGTCGGCCAGCCGGAACTCGCCGCCCGCGAACAGCTCCACCCGGAAGTCGCCGGCGCGCTGCCCGGCTTGGCCGGGCGCCGGCCCACCGGCGTTGGCGCCACACGCCAGCGTCAGCGCCACCAGCGCGGGGAGCAGCACGCGGCTCAGCCCCAGCGCCGGCCTCACAGTCTCAACCGCCGGTTTCCGGCGGTCCCCTCAGGGCACTTCAAAGCGGCCGGTGGACGTGATCTTGCCCCCATCGATCTTCCAGATCTCGATGGTGTTGGCCACGTCCCCGCGGGCATCAATATTCTGGGGGCCGGCCGCACCCTGGTAATCAATGTCTTTGCCGTCGCGCAGGAGGGTGAGCGCCAGCTTGATGTCCCCTGGGCCGACCTGCTGGCCGGGCGGGTTGGCCACTTCGCGGAGGGCGTCTCGGATTGCCGGGCCTTCGTAGACGCCCGCCTTCTCAATGGCCAGGCATAGCAACACAAAGGCGTCAAAGGTCTCACCGATGTAGGGATTGGTGGGAAGCTGGCCGAACCGCTCCTCGTACAGCGTCCGGAACACCTTGGCTGCCTCGGTGTCGGGGGTTCCCGGCGCGGTGCCGAAGAAGCCGTTGAACCGGTCCGACCCCAGGTGATCGAACATGTCCTGGTTCTTGGTGCCGTCCACAAACATGAACTTGTTGATGAAACCGCCGTCCAGGGCCTCGCGCAAGTATAGCCCCGCGCTCTCCGGATAGCTGATGGCCACCAACACCTCGGGGCGCCCCTCAGTGGCGCGACGCAGCTCGGAGACGTAGGTGGACTGGCCGGATTTCTGCGGGACCATGGCCAAGACCTTGCCGCCCTGGGCTTCAAAGGTCGAGCGAAACACGGTGGCCAGCCCCTCACCGTAGGCGTTGTCAACGTAGATGGCCGCCGCGGTTTGGTAGCCTTGCCCGCGCGCCAGCCGGGCCAGGACCGCTCCCTGGGCGGCGTCCGAGACCACGGTGCGGAACAGAAAATCGTTATCGCCGACGGCGGTCAAAGCCGGGGAGGTAGAGGCCGGTGAGACCAACACCACCTGGCTGGGGATGGTCACGGTCTCGGCCACCGCCAGGGTAACGGTGCTGCTGGTGGAGCCCACTATGGCCTTAATGCCCTGGGTATTCACCATTGCCCTGGCCGCCTCAATAGCCACCTGACTGTTGGTCCCGGAGTCCCGGTGCACCGCCCGCACCGGCCGGCCGCGAAGCCCGCCGGCGCTGTTGACCAGTTCCGCCGCCAGGTCGGCTCCGTTGCGCATGGGCGGTCCCACGTTGCCCAAGTCGCCAGTGTAGTCCAGGAGGGTGCCGATGCGGTAAGGCGGTTCAACGCCCCGGGCGCACGCCGCCGCGCCCAGACCCGTCAGCACCACCGCCAGGGCCAACGCCCAAACTTGTGGCCTCAACACCGCCGACACTCCATTAATCTAGTAGGAGGACTGACCAGGGGGACTCCTGAGAACCCGGCTTACTGACCCCGCCAACCGGCCCGAATGGGAGGCGCCGCCCTGTTACCCCGGCGCCCCCAACGGGTTGTTGCTCAGTGCCGAGCGGCGACACCTACGGGGACTGGGCGGAGATGCCCAGCCTGGCCTGCAGGTCCTGGACCCCGGCGGCAACCTGACGGCGCAGGCCAGTGGCGGTACGACGTTCCTGGTCCAGCGCCCGGTACAGATCAGTGGCGTAGGGGCGCCATTCCGCACGCAAAACCCTGACCGCCTCCGACTGCCGGCCGGCCGCCTCGGACAGTGGTTCCTGCAGGGACCGCAGCGGGGAGGAGGAGGGCAGGTTCTGGGTGCGGCTGGCCAGGGCGGCGGAGCGGACCATCAACTGGTCCAGGGCCTGAAGCGCCTTGCCGGCATCGCAGCCGCCCGGACCATGCCGCCAACTGTCGAAGTCCTGGTGCAACTGGTCCCAGTCTTGAGCAAGCGTGCCGAACTGCTTGGCAAACTCCGCCACCGCTCGAACGTTATCGTCCGGGGTGTTCAAGGCGTCGGTTGCCTGCCGCTGCACCCTGACTCGCACCGTGTTGCTAACCAGAATCTGGGCGTCCACCGCGGCCAGGGCTGCGGCCTTATCGGCATCCGATGCCTGGGGCGCCCGCAGCTTGCGCAGGGTCTGGTCTTCCCCCGTGGCTACCTCCGACAGCGCCCAGATCCACTGGCTGGTGGCCGGGGCGCTGGGCAGGCTCCGGACGCCCGAGATTACCTCGCTCATCCCGACGAGGACCAGGTTGAGGCGTTCGATGGCCTCCGGGTCTTTCAGAACGCGGTAGGAGTCGAAGTTCTGGTGCACCCGGTCCCAGGAGGAGTTGACCGGTTGCAGGGCGCCGACAAAGTCCCGCACAGTCAACTGCGCGCCGGGATTTGCCTGGAGGCGCAGGTCGTCAAGGCCGTCACGGGCCACCAGCCACACTCGCGATGCGGCGGCGCGCTCTGCCTCCGCTGCTTCATTGGCCGCCGCATTGGCCGGTTGCCAGCCATCCCGCAGTCGGCGCAAGGCAACCTCTTGCTTCCCCGCAGCCTGGATCGCTCGGTCCGCCAGTTCCCGCAGCACCGGCTGGCGAGGCAGCTTCAGCGTTCCCTGCGTAATCTGGTTGGCCCGGGCAACAAACCCATCCAGGGCGCTCTCGCCCACCGCACGGTCGCAAGCCGTCAGGCCGGCCCGCCACTGGTCCAGGTCGGCGTTTAGCTGGTCCCACTCCTGGTCAATGCTCCGGTATTCCCGCACAAAAGCCACCACCATCTCCCGGGTCTGGGCCGGCAGGGCGGTAGGGGTGGTCGCCAGCATGGCGGCGGGGCCGGGCGCCGCGGGGGCGGCCCTGGCGCAAGCCACCATCAAAAGCAACGTTGCGGCTGCCATGGTCACCAAGGCCGGGGCCCAGGGGGGGTTCTTCAAGGCCGGTACACTCCTACCTGTTCGTCCAAAAGTCCGCTGCGGAAATCTCCTTCGGGAGCCAACCGCCCCACCAGGGCGCCCAGCGTGTCCGCAGTGTCCGCCAGCACCACCAACACGTTCCGTTCGCTGTCATTATGCAGCACCAGCACCCCAGTCTTATCTGGTGGCAGCAGCGGCGTGGACGACGTGCCCACCTTGGCGCCCACCTGGACGCCCGCTCCCTCCAAGTAAGGAAGAAACCCAGGGGCGTCAGCGAACAATCCAAGGACTATGGCGTCCCGGGATGGGTCTTCGTCCCGGCTGAACTGGGTCCGCACCTGCTGACCCGCCAGTTGGCTCCGGAGCTTGGTGGCCGCGCCGTAAAGCTCCGGGCGGGCGGCGACGACCAACACCTCGCCCCGCAGGAAGCCGGGGTAGTCGGCCAGCTCAAACCGGCGCTGATGCGTGGTGAGGTAGGCCGCCAAGTTGGACAACAGCCGTCCGTTATCCAGGGCAGAGTTCTGGGGCGGCACCATGAAGGTCAGGTCCGAAAGGGCAACCACATCTCCGATGTTGCCCCGGACCAGAACCGGGAAGGGCTGGGGCCCAGCCAACAAGGTGGACTTAATCTGACCGTCGGCGGAGGCCAGCGCCGGACCCAAGGACGTTATGGTGCTGGCGCCGTACAGAGCAACCTCCCCCAGGCCTTGAGTGAGTTCATCCGGCTGGAAGCTGCGGACGCGGACGTTCTGGAAGTTGAGGTCGTAATCGCCCAGACTGTACAGGTAATCCCGTTGGAAGTTGATCCCGAAGGCGTCGGCCAGACTGTTAATCTGGCTCTCCCGGGTGGGGTCGCCGATGAGGAGCAGTTTGCCGCCCTTGGCCACGAACCGCCGAACTAGGCCCACCTCAGCACTGGAGTAGGGATCGGCGGGCATCGCCACCACCAGACTGTCCGCCCGCCGGAGGGCTGCTTCCAGTTGGGCCGTGCGTTCCTTGGCCTCGAGGGTGGCAAAGCCGCCAAACAGCTCAGCCCCGTAGCCCCGTTCCCCGATCCTGACATCCAGGGCCGCGATCTCCCCCACCGAGAACCGGTTGCGGTGGGCGGCGTCCACCGCAACCACCCGGCCCTGCGGCCGCCGCGCCACCAACTCTCCCGGGCCGCCGTAGGCCGACACGGGCGGCACAATGGCGCTTAGTGACGCCTCCGGCGCCGGGGGCGGACGGTACACTCCATGATAGTAGTAAAAGAAGGCGCCCAGGAAAAAGACCAGGGCGACTCCTGGAACCAGCAGCAGCTGCCGGCTTTTACTGAACAGGTCCGACATACAGGTAGTACACGTTGGGTCCGCCGGCCTTCAGAGGGAGCCCCGGCAGCGCTTCTGGTCCCGGAGACTGGGACCCGGCCGGCATGAGCAGCCGCCGCAACTCCGCCGGGCTGTACGGCTGCGCCGCGGGCACCGCGCCGTTTCCACCGACCAAAGCGGCGGTTGCCGGAGCGCCCGCGTCATCCGCCGAAGCGAACACACGCCGTGACTTTTGGACAAAGATCCGGGCCACCTCAATGTTCACATCCACCACGTCGTAGTTGCCGATGCCGGCCAGGCTGGCCGCCTTGGCAAAACCCGCGCTGTCATCGCCCACCTCATCCACCATGCCCAGCTTCACCGCCTCTATCCCGGCGTAAAGGCGGGCCCGCATCAAGTCTTCACGGCTCAGGCGCAGCTTCTCCCCTCGCTCACTGATGACCATCTGGGCAAATCCCTGCTTCAGCTCGTCCAGCAGCACTACCCAGTCGCGGCGGTCGCCCCCGCTTAACTTGGAAGGGCCGGTAACCAGCACGTCCTCCAGCGGCGGGTCTGGGAGCAAGGGGCCGGGAAACGACAGAATCACCCCTACGCTGCCCACCAGAGACGAGCCCTTGGCGTAGGTGTGGCTGGCCCCCATGGACATCATGTAACCCCCACTGGCCACGATGTCGGTCATGACTATCACCACCGGCTTCCGGTCTCGCACGCTCCGAGTTTGAAGGTACAGCTTCTCACTGGCCGACGCGCCCCCGCCGGGGGTGTTTAGCCGGATGACCACCGCCTTGATGGCGTCGTTGTCCCGGGCGTAGTCCAGGTAGGCGCTGATGACGTAGGCTGAGTCGTCGTTGATGACGGTGAAGGGGATGTCAATCAGGCCGATCTGGGGTTTGCCGGGATAAACGTTGAAGAACACGAAAGCGCCCAGGGCAACACCGGCGGCCACCAGCACCGGTAGGGATACGTACCATTGGGAGAGGAGCCTAACCAGTGGGGCCAGCTTGCTCATGCCTTCTACCTGCTGCACCGGGTAAGGCCAACGCGCCGGCAAGCCCGGCCCGGGGAGCGGCTATGGGACAAGGGCATCATACCCACGGTGCATCCCGGCGTCAAGGGCTTCTCCGCCAGCCCGGCGACGAATTTATGTCATGGCTTGCAGCGCCAGTTAGCTAACCCGGCAGAGTCCGCCTCAGGCGGAACCGAAACTCTCTTGGCAATTGACGCAGGGGAGGGTATAGTATGGCCAGAGCGGTTGGCGCCCAGCCAAGGGCGGTTGACCCGAACTGCTTACCTGAAGGGGATTGGGCCCTGAAAGGCATTGCGCTAAGGAGGAGATGTTATGGGAAAGCCCAGAAAGGTTGGCCACCTGGTGCTTAACGTGAAGGACGTGGAAGCATCCACCAGGTTCTACACGGAAGTGCTGGGGTTTGACATCGCGGTGCGGCGGCCCGACGGCTCCGGCACATTCCTGACCTGCGGCGAGCAACACCACGATCTGGCCCTGTTCAAGGCCCCGGTGGATGCCGAGCCGGTGCATCCCAAGGGGCTGGGGCTGAACCACTTTGCGGTGAACGTGGAGGACCTGGAGTCGCTGCGGGAGGTGTACCAGCGCCTGCAGGGGCTGGGCATCCCGGTCCGCACCACCGATCACGGCATGACCGGCAGCATCTACTTTAACGACCCCGACGGCAACGGCATCGAGTTCTACTTCGACACCTTCGCCGACCCGGCGGAAGGCCTTGCGGAGATGCGCCGGCCCGGCCGCCGCAACAAGGAGCTGGTGCTGGGTTAGCGCCAGAGTCCCGGCAGTCCCCGGCAGCACAAACAAGTCCCCCGCAGCGGAATGGCTGCGGGGGCTTTTTCTTGCCCACGGACTGCGCCTGGAAACCGGGTTTCAAGGGGAGAAGGCGGCCCTTTAGAGCCTATCCCAATAACCGCGGAGAACGCTGAGCACGCAGAGAGTTTACGATTGGTTTCCCGTGATCTCAGCGGTCTCTGCGTGCTCAGCGGTGAGTTATTGGGATAGGCACTTAGACACACTGCTACGGGCGGCCCACCTTGCCGGCCACCTTGAGGCCCTCCATCAGCTGGGTGATCTCGTGCCAGGTCTCGTCCTCGATGAAGATGCCCTCTTTGCGCCGCTTCAGCTCGGTCTTGTACTCCAGCTCGCCGGGGTACAGCACCTCGGTGAACCCCTTGGCCGGGGGCGAGGTCTTGACGAACTCGGCGAACTCCTTCATCTCCTTCTTGAACTGGGCCAGGGGACGGAAGTTCTCCACCTGGAACACGGAGATGAACACGCCGTCGTTGTGCCGGGCCTTGGGGTCGATACCGAAGCCCAGGCCGGTGAGCAGGCCGGAGAACATCTCCACCATGAAAGACAGGCCGTAGCCCTTGTGGCCCTGGTCGGCCCCCACCGGCAGGATGGCGCCGCCCTTGGCGTAGTCGTTGGGATCGGTGGTGGGATTGCCGTCCTTGTCGACGATCCAGCCCAGCGGCACCTTCTCCTTGCGGTTGCGGGCCAGGCTGATCTTGCCGGCCGCCACCGCGCTGGTGGCCATGTCCAGCAGCACCGGGCCGGGCAGGTCGCTGGGCACGCCGATGCAGATGGGGTTGGTGCCCAACCGCCGGGCACGGCCGCCGAAGGGCGCCACCGCCTTGGGGCCGGCGCCGGAGTCGGCGGTGACCATGGCGATGAGGCCCTCCTGCAGGGCCATGGTGGGGTAGTCGCCCACCCGCCCAATGTGGCTCTGGTAATGGACGGTGACCACCGCCACCCCGGTGGCTTTGGCCTTGGCGATGGCGATGCGCATGGCCTTTTCCGTGACCACAAAGCCGAAGCCCCAGTTGCCGTTGATTACCGCCGTGGTGGGGGTCTCCCGCTCCACCACAAAGGGGGCGCCGGGAACAATGTGCCCCTTGTCAATGCGCTCGCAGTACTCCGGCACGTGGATCATGCCGTGGGAGTCGTGGCCCACCAGGTTGGCCTTGACCTGGTGGGTGGCCACCACCGTGGCCTCCTCGTGGGACACGCCCTTGCCGCGGTAGATCTCGTAAGCCACTTTATGCAGGTACTCGGGCTTGAAAACCGGCATGTGCATCACCTCCTGGATTGGCGCCTCTGGTTTGGTGCCAGTGGCATGGTGCATGTAGTCTAGTACCGGGCTTGCCGTTTGTCCACCAAGGCATCTTGTCGGTCGGCGCGACTCCGTGCTATTCTTAACTTGACCGGCCCCTGTAGCTCAGCGGATAGAGTACTGGCCTCCGAAGCCAGTGGCGAGAGTTCGAGTCTCTCCGGGGGCACCATCCCTTTTCCGGTTCCTAAATTCCAGGTCTCCTCAGTCCACGGGGCGTGGCCCAGCGGTAGGGCGCCTGGTTTGGGACCAGGAGGTCGGCAGTTCGATCCTGCCCGCCCCGACTTTCCCCCGCCGCGCAACGGGGTCTGCCCGCAAGTCCAGTAAGGAGGCGCCGGCGCCATGACCACCGCATCGCCTTACCCAGTGTCGGTGGAAGCCACCCTCTCCCCAACCCTCAGCCGGTGGCTGTGGCTGGTCAAGTGGCTGCTGGCTATCCCCCATTATGTCGTCTTGATCTTTCTGTGGATCGCCCTCGCCGTCACGACGGTGATTGCTTTATTCGCCATCCTGTTCACCGGCAAATACCCGCGGGGAATTTTCGACTTCAACGTGGGGGTGTTGCGGTGGGGCTGGCGAGTGGGCTACTACGTTATTCTTGGAACCGACCAGTATCCTCCGTTTAGCCTCAAGGAAGAGGCCTCCTACCCGGCGACGCTCAGTGTGCCGTATCCGGAGCAGTTGTCCCGAGGCCTGGTGCTGGTCAAGTGGTGGCTCCTGGCCATCCCCCACTATCTGATCTTGGGGTCTTTCGCAGGGATGGCTGGAGTGGTCAGCGTGAACTACGGTGGACTGAGCGGAGTTGGGCTGTTGTTGGCCTTGTTCGCACTGGTGGCCCACCTGTTTACCGGACGCTACCCCACCAGTCTGTTTGAGCTGGCCGTGGGCATCCAGCGCTGGGGAATTCGCGTGGGGGCTTACGCCTTGCTCATGCGGGACGAGTACCCTCCCTTCCGGCTGAGCCCGTAAAGCAGTTACCTGCATGAACCAGAACCACAAAAATACTCCCCAGAGGGACACCGCGGCCCAGCGCATGTTCGGCGCCCAGGCCCCGGTGTACGCCACCAGCCAGGTCCACGTGCGGGACGCCAGCCTGGACGCCCTGCGGCGTTTGGCCGGGCCGGGGCCCTACCGCTGGGCCGTGGACCTGGGCACCGGCGCCGGCTTCACCGCCTTCGCCATGTCCGGCTGCGCGGGCCGGGTGCTGGCCACCGACCTCACCCGCCCCATGCTGGAGCAGGCCCGCCGCCTGGGCCGGGAGCGCAAGCTTTCCAACCTGTCCCTGGTGCAGACGCCGGCGGAGGCGCTGCCCTTTGCCGGCGAGTCGCTGGACCTGGTGACCTGCCGCGTGGCTTGCCACCATTTTGCCAACCTGGAACAGGCCCTGGACGAGGTGCGGCGGGTGCTGAAGCCCGGCGGCATCCTGGTGGTGGCCGACAGCGTTTCTCCCGAGAATGACGCAGTGGCCCGCTGGATGAACGACGTGGAGCTGCGGCGGGACTACAGCCACGTGCACAACCGGAAGGTCTCCCAGTGGGAGGCCCTGCTGGCGGACCGGGGGCTGGCCATCACGGAGCGGGAGATGCCCCGCATCCACTTGGAGTTCAACAACTGGGTGGCCCGCACCGCCACACCCCAGCCCGTGGTTGAGTCCCTGCGGCGGGACTTTCTGGGTGCCAGCGCCCCGGTGGGGCAGGCCTTCCAAGTCCGGCCGGCGGGCGACGACATCCACTTCTCCTGGCCCTGTCTAGTGTTCCGGGCGGAGAGGACGTAGCAACGCCCTCCCGACAGGTCACACCCCCCAACCCTCCAGGTTGTAGGCCATCTCCCAGAACCGGTGCTCCCAGCGGAAGCTGTCCAGGTAGGCGGCGGTCATGGCGGCCCGTTGGTCCGGGCCGGCCCGCGCCCCCAGCCGGTCCGCCAATGCCCGGATCTCCTGGGCCAGGGCGGCAAACTCCGGCGACGTGTACATCCGCACCCACTGTGCGTAAAGGGGCTGGTCCCCAGGCCCGCCCAGGCCCGCCAGGCGCTCCCCAATCTCCCAGTAGCCCCACTGGCAGGGCAGCAGCGCCGCCACCAGCTCGCCAAAGCCGCCCTGGTAGGCCACCTTCAACAGGAAGCTGGTGTAGCCCGCGGTGGCGGGCGCGGCACGGGTAGCTTCCAGCTCCGCAACGGTGATGCCAAACTGGCCGCAGTAGCTGCGGTGCAGCGCCATCTCAGTGTTAAGGGTCTCGTCCAGCAGCCTGGCGAACCACCCCATGGTGGGCAGGTCGGGCGCGCGGGCGGCGGCCAGGGCCAGCACCCGGCTGTAGTCGATAAGATAAACATAGTCCTGCAGGACGTAGTGCTTGAACCGGTCCACCGGCAGAGTGCCGTCGCCCATTCCCGTGACGAAGGGATGGGCCAGGATCGCCTGGCGGATGGGCCGCGCGGCGTGCTCCAACTCGTCGGCGAAGCTCACGCCCCACCGTCGCGCCGCCGGGTTCGGGAAGCGCCCGGCCGCAGCTGTTGCAGCACCGGGATCTGGGCGATCTTGGCCTCGTCCAGGTCCTCCCAGTAGATGCCGACGGGCCGGGGCCGGCCGCCGGCGCAGGCCACCACCTCTTGGGGGGTGACCAGGTAGTCCAGGGTCACGTCGTGGCGGGTCCAGGGCAGCTCCTCATCCAGCACCTGCATGGGGTGCACCGTGGTCACCACCGGCGTATCCGGGGTGACGAGCCCGGCGGCGGCGGCCAGCCCGTACTCCAGGTCGGCGAAGCCGCCCCTTTTGCCGATGCGCACCCCTTGCTGGTTCACCGCCACCGAACCGCAAACGATCAGGTCCACCCGCCGCATCTCCACCACCGTGACCAGCCGCCCGTACCGGAAGGCGCCTTCAATGGTGGAAGCCTCATTGGGAGACGCATCCAATCGGGCCGGGTCCAGCTCCACAAAGCAGCGCTCCTGCTCCAGACGGGGCACCGCCATGTACAGCAGCTTCCCCTCCTGCAGCGCCTGGCATCGCAGGGGCCGCTGGGCCCGGTCCGGGTTACTCTTAACCACCCGCGCCCGACGCCAGCAGTCCAGTTCGAACACCCGCTGGGCCGCCGCCTCGGCGCCCAAGAAATCCGGGATCTTGTCGTGGACGCTGCCGCCACGCACCACGCCCGCGCGCTCCAACGCGCTCCACATCATCTCCCGAATCTCTGGCTTATCGCGCATCGTTGACTCCCGTTGACACCCACTTGAACTGAACGCCACGAATCCCCGTGATTCCTGTTGGGGACCAAGGCATACTATAACCCCCGGCGCCGGTCATCACCAAGGAGTCGCCCGGTCCCGCCCACCAAAACCCGACGTTGACAACGGACCTTCAGGTTCCTAGAATCCAATGGGGTGGAAAATGCGATGACCAGTATCAGGCAGCTTTATTCATTACAAGAGTTGGACCAGGCCCTGGACCGAATTGAGGGCCAAAAAGCCGAGGTCGAGCAGGAGTTGGCCTCCAGCTTGATCGTGGAGCAGATTGAAATCGCACTGAAGGGCGAGCAGGAGCGGCTCCAGGATACCCTCCGTCTGCAACGCGCCCAGCAATTCGAAATTGAAACTCTGCGGGAGAGGTCAACCCAGTTGGACCAGCGCCTCTACGGCACCGATGTGACTAACCCCCGCGAGTTGCCCGCCCTGCAAGATGAAGCCAGCCGAGTGCGGGACCAGCTCAAGCAGCAAGAGGCGTCGCTGGCGGAGTTTTCCCAGAAGGCGACCGACGCCCAGACACACTGCCAAACCCTGGAAAAGGAGTTGGCGGATGCCCAGTCCGCCTGGCAGCTCCGCCAGGCCCAGTTGGGCGAGCGGCTCAAGTTGCTGGCATCGGAGCGGGCAAGCCTCGCGGCCACCCGGGCCCGGTTGGCCGCCGGGTTGACCCCCGTGGAGCTGGCCAGCTATGAAAGCCTGCGACAGCGCAAGGGAGGACAGGCAGTGGCGCGGGTGGAACGGGGCCTGTGCCAATCCTGCCGCATGTCCCTGCCAACCCAGCAACTGCAGCGGGTGCGCAGCGGACGGCAGACCGTGCTGTGCAGCAGCTGCGGACGCATGCTCTTCCTGGGGTAGACGCTGGGGAGCGGGCGCGGTAGGGGCGCACGGTTGTGCGCCCCTACGCATTTGCCATCCGATGCCGCCAGCCCCCGTGCCGCTTCAGGCCCCACAGGCCAGCTTGACCCTCCTTTGGCCGTATGCTAAAGTTCCATTGGGAGGCCGCCAGGCGGACCGGGTGGTCGCCGCCCCGCACCAGCGGGGGGGAGGAAAGTCCGGGCTCCACTGGACAGGGTGCTGGGTAACGCCCAGGCTTCTCCGGCGGCCCCGACCTTGTCGGGAAACGCCGTAGGGGACGGAAAGTGGCACAGAAACATACCGCCCCGACTCTGTCGGGGTAAGGGCGAAATCGGGCGGTAAGAGCGTCCGGTCCGCTGCGGCAACGCAGCGACGGCTAAACCCCACCTGGAGCAAGGCCAAATAGGGGAGCAATGGGCGTCCGGCCCGCTCCCGGGTTGGCCGCTGGACCCCAATGGCAACGTTGCCCCGACTCAGTCGGGGTCCCGGTGACCCCCACTGGTTGGGGTCGCCGGGAGGGCTAGATAGATGGCCACCGTCCCGCGGGTTGTCCCGGCCCCTGGGGCCGACGGCAGCGTGCGGGATACAGAACCCGGCTTACAGGTCTGCCTGGTACTTCCCAATCCGGGCCGCTGGCGCGGATGGGGTATTCATCCCCAATCAGTTCATTCATAGGACCGGTCCAATGGCCACAGGGCGCGCCGAGCCCCCAGAGCGTGTTGCCAATGGAATCCTCTCGCCTTGGCGAAGGGTAAAGACTAACTCAGGGGTCTCTGGCTCCGCGGCGGAAGTTTCTCAAATAGGTTCTTCACAGGGAGAAGGTATGGTGCGGGTCAACAAGACCAAGGCCAAGATCATGGAGGGGCAGGTGGTCATCGGCGCAGGCGTCGCTTTCTACGCTCCTATCCTGGTGGAGCTGTACGGGGCCATGGGCTTTGACTGGGTGTGGATCGACTGCGAGCATGGGTCCTCCAACGATTCGGAGACCGAGAACATGGTGCGGGCGGCGGAGCTGTACGACATCACCCCCGTCGTGCGGATCCCCAACGCCGAGCCTTCCACCATCCTGCGCTTTCTGGACCGGGGCGCCCAGGGGCTCATCGTGCCCCACATCTCCAACCGGCAGCAGGCTGAGGCGGTGGTGCACGCCGCCAAGTACTACCCCATGGGGGAGCGCAGCAGCGCCACCGGCGGGCGCACCAACCGGCTGGGCAGCGGGCTGTCCCCCAAGGAGTATTACGAGGCCGCCAACCGGGAGACCCTGATTATCACCATGTCGGAGACGCCGGAGGCGGTGGAAAACGCCCGGGCCATCGCCGCGGTGCCCGGCATTGACGGCGTGCTGGTGGGCAGCAGCGACCTGACCCAGGCCATGGGCATGCCCAGCCCGGCGCGGGTGGACGCCGCCATTGACAAGATAATCCAGGGCACCAAGGCCGAGGGCAAGGCCGTGGGCGTGGCCGGCGCCGGCATGACCGTGAACAACATCGCCCGTTACCGGGAGTTCGCCAACCGCGGGGTGCAGATCCTCTCGGCCAACGCCCCCGACTTCATCCGCCAGAGCGGCGGCGACTTCCTGAAGGCGCTGCGCTAGTCTGGCGGGCGGTCGGCACGAGACTTACCTAGCCTTGCATCAATATTCAAGAACAGGTTGGAAAGCGTTTGAGGCGTAAATCCCCCCAACCCCCCTTCCTTACGCTTCGCTAAGGCGAGGCAAAAGGGGGGCCAGGGGAGATTTCATTGAGCTATGTTTAGTTACTTCAGGAAGGCTTCGTGATGGGGTATCGCGAGGACGCCTGCGCCGCGGTGATCCGGGGTCTGGAGGCCGCGGGCATCCAGTACTTCATTCACGTGCCCGACAGCTTCGGCGCGCCGGTCATCGCCCACTTTGAGGGGCAGCCCGGCGTCCGCGCCTTTCCAGTGGCCCGGGAGGAGGAGGGCGTGGGCATTGCCTCGGGCCTGGCCATGACCGGCAAGAAGAGCGTGCTGTTCTGCCAGGACGTGGGCCTGGGCAACTCCATGGTGGCCCTCACTACCTTTGCCATGGCCTACCACATGCCCCTTTTGGTGCTGGCCATCCGCCGGGGCGGGTTCGGCGAGTTCAATGCCGCGGTGCACACCTTTTCCGAGGGCGCCCCCGACATGGTGGACTCCATGCGCCTGAAGGCCTTCAACCTGGACTACCGGGTGCCCCTGGACGCGTGGCCCCGGGCCATCCAGCAGGCCCAGGAGTACGCCCAGATGACCCACCGGCCCATCATTGTGTTCCTCAACCTGAAGGAGTAGCCCATGGTCCCGCCAGTGTCCCGACCAGCGTCTAGAATCGAGGCCCTGCGTCTCATCGCCCAGGAATTCGCCCAGGACCCAGTGGTGCTCACCTGCGGGGCCACCTGCCGGGAGATGGCCGCCGCCGAGCGCCGCCCTAACCATCTGTACGTGGTGGACTCCATGGGGCTGGTCAGCTCCATTGTGCTGGGCCTCAGCTTAGGGCTGGAAACCGGCCAGGCGCGCCCGCGCCGCGTGGTGGGAGTGGAGGGCGACGGCGGCATGCTGATGAACCTCAACGCCCTGGCCACCATCGGCTACCTTCAACCCACCAACCTGCTGCTGATTGTGCTGGACAACCAGGCCTACGCCTCCACCGGCGGGCAGACAACCTTCACCGAGAAGCTGGACCTGGCGGCCATCGCCGCCTCCTGCGGGCTGCGCACCTGGCAGCCGGAGGACCTGGAGGGGCTGAAGCAGGCCATCACCGAGGCGGCACAAGTGCCCGGCCCCGGCTTCATCCACCTGCGCATCGCCCCAGGCAATGCTCCGGCGCCGCTGCTGCTGGAGGACCCGGTGACGCTAGGCCACACCTTCACCACCTGGCTGGCGTCCCAGGGGCATGGGTAAGCACACACAGGGCTGGGGATGGCGACGAACCGCAGGGTCATTCGCTTGTCTGGCGAACGTTGGTCGAGTAGGAGCACCGATGAAATCGGTGCGACGTATCGAGACCAGGCGGGGCAATGATTTCGATACGTCCTTCTGCGGAAGGACTACTCAATCAACG
>JBGPJN010000033.1:0-17170 GCA_041485445.1 Dehalococcoidia bacterium
AGGAGTGTTACTGGGGGCCTTCTTTTTTGGTCCATGTCCACCAGCCAGCAATTCTTGCCGAAGGGTTCAGCGGAGCCACGCCTGGCTGGACAACTGGCGCCGCCGGGTTGGCCGGTTCGACAGGCGCACTGGATCCCGCGCCGCCTTTGTGACCAACACTCGTTGGTTGGTGAGACTCAAACTCAGTCCTTGCAAAGGGGGATTTTGTCTGCCTGAGTTAAGATCTCTATGCAAGGCTCCATAACGGCGTTCCGGCCTCAGGTCCTGGCACCGTATATTCTCCTTTCGGCACAGACACGCCCTGAGCACCAATGCTATAATCAATATTGTCTCCGCTGTGGTGGTGGATTGATCCACCGGGTTTGGCGAGAGCGACGCTCCGGCATCGGTTGCTAATCTGCGCAAGAATGGCAGACAGTTGAATTACCGAGACTCTTTGCCCGACGCTGATGCCTTGAGGTGAACCGATTGCACCGAAGATACTATGCCGCGGCATTCCTCGTGGCCACCTTGTGTGCTGGGCTGTTGGTTGGCTGCGGTGGCGCCAACAACAGTGCGGCGGCCTCTTCCGTGCGGGCGCTGCCGGCGGTGGCGGTTCGCGCCGCTCCCGCCACCCAAGGCGCACTGACGGTGGGGGTAGATTATGCCGCCACCGTATCGGCCAAAGACCAAGTTAACCTGGTATCCCTGGTCACCGGACGCCTGGAGAAGCTGACGGTGGATGTGGGTTCGCCGGTGCAGAAGGGGCAGGTGATCGCCGAGCTCAGCCACGGCACTCTGGACGCCCAACTTCAGCAAGCCCAAGCGGGGCTGCGCAACGCCCAGGCTAAACTGGCCTTGGCGCAGGCTGCGGCCCGGCCCAACGAGGTCAAGGCACAGACGCAGCTATTGGAGAGTGCGGTGGCCAAGGCCCGCGCGGATCTGCTGAGCGCCCAAGTAGAGCTGTCTGACCTTCAGAATCCCTCCGACGCTGACCTGGCCAAGGCGCTTTGGGAGGTGGCCAACGCCCAGACCAAGCTAAGCAAAGCCCACGTTGATTTGGACAATGCCATCGCTGAATATCTGTCCAAAGGATCCCTGCCTGGGGACGTGCGCACCTGGTGGCAAATGACGTTGGCGGCCCGAAGCATCCTGGCGGCCGACACCATCACGGCGAGCATCCTATCCGGGTCCTTTGGCGTGCAGATTTCACCCGAGGAGATCAGCACTGCCGAGGACAGGGAGGCCGTGAGCCGGCAGGCCGTCGCCTCCTTGCTGAAGCGAATCAACGAGGACTCCTCCATACCCCAGGATATCCGGGGCGCCATGTGGGCCGAGTCCTCGGCTCAAGCCGATCTGAATAATGCCGTGGCCCACCTTGTTAAGCTGAAGGCGCCTCGCCCCGACACTGTCGCCCTGGCCCAGGCGAAGGTGACTTCCGCCCAGGCGGCGCTGGACTCCGCGTCAGCCAAGCTGGATGTGTGGAAGAATCCCAACGCAGTCCCGGCTGCGATGCCCAGCGGCGCTGCGGCTGCGATATTAGGAGAGCCGGCGGTCATGGCCCTGGACCCCAAAATTGTGCAGGACGTTGAAGCCGCCCAGGCCCAGGTGGACCAGGCCCAGGCCCAGGTAAACCTGGTCAACCAACAACTACAGGAGCTGCGGGTGGTGGCCACCTTCGACGGCTGGGTCGCCCAACGGTGGTTGAGCCCCGGCGCGCTGGCCACGCCGCAAACACCCATCGTCACCCTGGTCGGCAGTGACGTGGTGGTGTCCACACGGGTCGAAGAGAGCCGGATAGGCTCTCTGCAGGTGGGCCAGCAGATTGCCTTCACCAGTCCCGCCGCGCCCGGCCAACTGTCACTGCGGGTGGAGCGAATCGCTCCCGCCGGCGACGATAAGGCCCACACCTTTCTGGTCCAGATGGCCCCCTCGGCGCCGGCCCAGTCCTTGAAACCGGGCATGTCCGGGCGGATCTCCATACAGACCGGACGCCAGGACGCGGTGCTGGTGCCCAGGGAGGCGGTGGTGCACCGGGACGGCCAGCCCTTCGTCTTTGTGGTGCAGGATGGCAAGGCCCACCTGCAGAAGGTGGAGGTGGGTCTCACCGGCGGCGCCAACACCGAAATCGCCAGCGGCGTCAAGGTTGGGGACCAGGTAGTGACGGTAGGACAGGGCCTGGTGAAAGATGGCGATCGGGTGGCCGTTGAGGGCGCCGCCCAGCGGCAGCGTCCACCGGGCTAGGCCGAAGGCGGCGGCGTCCAGGGGAGGTCATCTGTGGGCATAACACAGTTCGCCATCAAGCGGCCGGTAACCGTCGCCATGCTCATCCTTGGGCTGGTGCTGATGGGCGGCATCGCATACTCGCGCCTCCAGGTAAGCCGGCTCCCCAATATTATCTTCCCGGTGGTGACCATCCAGGTGGGCTATCCCGGCGCCTCCCCCAGGGACGCCGAGCTACTGGTGGCCAAGCCCATCGAGCAGGCGGTGAACGGCCTCGCCGGGCTGAAGGACATGACCTCCACCTCCACGGAGGGGCGGGCCACCATCCGCCTCACCATGGTGGACAATGCCGACCTGAACCAGGCGGTGAGCGAGGTTGACCGCATCCTCTCCTCCATGCGGAGCCGGCTTCCTGATGAGATTGACCCGCCCAACGTTACCAAAGCCGACGTGACCGCCCAACCCATCATGAACGTCTCCCTGTCCGGGCAGGCTACTTTGGGGCAGCTCTACGACGTGGCCACCAACACCATCGCCCCCCGGCTTCAGTCGGTGGAGGGGGTCGCTCAGGTCAACGTCTCCGGCGGGCTGCGCTCCGAGATACAGGTGCTGGTGGACCCATCAAAGCTCCAAGCCTATGGCCTTACCCTGCAACAGATACAGACCGCCCTGTCGCAAAGCAACCTCAGCAGTCCCGGCGGCACCGTGTTCCAGGGCGGGACCCAGTTCAACCTGCGCACCTCCGGGGCGCTGGACGAGATCCAGCAGTTTGGCGACATTGTGGTCTCCTCGGGGCTCAGCGGCAACATTTACCTCCGCGACGTCGCCCGGGTGGAGGACACCTTCGCGGTGCAGCGCACCCTGCAGCGCTTTAACGGGCAGCCCAGCGTTGGCTTCTCCATCATCCAGCAGAGCGGCGCCAACACCGTGCATACCGTGGAGCTGGTGCGGCAGGAGCTGGAACGGCTGGGATCGGCGCTGCCCGACGGGGTTGAGTTCCGGGTGACCAACGACTCCAGCCGGTACACCAAGGCTTCCATCCACGCGGTCCAAACCGATTTAATGATTGCCGTGGCGCTGTGCGGCCTGGTGCTCCTGGTGTTCCTGCACGCCTGGCGCAACACCATCATCGTCTTGCTGGCCATTCCCACGTCCCTGATCTCCACCTTTCTGGTGATGTATCTCTTTGGGTTCAGCCTGAATTTAATCTCCTTAATGGCTCTGGCGCTCCTGGTAGGGATTCTGGTGGACGACTCGATAGTGGTGCTGGAAAACATTCACCGGCACCGCAAGTTGGGCGAAGAGCCTCTGCTGGCCGCGCTCAAGGGCCGCAACGAGATCGGCGCCGCGGCCATCGCCATCACGCTGACCGACGTGGTAGTGTTCTTGCCCATCGCCTTCATTTCGGGTTCATTGGGACAGCTCCTCCGCGAGTTTGGCCTGACCGTGGTGGTGGCCACGCTGTTTTCGTTGCTGGTGTCGTTCACGCTGACGCCCATGCTGGCGGCCCACTGGCTCAAGGCGGAAAAACCTGAGGGACGGCGGCCGGGGCAGACGCGCCGGCGCTTCAGCCCCATTCGCCGGTACGGCGCCTCCTGGGACGCCGGATTGGACCGCGTTGCCGCCTCCTACCGGGGCGTGCTTCGATGGTCCCTGAGACGCCCGGTGGTGGTGCTGCTGGTGGGAGCGTCTACCCTGGCCATCGCCATCGCCTTCATCCCGCTGCACCTGCTGGGGACCGAATACACCCCCACGGAGGACGACAACCAGTTCAACTTGCAGATGCAGATGCCGCCCGGCACATCGCTGCAGGCCACCGGCGAGGCCATGGCCTCCCTGGAGCGCCAGCTTATGAAACTCCCCGAAGTCCAAGGGGTGTTTGCCTCGGTGGGCGGCGGCGGCGGCCAACGGACCGATTCGGGAAACATCACCGTCCAGTTGGTGGACAAGGCGGAGCGCCAGAGGACATCGTCCCAGGTGCTCCAGCAGGCGCGCAGCATCGGGCGCACCATTCCCGCCGCGGCCGTCAGCGGCAACGTCCCCAGCAGCCTGGGTGGCGGCGGCTCGCCCATCAGCATCCGCATTCTGGGCAACGACTTTGACACCCTCAAGCTGGTGGCGGCCCAGGTGGGAGAGGTGGTGCGCAGCACGCCCGGCGCCACCGACGTGCGGTTCTCCGACCCCGCCGGGCTTCCCGAGGTGGAGGCGGTGGTGGACCGCATCAGGATGGCTCCGCTGGGCGTCTCCACCGCCGGCGTCGCCAGCGCGCTGCGCACCGCGGTGGCCGGGACGGTGGTGGCCCAGTTTGATCGCCCCGACGGCACGCAAAGCGACGTCCGTCTGAAAGTATCTGGGGCTGACCAGATGTCGCCCGCGGAGTTGGGCGCTCTGCCCGTGTTCGCACCCAACGTTGGGGGGCTGGTGCGCCTGGACGAGGTGGCGACTCTGGTGTACGTGATGGGGCCTAGCCAGATCAACCGCGCCAGCCAGCAGCGCAGTCTGACCTTGAACGCCAACGTGACCGGACGCTCCCTGGGTGACGTGGCCCGCGACCTTGAGGCCGGGTTAGCTGAACTGGAGCTCCCGCCGGGCTACCAGGTGGTGTTCACCGGTCAGGTGGACCGGCTCAACCAGACCTTTGCTGCGCTCACCCAGACGCTGATGCTCTCCGCGCTGATGATCTACATGCTTCTGGCCGCGCTTTACGAGAGCCTGGTGCGCCCGCTGGCCATCATGTTCTCCATCCCCCTGGCGCTGGTGGGCGCGTTCACCGGACTGCTGATTAGCGGCAACACGCTGAACCTGTTCTCCATGCTGGGCATGATCCTGCTCATGGCATTGGTCGCCAAGAACGCCATCCTGCTGGTGGACTATGCCGAAACATTGCGGAAGCAGGGCGTCGCCCGCAGTGAAGCGATCATTGAGGCCGGCGCCACGCGGCTGCGGCCAATTCTAATGACCACCTTCACGATTCTGTTCGCCATGATCCCGCTGTCGCTCAAGCTAGGGCCGGGGGCGGAAAGCCGTTCGCCCATTGCCGTGGTGCTGATGGGCGGTGTGTTCAGCTCAATGTTGTTGACGCTGGTGGTGGTGCCGGTGGTCTACCACCTGCTGGACGAGGCGATGGTGCGGGTGCGCGCCGTTCCTGGCCTCGCCGGCCGCGCCTCGGGCCGGCCAGCGGTGGGTTTTGCCGGCCTGCTCCGCCGGGGCAACCCCACGGCGCCGCCAACCCCCAGTCCCGGCGACGACGGTGACGGGTAGGACTTCAACCTCCCCCGCCTCACTCCCGCACCAGCTTCACCGTCCGCCCGCCAATCAGCCACTCGGCCACGTACAGGTTGCCGTCCCGGTCCACCGCCAGGCCGTGGGGGCTATTGAACCGGCCCGGCACGATGCGCTCGGGCGGCACGTTGGGCCATCCCTTGACCTCGGCCACCGCGCCGTTCTCCCCCAGGTAGCATACCAGCCGGTCGTCCCGGTCCAGCACCGCCAGCCGGCCCCGCAGCTCCGCCACAATGAGGCTGTCGCCCCACACCGCGAAGGCGCTGGGGCTGCTCAGGAACTCGCCGCCAAAGGCGCGCCGGAACCCGCCGTCCAGGCCGTACACCTGCACCCGCCGGTTGCTGCGGTCGGCCACGTACAGCTCCGGCTGGGGCTTGCGGCGGTCGATGAAGATGCCGTGGGGAGTGTTGAAGCGGCCCGCCGCGCCTTCCTCGCCCGACAGGCTGCTCAGGTAGTGACCCGCCTGGTCAAAGCGGTGGAGGTAGCTCTGGCCGTAGCCGTCGGCCACCCAGATGTCGCCGTTGCCGCCGAAGCGTGCCTCGTGCACCGCCACGGAGGTGGGGCAGTAGTTGCCCCGCTGGTAGATGTCCAGCGGAGGCGGCGCCAGCTCCATGAGGACGCGGCCCCGCAGGTCGGTCTTGACCACGCGGCCGGAGATGGGACTGGCGGTGGCCGGATACTGGTAGTTGTGCTCCCTGGTGCGCTTCCGGCCGGGGTCGGCCAGCCAGAGCCGTTCGGCGCGGCCCTCCTTCACCAGGGTCAGGCCGTGGCCCTCCGTGAGGTCGCAGCGCCAGGAGCGGACCAGGTTGCCCTCCAGGTCCAGCACCAGCACTCGAGACTCGCCCTGGTGGAAGGCCAGCACCTGGCCTTGCTCCGTGATGGCCAGGCCGTGGTGCGCCCAGCCGGCGCGGGCGGTCTCGCTGCCGGGCAGCTTGGCCCAGCCGTCAACCCAGCGGAAGGAGTGGGGGCCGCTGCCGGTGTGCAAAGCCAGCACCGCCCGCTACGCCCGGTGGGCGAGCTCTTGGGAGCGGCTGGAGCCGCTGCGCCCGGCCCGGTAGCGGTTGTCCCCGCCCAGGATCTTCTTGCGCACCCGCAGGTGCAGGGGGGTCACCTCCAGCAGCTCATCCTCGGCGATGAAGTCCATGAACTGCTCCAGGCTGTACCGCAGGGGCGGCACCAGGTGGATGGCGAAGTCCGAGGTGGAGGAGCGGATGTTGGTCATCTTCTTCTCTTTGCAGACGTTGACCACCATGTCCTTCTCCCTGGCGTGGATGCCCACCACCATGCCTTCGTAGACCTTGGTCCCGGCTTCAACGAAGGTCATGCCCCGCTTCTGCGCGTTGTTCAGGCCGTAGGTCACCGCCTCGCCGGTTTCCGCGGACACCAGACACCCCATGCGAGTGGCGCGCACCGCCGGTCCCATGGGCTCGTAGCCAATCAACTGGGTGCTCATCACGCCGTTGCCTCGAGTGGCGGTCAGCATGAAGCTGCCGAAACCGATGAGGCCACGGGTGGAGATTTTATACTCCAGCCGCAGGTTGCCCGCTTGGTCGTTCTTCATGTTCAGCATCTGGGCGTGGCGCGCCGCCAGCTCCTGAGTCAGGGCCCCCAGGTACTCGCTGCGGGTGTCCAGGGTCAGTTGCTCGTAGGACTCGTGGGTCTTGCCGTTCACCTGGCGGGTGATGGCTTCGGGCTTGGACACCTGAAACTCGTACCCCTCCCGGCGCATGGTCTCAATAAGAATGGCCAGGTGCAGCTCGCCGCGGCCCGACACCAGGAACTCCTCCGGGTTGTCGGTGTCCTCCACCCGCAGGCTCACGTTGGTGCGGGGCTCCCGGAACAGCCGCATCCGAAGCTGGGGCGAGGTGCAGTACTTGCCTTCGGTGCCGGCCAGGGTGCTGGTGTTGATGCCGAAGGTCATCTTCACCGTGGGCGGCTGAATGGCGATGGTGGGCAGGGCCTCCGGCGCGTCGGGGTGGGTCACGGTATCGCCGATGAACACCTCGTCGATGCCGGCCAGGGCCACGATATCCCCGGCGGACGCGACCTCCGCTTCAAACCGGCCCAGGCCCTGGAACAGGTACACCCGCGTCACCGCGAAGTTGACCGGCGCCTGGCCCTCATGGATGCAGCACAGCCGCTCCCCAGGGGTGACCTGGCCGCGCTCGATGCGCCCAATGGCGATGGCCCCCAGGTGCAGGTCGTAGTCCAGGGCCGCCGCCTGGAACTGGAAGGGCTGCTGGGCGTTGCCCCGGGGAGCCGGCACGTGATTGACGATGGCCTCAAACACCGGCTCAATGTTCTTGGGCGTCTCTCCCATGTGGGTGATGGCGTAGCCCTCTTTGGCGGCGGCGTACAGCACCGGAAAGTCCAGCTGCTCGGCGTCCACCGCCAGGTCCAGGAACAGGTCCTGAATCATGCTGAGCACCTCAGGCACCCGGGCGCTGGCGCGGTCAATCTTGTTGATGATGACCACCGGCTTCAGGTGCTTCTGCAGCGCCTGGCGCAGCACGTAGCGGGTCTGGGGCATGGGGCCGTCCACCGCGTCCACCACCAGCAACACGCCGTCGGCCATGTTGATCACCCGCTCCACTTCACCGCTGAAGTCGGCATGGCCGGGAGTGTCAATGATGTTGATCTTGACGTCGCGGTAGATGATGGCGGTGTTCTTCGCCAGAATGGTGATGCCCCGCTCCCGCTCCAGCTCGTTGCTGTCCATGATGAACTCGCCCACGTTCTGGTTCTCCCGGAAGGTGTGGCTCTGCTTCAGCAGGGCGTCCACCAGCGTGGTCTTGCCGTGGTCCACGTGGGCGACCACGGCGATGTTGCGGATGTTCTGTGGCTCCGGTGACTTCATGCTGCTCCAAAAAAATGCTGCTCCGGCGGGGGAGCAGCACGCGATGCCTGGCTCGTTGCCTATGTTTACATTGTACCACTTCGGAGGGCGTCCGGCGCAGCCGTGGCCGCACCCTAGTCTAGACAATCCCTCGGAACACCGCGGAGTGCGCCGAGCACGGCACTTGGATGTCGTTCTGGGGAACTCTCGATTCCATCGGGACAACCGAAGAATCTGGAGTGGTGAACTCAGGTCCTCCCCAGATTTTCAGAATCTGCCATGCCGGTTGCCGGCGGCGCCGCCACGGATGAAACCGTGTTTCCTCTCCCCTTGTGGGAGAGGATTGAGGTGAGGGGTATTTCACCCTCACCCCAGCCCTCTCCCATCAAAGGAGAGGGGGCCATTGTTGCAGCAATGCCGGTTGTCACCTACATACTGCCTGAAACCGCTAGGACACCGCCACGCCCAGCTCCCTCTGCACGTCGGCAATCACCCGGTCCCGGCTGCGGGTCTGCCAGCGCACCCGCTGGTTGATGGGCAGGTTCTCCACCTCGGGGTAAACCTTGATCCAGACAAACACCGGCCCCGGCGTGCTCAGAATCTCCTCCAGCCGGTTGGAGAACTCCTCCAGGTCGTCGAACCGGAAGGTGTGGGGGTAGCCCGAACCCTTGGCGATGACGTCGTACTCGTTGACCTTGGAGTTGGGCACGGGTTGCCCGCCGGTGGTGCCGTACACCTCGTTGTCCAGCAGGATGTGGTAGAAGTTAGTGGGCGCCAGCTCGGCGATGGTGGGCAGGGCGCCCAGGTTCATCAGCAGGTCGCCCTCCGAGTCCAGGATCACCACCCGCTCCTCCGGCTGGGCCAGGGCCAGGCCAAAGGCAAAAGAGGCGTGGCCGCCCATGGCCGGGTCGCCCAGGGGGATGTCCCGGTTGGGTTTGGTGCTAATCTTGTGCCAGTGCTTCCCCGCGCGGCCGGGCACCACGATGGCGTCGCCGCGATGGGGCTGAAAGACGTTGAGCACGTCCGCCATGTGCAGCATTCCCATAACCATGTTCAAACATCTCCCAAAGTTGCTTAAAGCGGTCCAGTCCTCCCCCTTACCAACGGGGCGCTAGAGGGGGTGGTCTCTCTTTCACCACGGAGGGCGACCCCTCCTGACCTCCCCTTCGTAAGGGGAGGGATTTCTGTAGAACCCACTAGCGCGCGGTAAACCCGTGATACTCGTCGCCCACCAGCACGGCCACGGGCCGCTTGGTCTTCTTGGCCTCCTCAAAGGCCACGGAGATGCGGGGGGCGTCGCTGTTGTTCTCCACCAGGTAGTAATTGATGCCAAAGGCGTAGATGAACCGCTCGGTGTAGGTGGCGGCGGTGTCGGTGGTGACGCCGTGGCGAGTCCAGCCCCGGTAGCCCACCATCAGCACCACCGGAATGTTCATGCCCAGTCCCCAGCCGCGCAGGGAGTCGCCCGACTCCATCAACCCGGTGTTTTGGATCAGGATCACCGGCTTCTTGCCGCCCACCGACAGGCCGGCGGCGGTGGAGAAAGCCTGCCCTTCCCGGCTGACGGGCACCAGGGTGAGGCGCGGCTCGGCCTTCATCAGCATGTAGAGCCAGTTGGTCTCGCTGTCGGGCAGCCACACCACGTGGGTAACCCCGTTCTTCAGCATCTCCGCCAGCACCGTCTCCGGGCTGAGGTTGGCCTCTTGGGACTGAGTCATGCCGTGACCTCCGCGCAAGTGTCGCTGCGCAGATTATATCCCCAGGGGGGTCGGCGTCAACTGCAAGGGGCGCGGCCCGTAACCAGGGCCGTTTCATTCTCCCCAAAGGTAGGGGCAGACCTGTGTGTCTGCCCTACGGCTGGAGGGGCAGACCAGGGCGCACACGCAGGTGCGCCCCTACGGGCAGACCGAAAATGAAACAGCGCTGCACAACGGAGGACAAACCATCCCGCTGCGAAGGATTTTCCACTATAATGGCCGGCGAGCGGCGTCGGGCACGTTATGCCAGCTATGCCGGAAGCTGGACATGCCATCCACCCCGCGAGAATTGGTGGCGCCGGAAGAAGGGCTGGGGCTCACCGCTAGCGGCCAACTGAAACTCAAAAGACGAAGCATTGTGAAGCATTGTATTGTAAGGAGGGCCCATGAAATACGACGTTGTTATCGTCGGCGGGGGAGCTGCTGGATCGGTGCTGGCCAGCAGATTGGCTGAAAACGCGAATACCTCCATTCTGTTGCTGGAAGCCGGGCCGGACTACCCTGATCTAGACAACCTTCCTGACGATATAAAGTTCGGCGACACAAGATATGCAGAAGCCGAAGACTCGGAACACAACTGGGCCTTGCGAGGAACTATCACCGAGGAGCAAGGGGAGATCCATGTGGCCCAGGGCAAGGTGATCGGGGGTGGGTCGTCCATCAACGGTCAGGCAATGCAAAGGGGATTCCCCGAGGATTTTGACTCCTGGTCTTCTCTCGGCAACACGGAATGGTCTTACGCCAAGGTACTGCCCTATTTTAGAAAGTCGGAGCGTGACCTGGACATTCGGGACGATTTCCATGGAACGGAGGGACCATTGCCCGTAAGGCGCCGCCGGTCCGGTCCCTGGCCTGACATCCAGAAGGCCTTCCATGCCGCCTGTTTGCAGGCGGGGTTCGGCGCCACGGAGGATACCAATGGCCCCAACCCCTCTGGTGTAGGCGTGCCTCCTTCCAACAACCTGGACGGCATGAGAATGAGCACTGCTCTGACTCATCTCTATCCCATGCGCCACTGTCTTAACCTTACGGTCAGGGGAAGGGCTTTCGTCAGGAAGATCTTGTTCAGGGATTTAAAGGCTGTCGGCGTGGAAGTCGAGAGCGGCGGCGAGGTTTTCACCGTCGAAGCAGACCGTATCGTGCTGAGCGCCGGGGCCATCAAATCGCCCCACATACTGATGCTATCGGGGATCGGCCCCAAGGACCAACTCCAAACATTTGGAATACCCACGGTGCGTGAGCTGCCCGGCGTGGGACAGAACCTCTGGAACCACCTCAGCGCCCAGATTTCCTTCAAGGTCAGAGAAGGAATCACGCTGGGTCATGTCGATGCGGTGCATTTTAGTTTGCACTACACCTCTCAAGGGTCAAGCGCCAAAAACGACATGTTGTTGAGGACCGGCCCAGTCGTCGACGAACGGGAGGAGCGCCGCCCGGGTCTACGGACCAGGTACCTGAGCGGGGACGTCCCGCCTGACCGGGTGGCACGAATATCCTGCACTCTCGGGTTGCCCGACGGCTCAGGATACGTCAGGTTGGCATCCGCCGACCCCAGGGTACAGCCGTCCTTCAACTACTGCTACCTCCAGGATCCAAACGACATCCGACGTGTGCGGGAAGGCCTGCGATTGGCGAATAGACTTCTGGAATCAGACGCGTATAAGGACGTGGCCGAAAACCGGATCCTCCCAACGAATGCTATTCTGGCCGACGACGCCGCCTTGGACCTTTGGATACGACAGACTGTGGGAACAGCCAGGCACGTGTCCGGGACCTGTAAGATGGGACCTGATTCAGACCCAATGGCGGTAGTTGATCAATACTGCAGAGTCAAGGGAGTACAAGGGTTGTGGGTGGCTGACGCGTCGGTGATGCCGCGAATTCCAAGGTCAGGTGGCGCCCATGCAACGGTTATCATGATAGGCGAACGTGTCGTGGACTGGGTTGCGTCGGGTCAACCCCACCTTACCACTGTCTGACTGTCGGTAACGCCCGCCGGTTAGCCCTGCTGAATTCAGGCGCCAGCACGGCCAGATGTGTAAGATCAGGGAGTTGGACGCTCCTCCAGCTCCACCAGGGGAGCGCGGGCGGTCACCAGGTCCAGGGGCTGCACGTGGATGGCCTTGACCACGCCGTCGCGGTGGGCGAGGATGCTCTGCTCCATCTTCATGGCCTCCACCACGCACACCTCCTGGCCGGCGGTCACCCGGTCGCCGGGGCGCACCCGGATGGCCATCACCCGCCCCGGCATGGGGGCCCGCAGAATGTTCTCCTGCCGTTCCGGCCCCGCCTGGCCGGGGCGGACCCAGGGCATCGGCTGGATCTCGCGGCCCGCCGGCGGTGGGGGACGCGGCGGCATCCTGCCGGCGGCCGGCGGCGGCGGCGGTTCCACCTCCACCTGAAAGGTCTGGCCGTCCACCGTGGCGGTCACCGTGGGCCCGCCCAGGTCCTCGACGTGGACGACGTACCAACGGCGCCCCACCTTCACCCTCAGGACCGTTACCGCCAACTGCTCCCCCTGGCCTGACGGGCCCGGTGCTGGTCCCGCCGGCCCCGCAATCGCCAGGCCGAGGCGGCGCCGGAAGCTCCGCCGCGCCGGGCTACCGCCACCGCGACGGCGATGGCCGCGGCCAGCTCCCGGCGGGATGGACGCGGGTTACTCGGCTCGGACATTGGCTGTGGGGGTCAAAGCCAGCCCAGGTTCTGCCGGGCCCGGTTCTCCCGGTTCTATGGAGGAGCGCCGCAGATGCTCCATAAAGCCGCTGGAGCGGATGCGCTGGTCCAGCCAGTACTCCACCGCCGCGGTGAGGCTGCCCCTCAGCTCTTGGGCCAGCGCCGCGTCCAGCGGCAGCGCGGGCAGCTGGGACCGCGGGCTGCGGTGGAGCAGGCGCAGCACCTTGAGGGCGCGCACCGACAGGGGTCTTAGATATGCGCCGGGCGGCGCGCACTGGGTGCATACCGTGCCGCCGGCGTTGGGGCTGAAGCGGTGGTCGCCGGGCGAGATGGGGTGGCGGCACTCCACGCACTGGTACAGCTCGGGCAGCAGGCCGGAGACCTCCAGCAGGTGCAGCTCAAAGAACCGCAGGGGCAGGTCGGACGGGGGCTGGCCGTCCTCCGGCAGCAGGGACGCCAGGGTCTCCAGGGCCAGGCGGTACAGGGCCGGGTTGGCGCTGGCCTCCACGCCGAAGCCGCCCACCAACTCCGCCACGTACAGGCCTTTGGCCACGGCGGACAGATCGCCTTTCAGGGCGGCAAAGCTGTCCACCACCTGGGCCTGGGTGACCTGGTCCAGGCTGCGACCCCGCGCCAAGGACAGGCTCACCCGGGTCAGCGGCTCCAGATGCCCCACCAGCTTGCTGGCGGGCCGCCGGGCGCCCCGGGCCACGGCCCGCACCTTGCCCTCCTCCCGCGTGTAGCAGGTCACCAGCAGGTCGGCCTCGCCCAGGGGCTGGTGCTTCAGCACCAGGGCTTCCGCCCGGTACGAGCGGGGAGGCGCCATGGCTAGAGTTCCTGCCGGCCCTGAAAGGCCCGGCTCAGGGTCAGCTCATCGGCGTACTCCAGGGAGCCGCCCACCGGCAGCCCCCGGGCCAGATGGCTGACCTTGAGGCCGCCGGGGGCCAGGAGCCGCCGGATGTACATGGCGGTGGCTTCCCCCTCCAGGGTGGGGTTGGTGGCGATGATCAGCTCCTTGACCTGGCCGTCCTCCAGGCGGGCGATGAGCTCCCGGAGCTTGATCTGCTCCGGGCCGATGCCGTTCATGGGCGAAATCACGCCGTGCAGCACGTGGTAGAGGCCGCGGTAGCAGTGGGTGCGCTCCAGGGCCAGCACGTCCATGGGGTCCTCCACCACGCAGCCCTGGTCGCGGCGCCGCCGGGGGTCGGCGCAGAGGGGGCAGAGGGCGACGTCGGCCAGGTTCTGGCACTGCTGGCAGAACCCCACCGCCTGCTTCACGTTGGTGATGGCGTCGGCCAGGGCGATGGCCTCTTCCGGGGGCAGGCGGATGATGAAGTAGGCCAGGCGCTGGGCGCTCTTGGGGCCGATGCCGGGCAGCTTGTTCAGCTCCTCCACCAGCCGGGTGAGGGAGGGCGACGCCGCGGGCATGTGCTCGAAAGTCATACGGAGGCCCGCTGGAAGCGGTCGAGAAGCTCTTGGTCGAAGGTCTTGAGGGGCGTTCCCAACTCCTCCGCCAAGGCCGCTAACACTGCATCAGACCCTCGGAGGCGATAGCGTTGAGCGATGCCTGTCGCCCGCTCCATGCGGTCTTGGTCCAGCGGATAGAGGGCCATCTTGCCACCGGTCTCCCAGTCGTTGAAGCTCTTTCGGGCTCGGGCTAGGAGAGCCTGCCAACCCCGCGGCGCCCTCCGGCTGATTGCTGCCACCACCTCTACCACCACCAGCATCGGCAGGTGGAAAATATAGTCGCCGTTTTCCAGCCCGCTGAAGTACGGCTGTGCCTGTTGATTCCAGGCGTCTCCTTGGAGAACCGAAGCCACCAGAACGCTGGAGTCCACTACTACGTGTTCCATTCCCGGTCCCGCTGCTCCCGGATGGCGTCCACAGCGGAGACGCCAGCCGGCCACACCTTGCTAATCTCGTGGGATAAGGCGCGCCACCCCTCGAAGGGGTCCTTGATGGATAGGAGCCGCACAGCTAACTCCAGTTCGTCGAGGGCATCCCGGAGCAACTGATGCGCTTGCTCTATAGCACCTTCAGGCACTGGCTGGCCTTTCGCTGCGTACTCCTTGTCAAGAGCATCAGGAAGATTCTCAGAAAACCTTACCCTGATGTCCTCCTGAAAAGGCAACTGGGCAGATGAATCTCCTAGCCCCTTCCCCCGCGCCTTGTCTAAAATCTCCAGGTACTCTTGTACGCCTAACTGTAGCTCTGACGGATTCTGCTTGAGAACTCCGTCCAGTCCTCTAACCAACGCGGCCATGCTCCACACCCAGAAAAGAACCCGCAGGAAATCGCGCCGCTTCGCCGCTCCAAGGTTGTTTGGTCTCGTGTAGGCCGTCTGGTACGACTGTAGAGCTTCGTCAAAGCGCTGCGTCTGCAGAAGGAGTGTGCCCTTCAAGATTCTGGCGAAGTGGTACTCGCCGTGAGCAAGTGCCTCGTTGCAACACTTAAGAGCTTCTTCATACCGATCCTGCTTATAGAGTAAGCCAGCCTTCAGCACCAACAACGGTTGCCTTTGGACGGGCGACGCATGGTGTGCTGTGTTCAGAAAGGAGTCCAACTCTTCCAGCGTCGCTGTGCCTTCCCGGATGCGTCTGGCCAAGAGTTGGGGAACAGTTCCGCGACCAGGGCGTTGTTCCTGAACGGCAACCTTCTCCAGTCGCTCCCAGACCTGTTGGACGGCCAGCAACGATCCTAACAAGGCGTTTTGGAAGGCTGGCCCCGATGCCAATGATGTCTGAGTCATACACTTCGAGTCCAACGCCCCTTCTACCCCAGCCCCGGAATGTTCATGCCGCCGGTGACCACCGCCATCTTCTTGGCGGCCAGCTCCTGGGTCTTGGCAAAGGCGTCGTTCACCGCCGCCAGCACCAGGTCTTGCAGCAACTGCAGCTCCTCGGCGGCCTCCGGGGCGATGGTCACCTTCTGCACCACCTGCTTGCCGGTCATCACCACCTTCACCACCCCGCCTCCGGCGCTGCCCTCCACCTCCAGGGTCTCCAGCTCCTCCTGAATCTTCTGCAGCTGGGCCTGGAGCCGCTGGGCCTGCCGCATCATGCCTCGGTTCATCATTCTGCCACCTCTCGGATTATCCTGCCGCCCATGCCCTGGGCCGCCCGCACCAGCGAGCTCTGCTGGGTCTGGCGGCTGGTCCGGCCCGTGCCGGCGCCGCCGCCGGGGTCAGCGGCCAGGGTGAGCTTCAGGTTGTAGGGCGTGCCAAAGGACCGGGCCACCGCCTCGGTGAGGAGCTGGCGGCCCTTGGGGTCGTCCAGCTCCTCCTGCATGCGTTCCAGGTTGGACTGGTGGGTGAAGGGAAGCACCAGGGTATCCCCATCCACCGCCACGGCGCTGGCCCGGCAGTCGCGCAGCAGCGGCCCCAGCATGTACTTCTTGCCCCGGTCCCGGTCCAAGGCTTTCACCACCGTCAGCCAGCGACTCTGCAGATCGCCACTGACGCTGGAAGCAGCTTTCTGGGGGCGTACCGTGGGTGGCGGTGACGCCGGCTGGGCTGGCTGGGCCGCAGGTGGCGCCGGGTTGGCCTTGGCCGTGGCGGGCGCCGCGGCCTTATCAGGGGTGGCAGCCGGGCTGGACGCCACAGGACGCGGCATGCGGTCCGGCGGCAGGGGCCGGGGCGCGGGCGGCTGGGCGCGGGGCGTCGCTGATGCCGGCGCACGGGCGCTACCTGGGCTGGGGTTGGCTGGACGCCGTGGGGCGGCCTGCGGTGCGGTTGCCGGGGCGCGCACCGGAGGCTGGGCCAACCTGGAAGCCGCTGGCGACGGCGGGGCCTCGGCACTGCAGATCTCCACCACCGCCAGCTCCAGGGGCAGCGTAGAGGGGGCGTCGTAGCGCATGTTCACCTCGCCCCACATCTTCAGTGCGCTGACAATGCGCCAGGGCGGGAGCTGGGCCACCAGTTCCTTGAGCTGGCCGGTGATGTGGTCGGGCAGGTCCCGCGCCTCGCCGGGGCTCCACTTGAGCAGCATGGCGGCCCGCAGCAGCTCCAGGGCCTGGCGGTGGAGCTGGCGCATATCGGTGCCATCCCAGGCCGCCTGGTTGACCACCTCCAGCGACGCCGAGGTGTTGCCCATGAGCAGGTACTTGACCAGGTCCAGCCATCGCTCGCCGTGGCCCAGGCCCAGCAGCTCCTCCACCTGGCGCAGGCCCACGCCGTCGCCATAGGACACCACCAGCTGCTCCAGCAGGTTCTCCGCGTCCCGCAGGCTGCCGGCGGCGTAGCGGGCCACCAGGCGCAGGGCCTCGGGGGCCACGGCCACCCCTTCGCTCTGGGTAATCTGGGCCAGGCGCTGGCAGATGAGGTCAGCGGGCAAGCGGCGGAAGTCCAGCCGCTGACAGCGGGACACGATGGTGGCGAGGATGTTATGAGCCTCGGTGGTGCAGAGGATGAAGATGACGTGGG
>JBGPJN010000034.1:0-17170 GCA_041485445.1 Dehalococcoidia bacterium
GGAGCCAGACGCGCGCCCGCCCAAGAGGCCAACTGGCGGCGCCGAAAGCGGGCTGCCCGGCGTGGAGGCCGTCGCAGAGTCCGCCGACCGCCGGCGCCACACCCACCGGCCGGCCTCCACCATCGGCCGGACCGGGTGGCTGACGGCCCCGGCGCGGCCGAGGCTCCCGGCTTTAATCGTGGGGGAGAAGGCGCGCGCCAGCCGGCCCAGCCCCGGTGGCGGCAGCGGTCCAACCGGACCGGGCGGCGACCGCCGGGCCGCCGGCCTGGCCGGTACCGCCGGGGGTTCAGCAGGCACGGCACTCCCTCGTCCCTGGGCAGGCCGCTGGGCCGCCGGGGGTTCAACCGGCGTGGCGCTCCCCCGTCGCTGGGCAGGCCGCTGGGCCGCCGTGTTTCCTGCCGGCACCAAACTGCGCGGCGAGGCAGCTACCGCCGTGGCATAAACCGGCGGGGCGCTCCCTCGTCGCTGGGCAGGCCGCTGGGCCGCGGCATCGCGCGCCGGTGGCGGACTGCGCGGCGGGGCCGCTGCCTCCGTTGCCGGCTCCGGCGCCCGGCGGCGCCACACCCACCGGCCAGCCTCCACCATTGGCCGGGGCGGGTGTCCGCCGGTTCCGGCGCCCATCGCCGGAAAGGAGGAGCGAGTCAGCCGGCCCAACGCCGGCGCAGGCGGGACACTGAGGGGCTGCCGCTCCGGCGCCCCGGCAGGCGGTGGCCCCGCCGGGCTGCGGGGCGCCATCCGGGCCACCGGCCTGAGCGGTGTTGTCGCCGGGGACTCAACAGATGCGGCACGGTCCGGCCCCTGGGCCGCCCGCAGCATCGCCGGGGTTGCCGGCGGCGGACTGCTGGGGGCGGCAGCGGCCGGAGTAGCGGCCCCCGGCGCCGGCCTTGCCAACCCCGCTGGGCGTGGCGCCGCCGGGCGGGCGCGTTCCTGGCGCCCGGCGCCTGGTGACGCGGCGCGGGCGCCGGAACTCGGACCCCGCTGGCTGGTTGCCCGGCCGGGCGTGACCACGGTCGGCGGCGCGGATTCGGCGGGAGTCCTGGCCACCGGCGGGGGCGGCGCCCCGCTGGCCGTCCGGCCCATGGGGCGCGTCACGGTGCGTCCCAGGTCTTCCCGGCTGGCGGCTGGACGGGCGGGGCCGGGCTGCGCCGCTGCCAGCGGCAAGGGGGGCGCTCCCGCCACAGGTGCGCCTCCCATTGGGCTGCTGGGCCCCTGGCCCGCACCCCCGCGCACCAGGCGGGCCACCGGTGTTGTCAGCGTGGTGGCGGCGGAAGCGCCTGCCTCCGCCGGCGGTCTGCCGGGGATTGAGGCCGGCGGAGCGCTTTCCTGGGTTCGGCTTTGACGTCCAGTGGCGCCACCCTCGCCCTGGCGCGGGGACGCGGACGCCCGGGGCGTGGACGTTGCCGGGCGGCCACTGGATGGGGCAGGCGGGACAGTGTTGGGTGCTGCCGCCGCTCCGGGGCCTGACCTGGGCGTGGGCGTTGCCGGGCGGCCACCGGATGGGGCAGGGGGGACGGCGCGGGGCGCTGCCGCCGCTCCGGGGCCTGACCTGGGCGTGGGCGTTGCCGGGCGGCCACCGGAAGGGGCAGGGGGGACGGCGGGGGGCGCTGCCGCCGCGCCGGGGCGTGGCCGGGATGGGGCAGACTCGCGCCAGACCAGGCTCCGGGCCTGGGACGCCAGCCTCACGGTGCGCCCAAGGACGCCGGACCCACTACTCGCAGAAGGCTCGGCGCGCTGAAGCGGCCTTGGGCCGCTGGACCCCGGCTCCGGGCGCGTCCGACTTGGCGCGGCAGGCAAGGACGGACCGGAGGGTGTCGCCCGGTCCATTTGCCCAATTCCCGGCCTGGGTGTCCCCGGCGGGTGCACGGTGGCCCGCCCCGTTACGGCGCCGGCCGGCGGCGCAACCCCCCCGTTGGTTGGGGGCAAACGGGCGCCCGGTGGCCGGCGCCCCAAGGCCCGCGCCGGCCGGAGGAGGGCGTTGACCATCTGTCGCAGCGGCGTGGCGGCGGGCTCGGCGCGGCGAGTGGGTCGCGTTGGGGAGACAGGGGTGGCGGGAGCGCCGCGGCGGTACCCAGGGCCGCCTGCCGGCGGGGCCGCGCTGCCCGCGCCGAAGCCGGGCGGGGCGTAGGCGCCCAGCGGTTCTTCCGGCCTGGTGTTGGGGCGCAGGGGCGCGCGCAAGACCAACGGGGCGGCCAATCCCTCTGCCGTCGCCGGGGCCAGCCGTTCCGGGACGCGGGCCAGGGACCCCAACGGACGCCGGGTGAGGGCCTTCATCCAGTCAGGGGAGGACCGGGCAGCGGGCCCAGCCAAATCGATGCGGCGCATCAGGCCCATGGGCCGGCGCCGCAGGGCTCCCTGATGCGCCATCACGCCCCGGGCCAACACTCGGGCGGACCGGCCCGTTGCCCCCACGTGCTCCAGCACCGGCAAGGGCTCCGGGGAAGGCGGACGGGGCAACTCAGGCGGCGCGGCGCCGGGCCCGGCGGCACGGCCACCGGCGGGAGGACGCCTTCCGAAGATGCGGGCGAACAGGTTTACGGCCATGAAGTTGCGCTACGCCCCCAACCGCCGTTTAGTGCTTGATCAGCTTGATGCCGTTATGGGCCAGCTCCAGGGCGTGCACCGACACGTTATTATCGGTGGCTTTGAACGCCGGGCCCTCCCAGCGCACCGGGTAGGCGCTGGCCAGGTTCCAGCGCATCATCTCTCCCAGGGTGCTGGCGCCGCGGTCCTGTCCATACATCACAATGGAGAGCTCCGCCCGCCCCACGTTGCCCTTTTGCTGGGAAGCTTTTTCGAACCAGTCCCACAGCGCGGTGGAGTCGGCCACGCCGCTGCGCAGCGTCACGTTGCCCCACTTGGTCGCCCCGGGCAGCTTGTGTTCGTACTCGTTGAGTCCGCCCTCCCGGTAGGTCTGGACCTCGATCTCACCGCTCAGCCCGGAGCATTCGGCGAAGGTGGCGATGATAATGCCATCGCCCTCCAGGGAGAACTGGGATGCGATTAGTTGGTCTCTTCTGTACGGCATGGAAAGGCCCTCCCCTATGCGCCGGACGGCGCTCACCGCCTGGCGGAAACCGCGTCTTAGCGCCGCCCCCCCGCGTCAGGACTCGTTCAGCCGTTGATTGATGCTGGAGACCTCCCGCACCCAGCGGAGGCGCTCCAGATGGTCCATGTGGAGGAGCTGGTCATAGGGCCAGTGGAGGTGGTACGCCAGGTAGGCCAACTCTTGGTACAGCCTCTCCGGCGGGTAACTGACTAGGCCCCCGCTGGCGCCATCAATTCCCCCGGCTGCACATCAAACTCCGCCTTGCAGCTGGGGCAGGCCACCCGCCCCAGCGAAGCGTTGCCCTCGTTGATGCAGCGATAGAACTCTTGGAGAAAGCCCAGGTCGGCGGTGAACATCCGCTCAATGACGCCGGTGTTCACCTCCGACAGGGTGCCCAACCGGGGGATGACCCGGGCCAGGATGACGATGCTCAAGTAGGCTTCGTTGTTCTTGACCCGGGCATCCCGCGCCGGCGCGATCTCATCCATGGCGGTGGCCAACCGCATCACCCCTTGGCGGTGCACCGTCCCTTCTTGGTCCACGTAGCCCTTAGGCAGCGTGAACTCAAATTCGGTTTGCAGCATGGGTTACTTCACCCTCTCCAGCCGTTCAATCGTGATGGTGACCTCCTCCAGCGCGACGGAGTTATCGTCGGCCTTTACATCAGGCCCCTTCCAGCCGGAGGGCCAGCCGTCAATGAAGTTGAACCGGGCCTTCTCTTCGCCGGCCTGACTGTACATGATGATCGACCCGTTGGCCCGCGCTTCCTTGACCTTGCCGTCAATAACCTTCTGGCGCCACTTCCACAGGTCGGTGGAGTCGGTGATGCCCCGGCGCAGCACCAGGTCGTCGTAGCTCAGGTTGCCGGGGATCTTCTGGAGGATCTGCTTGCCCTTGTCGTCCACTGCGGCGTGGGTAACCACCTCCGACTTGTTGTTGAAACCGCTGGCCTCGGCGAAGAAGGCCACCACCACGCCGTCCACGTCCAGGGCAAAGTGTGCGCCTATAAGAGGATCGCGTTCTGGCATAAGCTAACCGTCTCCTTTCGATCTAAACTTTCTGGACCAAGCTACCAGGTGCTATGCCTCGGGGCTCCACTGGGTGATGCGGAAGATGACGAACTCCGCCGGCTTGACCGGGGCGATGCCGATCTCGGTGACCACCATGCCCAGGTCCCGGGAGGCCAGCGGGTTGGTCTCGGCGTCGCACTTGACGTAGAAGGCCAGCTCAGGGGTGGCGCCGAAGAGGGCCCCGCTGCGCCAGGTCATGTTCAGAAAGGCCGATACGCTGCGCGCAATGCGCTGCCACAGGGCGAAGTCGTTGGGCTCAAACACCACCCACTGAGTGCCGTTGAAGACGGACTTCTCCACGTAGTTGAAGAGGCGGCGCACGTTCAGGTACCGCCACGACGGGTCGCTGGAGAGGGTCCGGGCGCCCCAGATGCGGATGCCCCGGCCCGGAAAGGCGCGGATGCAGTTGATGCCCACCGGGTTGAGGATCTCCTGTTCGTTGCGGGTGATCTGCATCTCCACGTCGATGGCGCCCCCGACGACCTCGTTGGCTGGGGCCTTGTGGACGCCCCGAGTGTTGTCGCTGCGGGACCAGACGCCGGCCACGTGGCCGCAGGGCGGCACCAGGATGTTCTTGCCCGCGGACGGGTCGAAGACCTTGATCCAGGGGTAGTAAAGAGTGGCATAGGACGAGTCGTAGTTGGCCACGCTGACGCGCCAGTCGCGGATCTGCTGGGGCTTCATGTCCGGCGGCGCGTCCAGGATGGCCACCCGGTCCTTCATGTTCTGGCAGTGGCTCATCATGGCCTGCTGCACCGACTGCACGCGCTCCAGGTCGATGTGTCCCTGTTGGTAGGCAGACATCAGGTCCGGCGCGCAGAGCATGGTCACGTCCTCGGGCATCTCCAGGCCGCCGAACCCGGTGCGGTCCGGGGCGCTGCCGATGAAGTCCTGGGGTGTGGCCACCAGGACTGGGGCCGCGGCCACGGCGGGCGAGCCGGCGGTGGCCGCGCCGGGGATGGTGAAGGTGCCCAACCGGGGGCGCCGGTCCGACATGGGCCCGCTGGTCCGCAACATGGTGACCCGGACCAGCCGGGAGGCGGTATTGACCGCGGTCTCCACGTTGTTCACGTCCGCGCCCCGCCGCAGGGAGACGTTGTCAAAGACCTCCTCCTGGTCGCCCCGGCGCACCGTGAGCTTGAACAGGTCGTCGCCCGCGGGCGCGCCGCCGCCGGGCCCTTCGGCGTCGGATACCTCCACAGAGATCTCCGGGCCGCTGGCGGCGGGGTTGGCCGCCGTTATGCTGAGGGTGTTGCTGGGCGCGGAGGCGCGGCTGGGCAGGGCCAGGGTAGGCGCCGCTGGCGCCGCCGCCGTGGCGGCCCCGCCGGCGTGGGCGCCGTTGGGGGAGCCGATGGACACGACGTAGCAGCGGCCGCCGCCGTTGTTGAAGTAGCCGTAGACCGAGTGGGCCAGGAAGGAGCCGGGCATGAAGTCGCCGAAGCTCTCCACATACTGGCTCCAGTTGGTCACCATCACCGGCGACCGCATTGGGTTGCCCTGGGAGTCCTCGGGACACTTCTTGGTGAACCCCACGAAGGCGGCAACGGCAGTGCCAACGCCCTCAATGGGCTTACTGCCCTTGTCAACTTCCTCCACATAAACGCCGGGTGATAGGTACGTAGGCATCGGTCATCCCCCTCAATTTATTTGGCGGTGCAACCCGGGGTACCGTCAATTCACATGCCGGGCCTCCTGCTACACGGCCACATCGTAGCCGCCGCTGGGCACTTGAATCTCTCGTCGCTGTTCCACGCCGGGGGCTGAAACGACGACATTATACGTGCCCGCCGGGACGTGGTGGAAGATGTAACGGCCCTCCGCGTTGGTGACAGTTTCCACACCTTGCTCCACCAGGGTGACGGTGGCGCCGGCGACCCCCTTTTCGGGGTCGTCGCTCTGGTGGACCCGGCCTCCAATCTGGAAGGGCAGCTCCTCCAACACGGCGGCCCGGTCGCCGTCGGCGCTGAGTCCAACTTTCAGCTGGGAGGTGAGGACCAGGCCCACCGAGATCTCCTGGCTCAGGTCCAGCCGCACCGTTAGCTTATAGTCAATGGAGGGGCGGATGTCGTTGTCCAGCACGCTCCAGTAGTCCGCCGGGCTCTGGATGAGGCCGCCGGGCTGGGCGGTCTCGGTGTTGATCTCCTGGCCGCCCAGCTGACCCTGGAGCAGGTCCGCGGGGAACACCGGGTTCTGGAGCAGGACGAGCAGCACCCGGGCCAGCAGGCGGTGCTCGTCGGCCACGTCGGTGGCGAAGGCGGTGAGGCGGTAGGTCACGTCCACCCGCACCTCCGGCCGGCTCTTGATGGCGGTGTTGTTGGGGCCGGGCCGCACCGCCCAGGGCGAGGGGTTGCGCAGCTCGGTGTTCTCCCGCACGTCGAAGAGATAGGCGTTGACGGTGGGCTTGGTGCGGCCCGCGGCCCACTCCCGGGTCGGCATCTCAAAGGCGATGTCGATCTCCCCGGAGTTCAGGTTGCCCCGCTGGACCAGGAGCTGCCTTATGCTTTCGTCAAGGTCTGCGAACATGGTGGGTTATTCTCAGGATTGTTGGTTGGATTCTAGGCAAGCCGACACCGCTGGGCTTTGGGCGCAACCATCGTCGACACGGCCCGCCGGCGTTACGCTCCAGCGCCGGGAAGGGCGCCGCACGCTCACCAACTGTGGCTGTCCGGAGCCCGCGCCACGGGGATCACCTCCCCGGGATGAGGCGGATTACCTCTCCGGTATCTGTCTTCAGCAACACGGTGAAGTGGTTCCCAGGCCGGAGGACCTTTCCCTGAAAGAACACCCGGGCGGTGCCGTTTTCCCGAGCGACCGAAGGCCCCGAGTAGTCCTCGGGGTTACGGCCGTGCGCTTTGGCGTACTCCACGGCAGCGCGGGTTAGGGCTTGGTCGTCCATCATTTAGTTATCCCCTTCCGGAAGTGGGCCGTCGCCTATGCCGGGTTACGCGGCGATGAGAACCGGTAGCTCTTCAACAGAATTTGGCTTGCTCGGCCTTGGTGTCCGTTATGTAAGTCTGTACTTTGGGCTTGCAGGTGGCGTCGGCCCCCTTTAGAAGGAGCTCGGCACAGGCTACGTCCACCGTATGGGCGTCGCACTCCGACTTCTTCAGGAAGGCCGGGTAGCCATCTCCACCCAAGGGTATCTTGCTACCGTCGGGTTTATTAGTGTCATCGGCATTCTTGCATCCCTTGGGCCACCGGGCCAGCCAGTCGCGGGCATGGGACTGCTCGTGCGCCGTCACGCAACCCTCGGTGCCGCAGGGCGCGCCGGCCCAGTCGCCCAGGTCCGTCCGGTACCCGCCACTACCGTCGCATACTATGGTGGCGCTCTTGGCATGGGGAAGATGGTCTAATGCCCCTTCCCGGGAACTCTTGGACTCCTCCCCTACGGCTTGAGGAGGCCGGAGGCCTGGCCAGTCCCTGGACGCCCGCTGGGTTTCCCCCGCCAGGCCACAGAGCGGCCCTCGGTTGGGCTGGCCATAGCCGGCCACCCTCGGGAGACCATGTGGGCCTGCCGAGCCGTAGGCCATTTTGCCGGCGCAAGCGCACGGCGCGGCAGGCCCCTCGCTCCGGAGAGCCGAGCGGGCCGCCAGGTAACGCAGCGAGCTGCCGGCCGGGTGATGGTCCTTGGCGTGGGCCAACCCTGCCCCTGACCGGGGCTGGGGCGGCCGGCCTTTACCGATGGCGCGGGACCCGCCGCCCGGCCGCTTGGTCTCAGGGGCCTTGGCCATGCCCATGGCGCCCTCCTGAAATATGGTTAGCTGGGCCTGGGGACGGCGGGCTCAGCCGCAGAAGCTGGCCTTCTGCGACTTGGTGTCCGTCTGGTGGGCCTGCAAGGTCGGCTTACAGGTGTCGCTGGCCCCGGCGATCAGGGGCGCGATGCACCCTTCCTCGAAGGTGTAGGCGCTGCACTCCGAAGCCTTCAGGAATGCGGCATAGCCAGGTCCGCCCAGGGGTATCATGCTGCCGTCGGGCTTGTTGGTGCCATCATCGTTCTTGCACCCATTGGGCCACCGGCCCAGCCAGTCCCGGGCATGGGACTCCTCGTGCCCCCGGACGCAACCCTCAATGCCGCAGGGCGCGCCGGTCCAGCCGCGCAGGTCCGCCCGATACCCGCCGGAGCCGTTGCAGACGATGGTGGCGGAGTCGTCATGGGGGAGGCGATCGGACGCGGCATCCCGGGGCCGCATCATCAGTTCCTCCTCCTGCGCCGCTCGCGGACGGTCCTGCGCTGCGTCCCGCCGGGGCCGCATGGCTAGCTCGTCCTCCTCGGCTGCCCGCGGACGGAGGTCTGACCGGTCCCTGGCTACCCGTTCGGTTTCGGTTTCCTCCGCCAGCCCGCAGAACGGGCTGAGGCTGGACGGGCCGTGACGGTGCGCCCGCTGGAGCTCCTCCGGGCCTACAGAACTGTAGGCGACTTTGCCCTTTCAAGCGCACGGGGCGGGCAGCCCATTACTGGGCGCAGCCAAACGGCCTGCCATGGAACGCAGGGACAGGCCAGCAGCGTGGTGGTCCTTCTGGTGCATCAGGCCTGCCCCTGCCCCGGCCTGGGCGCCGCGCCGTTTACCGGCTGCGCCGAAGCCGCTGGGCCGCTTGGTCTCTCGGGTCCTGGTCATGCACATAGTGCCCTCCTGGCAATCGAGCTATATTATTCATAGAAGGGAAAACTTACCGGCGAACTCTCGTCAATAATCACCGCCTTCATCAGCGAATAGTCCCCATCCTTGCCAACCCGCTCGGTGGCTCTAAGGAGCGTTCCGGCTCGGTCCACCAGGCTTCTCTCGATCTCAAAACCATCGCCCTTCCGCCTGGACCTGACCGGCTCCAGCTTCATGCGTTGCGCATACTCTTTGGTGAACTCGCCCAGGCCGGGCGCGTTTTCAGCCAGGGCCGGTTCAATGTACTGGCCGTCTGGAAAAAGATAGTGAGTCCCTTTCGAGGTGAACAGTCTGACAAACTCCAGTGCCTCTTCGGTGCTTTCGATGGCAACGCGCCCCTTCAAATGTGAAGCACCTGGAATTTCCACCTGGTCCCTGCCTCTAACCGCGATCAGTCGTAAGTGAGCTTCCATAGGCGATCCCAGGATCCCTCTGCCACCTTTGTAGAAAGCGTAACCCTTGGTGTTAAAGGAAACTCGAATCGGTTCGTCCTCCAAAACCCAGATCTTTTCCGTCATTGCAGTGTCTCCTTAGAACGACGGACAGGGTGGGACCGTTTTCGGGGCCGCACCACAGTTGCTTTTGGCACGCGTCTCGGCATTTAGCTTATAATCGGCGATGTCCTTGCAACAATCGGTATCCTTTCCGGTGCCGGCGCAATCTTTGGTTGTTGCCAGGGCATCGGCGCACTCAACACTGCGAGTATAGGCATTGCACTCAGAGAGTAGGTTGGCCGTAGCAAACCAGGTGTTGTACTTCTTGACAAGCTCCGCCTTATCCGCGCCCTTTTTCCCCCAAGCAGCGGACAAAGCCGCACAACAACCCCAACCATCGTGATCAGTGACATGTTGCTGTTCGTGCGCCTGGGTGCACTCCTTGGTGCAACAAGTGTTGCTGTTGCTTGTAATCCCATATTTTCCCGTGGTTGGACTACAAACAGACTCTCCACCACCATTGACACAAGTGCCACTTCCGGCCAGTGAGGCCAGCAGCCCGTCGGACGAGTACTGATCTGCCTCCTCCTCTCCAGCTGGTGTTTCAGGTGAGGTCAATAACCGACGGGAAAGACTCGTCTGTGTCGGTTCCATTATATTCGGGGACACCAGAACCTGGCTAATATCATGCCCGAACCTGGGCGCCATGAATACGCCAGTGCCCGTGTCCGCCGGATGTCTCGAACCACTAGCCCGCAGCGCTGGTGGTCCTGCCGCCAGGGCGACGCCGGAGCCTGAAGGGGAGTACGCCCGCCTCATTTGAACTCGGAGCTCCTCCGGGCCTGCAGACCTGTAGGCGACTTCGCCGGCGCAGGCGCAGGGGGCGGCCGGCCCATGACCGCGGAGGGCCGAGCGGGCCGCCAAGTAACGCAGGGAGACACCGGCCAGGTGATGGGCCTTGCTGTGGCCGAGGCCTGCTCCAGCCCCCGGCCGGGCAGTGCGCCGTTTGCCTGCGGCGCCAAGGCCGCCTGAGCCCTTTGTCTCTCGGGTCTTGGTCATGTACATAGCGCCCTCTGGCAGGTGGTTACCTGGGCCGGGGGATGGCGGACTCGTCCCAGAGCTTGCCGATCTTCTCAAACTCCCGCTTGGCGCCGCGGAGGATGTGGCCCATGTTGATGACGCCGCCGTCACTGGCGGCAAAGAAGGCGGCGTTGAGCGCGATGTTCTTGATGTTGCCGCCTTCAATGCGAAACTGCTTGACCAGGAAGGCGAAGTCCACCTCCGGGTCCAGGGGAGCCTCCGGCGGAAAGTGGAGTTTCCATATATGCAGCCGGCTGGATTCATCAGGGGAGGGAAATTCAACGATCAGCCGGATGCGCCTGGTGAAGGCCTCATCCATGTTGGAGCGCAGGTTAGTCGCCAGTATGACCACGCCCTGGAACTCCTCGATTTTCTGCAGCAGGAAACTGGTCTCGATGTTGGCGTACCGGTCATGGGCGTCGGACACGCTGGTGCGCTTGCCGAAAAGGGCGTCGGCTTCGTCAAAGAACAGGATGGCGTTGCTGGTCTCGGCCTCGTCGAAGATCCGCGACATGTTCTTCTCGGTCTCGCCGATGTACTTGCTGACGACGCGCGACAGGTCCACTTTGTACAGGTCCAGCTGCAGCTCGTGGGCGATGACCTCGGCGGCCATGGTCTTGCCGGTGCCGGGCGGGCCGGAGAACAGGGCGCACAACCCCTGGCTGCGGGCCAGCTTGCGGTCAAAGCCCCACTGGCTCAAGACCCGGTGGCGCTGCTGAATCTGATAGCAGATCTCCTTGAGCTGCAGCACCTTTTCCGCCGGCAGCACGATGTCGGACCAATTATAGCGAGGCTCGATGCTGAGGGCCAGTTCGCCCAGTTTGTGAGTTGACTGGCGGCGGCAGGCCGCGTACAGGTCGGACAGGCCGATCTCGTGCCGGCCGTTCATGGCGCGCTGGCTCTCCAGAAACTCCGTGGCGTTGCGTATCTGCCCCGGCGTCAGGCAGAACTGGCTGGCCAGCTGCGGCGCCCAGGCGGGGTCTGCCTCGGCGACCAGGCGCTCAAGGGCCAGCTGCCATGCGGCTTCCCGCAGGGGCACGCCGGGCATGGGCAGCTTCACTTCCGCAAACACCGCCGGCTGGAACAGCTCTTTGGGCAGCCAGGGCTTTTCGCCGGCCAGGAAGGTCAGCCGGGCGTGCTGCTTGATCTGCTCGGCCAGCCTGACCATGGCGGACCGCGCCCGGTCATCGTCTTTGAACATCAGGTCAACATGGTCGCAGTAGAGGGCGGCTTGCAGGAGCACCACCTCGCGGAAGACCAGCCGCAGCAGGTCGTCAAACTCGCCCTCCCGTGCCAGCAGCGCCTCCAGGTCCAGGCTCAACACCGGGCAGTTCAGGTCCCCGCACAGTCCTAACGCCAGGTCCTGGTGGCCCACCCCGTGCGGCCCGTGGAGGTTCAGCACCAGCCGCTGGTCCCGGGCCGATATCTGGGTGAGCTGGTGGCGGACCAGATTGAGCAGCCGGCCCTTGATCTCCTCCTCCACCAGGACCTTGCCCAGGCTGGGCGACGGGGGATGCAAGGTGACCAACCCGGCCAAACGCTCGTCGACGCCGTACTTGCCCAGGATGTAGTTGCGGACCCGCGGGTCCAGCATCAGGGGCTGGGTCAAGTCGCTGGCGCCCACCGTCCCCGGCGGGCTGGCGACCTGGTGGAGAATCCCCAGCCGGAAGAGCGAGCCTTCGGCGGGGAAATGGGTCATGCCGTGCCACCTGGCCTCTTGACCGCCGCACATCAGGTCCAGCACCAGGTCCACGCTGGGGGTCGTCCGGGTGTTGTCGCCCTGAAGGTAAGCGTAGAGCAGACTGTACTTCCGGTCCAGGTCCGGGGCCAGGCAGAGGATGACCGCCTGCAACTCCAGGGGGGACAGGCCCAGGAGGTGCGCCAGGTACGGCAGCGCCAGGAAGACGCCCCGCCCCATGCTGGCCTTGACCCGCGCATCTATATCATGCTGGCATTGCTCCAGCTGATGGCGAAGCCCTGCCTCCTCCAGCGTGCCGTCGTCCCGAGGCGGGGCAAGGCCCAGGAGCCACTCCACGTCGTCATGGGAGATGCGGACGGCGGCGTCGGCGTTCACCTCGCCAGGCGCGGGCGGGGCCAGCTTGAGGGCGGCGGTGCGCAAACGGATCAGCAGGTCCAGCCGCCTGAGCTCATCCTGGAGGTGCTGGTAGTTCCCCTCATAGGGGACGACTGCCTGCAACTCCTCCAACTCCTGGTGGGCGATCACTCCGCCACCAGCCTGACCCGCTGGATGGTGAGGTTGACGCGGCACGACGACCGCCGCACCGGGCGGGCCAACTCGCTCCGGAGGTGGTGCAGATGGCCATCAAATCGCCTGGCCCTGGTGTGAGTCATCCGCGTCGCCCCTCTTTGGAGCCGCCGAATGGGGTTGGGCCGGGTCACGTGCCGGAGGCGGCAGGCCGGTCTACATTGCCCAAAGTCGCCGCGGCAGGACGCCTGTTAGAAAAGTGGACATTTGGGCACTGCAGTATGCGGCCAGATTATACTCCCTGGTGGCCGTCCCATCAAGGCGATGCCAGAGCGGGCCAGGGCAATCGCATGTACAGATGCCTCGTATCGATAGCTGTAAATTGGAGAAGGCCGTCAAATGGAAATCCCCCCAACCCCCCTTTGCGAAGGGGGGGCAAGGGGGGATTTTCAATCTCGGCATGGACTGACATGCGATTTCCCTGGAGGGGCGCAGTGCTTTGTTGAAACCACGGGCCTTCCTATGCTACCTTAACTCAGCGGCAGACTTGGAGGTTGTTTGAGGCGCTTCGGATGTGCGGCAGACCAGCCCAGCGCCGGCCAGTGGCGCAGTGGCCCCGTTGACCGGACGGTTCAAGAGGGCCAGGAGGTTGTCCTGTGAGCGTGCCCCTGCGGGGTGACCACTCCGGCGCGGCGGGGGCGGACCAGGTCCGGTGGCGGACCTGGGAGTCCGCGGCCTTCGCCCAGGCCCAGGCCGAGGGCAAGCCGGTGCTGCTGTCCATCGGGGCGGTGTGGTGCCACTGGTGCCACGTGATGGACCAGACCTCCTATGCCGACCCTCAGGTAATCGGACTGATTAACGGCGGGTTCATCCCCATCCGGGTGGACACGGAGCACCGCCCCGACATCAACGCCCGCTACAACGTGGGCGGCTGGCCCACCACCGCCTTCCTCACCGGCCACGGCGGGTTCATCGGCGGGGCCACCTACCTGCCGCCGGACCAGCTCCTGGCCATGCTGGCGGAGGTGCGCCGGGCCTACCAGGAGCACCGTCCCCAGCTCTACGACAAGGCCCAGGACCTGCAGAAGCAGCGCCAGGACCGCGTGGCGCGGGTGGCCGCCGGACCGGCGGTGACCGCGGCGCTGGCGGACCGCATCGCCCGCTGCGTCGCCGGCGCCTACGACCCCATCCACGGTGGCTTCGGCGAGGAGCCCAAGTTCCCGGCGGCCCCGGTGCTCCAGTTCCTGCTCCACCGGTTCCGCACCACCGGCGAGGCGTTTTACCGCGTCATGCTGGAGAAGACTCTGGGCCGCATGGCCCGCGCCGCCATCTGCGACCCGGTGGAGGGCGGGTTCTTCCGCCACTGCGCCCGCGCCGACTGGTCGGACCCCCAGCTGGAGAAGCTGCTGGAGGACAACCTGGGCATGGTCCGGGTCTACCTGGACGCGGCGCTGCTGCTGGGGAGAGAGGAGTTCCGGCGGACGGCGGAGCGCACCCTCCAGTTCCTGCTGGAGCACCTGTGGGACCCCCAGCTGCCGGGGTTCCGGGGCAGCCAGGGGGCGCACTCGGGCTACTTCGGGTTGAGCCTGGCCGCGCGCCGGGGGCTGCCCGCCCCGGAGGTGGACCCCTGCACCTACACCCACTGGAACACCCAGGCCGTGTCGCTGCTGCTGGAGGCTTCCTGGAAGCTGCCGCGGCCTGACCTGTCGGACATGGCCCTGCAACTTCTGGAGTCAGTGGACGCCGCAGCCCGCAGCGGGCCGCTGGCCCACGCCGGGCCATTGCCGCAGAGCGCCCAGGGGCCGGAGCTGCTGGCCGACTACGCCGGCCTGCTCAACGCGCTGATGGACGCCTACTACCACACCTCCCAAGACCAGTACCTGGCGCGGGCCAAGGCAGTGGCGGGCGGGCTGCTGGAGAGGTTTGAGGACCCGGAGCGGGGCGGCTTCTTTGACGTGACGCGGGACTCCCAGGCGGTGGGATATCTACGAACGCGGGAGAAGCCCCTGCCGGAGAACGCCGCGGCGGCCCAGGGGTTGCTGAAGCTGCACCACGCCGCAACCGAGGCCCGGTACCGGGAGGCGGCCCAGCGCGCCCTCAGCGCCTTCGTGGAGACCTACCGGGAGCACGGAGAGTTTGCCGCCGGCTATGCCGTGGCGGTGGAGGCCCTGCTGGAGACGCCGGTGGAGGTGACGGTGGAGGGGCGGCTGGAGGACCCCGGCGCCTGGGCCATGCTGCAGGCCGCGTCCCGGCTGCCCAGTCCCCACCTGGTCACCCGGCTGACCGCCCCCACGGGCGCGGGAGGCCCGGTCCGCGCCCACGTGTGCCTGGACACGGTGTGCCTGCCGCCGGTGACTGACCCGGCGTCGCTGGCGCCGCTGGTGGCAGGCATGGCGGCACCCCAGGACGGCCCCTTTCAGAACATTGGAAACATCCTGGAGCGGTTTCCGGGGTTGTAACGGCTCGGACCAGGGGCCACTCAAGCGATAGTGGCCGCCCAGTACTTAGGGTGTGCCAGAAATGCGGGAGTCTCAACGGGGACAAGCACGGCAACTTCCGGCGGCCAAAAGAGGGCAGACTACGCAATGATAGGAGAGGACGTCGCTATCCAACTCGAGGCGGCTATGGCAATTGCCGCTTTGCTTGCGTCTCGTGGCCTCCAGAGGGTTCCCTTCCTTAACAGTCCCTTCGTTCGTGCCCTCAGCACCACCGTCGGGTTGGCGATATTTTCCTATGTTGCATACCGATTTGACATCGCTGGGCAGTGGAAGTCCTTGGCATGGGCGGGTTGCGCCTTTTTTACCTCTTTAGCTTGGTATACAAACTTTCCTGTTTTGAAGCTATGGAAGCCCACTCAACGCCAGGTAAATGCACTCAATAGAGCCGGGTTTGTAGCAGCGGGTGCCCTCACTGTTGTTTTTATCCTTACAGACAGTAAGCCCCCTTTCGCATCTGTGTTGGTGTACAGAATACTTCTTGCAGGTTGGTTGTCGCTGGCACTGGCGACCTATTGGGTTAGGACTAGACTAGCCGCCTTCGGAGGTGCGGACACCAATCCAATTGGTGAATTAACTGAGCAAGAGGCGCCAAGCCGACTGGCGGCGGTTCCGGACCCACCCCCGGCACCAGCCCTTAACCTGCAAGACGACGCTGTTGACCGCATCATTGTTGAAGGGCGCTCCCACATGGGATTGACAATCTTGGCCAGCCTCCCAGAGCAACCAATTATGTATCCGATCAGGGTCCGCAACACTCGGCCTACCATCGTTGAAATCATTGGGTATGCTGTGACCGTCTTTTGGGATGGAAAGACTGAACAACAAGTAAACTGGGCAGCTCCAACTCGCGCTACGAGCAACGGCATTGGTGCCCAGAGAGGTGATAATAACCACCGTTTGGTTGCCATAGGCGTGCCGCCAGATTCTTTTCTCTCATTGGATGTCCCTGTCAACCCTCGCAATGTCAAGCGCTTCCCGGCTAAATCTCCAATTTGGGGGGCAAAAGGCACTATAACAGTGCGGTCTGGCGGCAGGACTAGAGATGTGGGGTTTGACTTGACCACTGACGGCTACCAACTTCAGCAAGATGTTTGGTTCAAGACCCGAACAGATGCTGGTGACGATATGACAGAAATCGCCTATAGATGACTTTTCAGACAAGACGCACTGTTGGAGAAAATCCCAATGAAGGAATTCATTTTGTCAGCTTGTAAAGGCACGGGAGGCATCAGGTGCTCAAAAGCGTAAACTGCGGTGAGCTGGGCGAAGGCCACATCGGCGCCCAGCCAACCCTGGCCGGCTGGGTGGCCCGCCGGCGCGACCACGGCGGCATCATCTTCCTGGATCTAAGAGACCGCTCCGGCGTGGTGCAGGTGGTGTTCAATCCGGAGCAGTCGCCCGAGGCGTACCGGGTGGCGGAGCAGGCCCGCAGCGAGTGGGTGGTGCAGGTCACCGGCACGGTGTCGCGGCGGCCCGCGGGCAGCGAGAACCCGGCCATGGCCACGGGCAACGTGGAGGTCATGGCGTCAACGGCGCTGGTGCTCAACCCCTCCCTGACTCCACCCTTCTACATCGCCGACGACGTGGAGGTGGACGAGAGCCTGCGCCTTCGCTACCGGTACCTGGACCTGCGGCGCCCGGCCATGCAGCGCAACCTCATCCTGCGCCACCGGGTGGTGAAGTTCATCCGCGACTTCCTGGACGCCCGGGACTTCCTGGAGGTGGAGACGCCCATCCTCATCAAAAGCACGCCCGAGGGCGCCCGCGACTACCTGGTGCCCAGCCGTCTCCAGAAGGGCAGCTTCTACGCCCTGCCCCAGTCGCCCCAGCAGCTCAAGCAGCTCCTGATGGTGGCCGGCGTGGAGCGGTACTTCCAGATTGCCCGCTGCTTTCGGGACGAGGACCTGCGGGCCGACCGCCAACCGGAGTTCACCCAGCTAGACCTGGAGATGAGCTTCGTGGACCAGGAGGACATCCTGGCGCTGACCGAGGCGCTGTACACCCAGATGGTGGAGGCGCTGACTCCGGAGAAGAAGATCATCAAGCCCTTCCCACGGCTGACCTACGACGAGGCCATGGCCCGCTTTGGCAGCGACAAGCCGGACCTGCGCTTTGGCCTGGAGATGACCGACGTCACCGGCCTGGCGCGGGAGACGGCGTTCCGGGTGTTCCAGACCA
>JBGPJN010000035.1:0-17050 GCA_041485445.1 Dehalococcoidia bacterium
CCCCCCAACCCCCCTTTGCGAAAGGGGGGCAAGGGCGGAGTTCCGCCGCAAGCGCCTTCCAACCGGTTTAGATACTTGTGCAAGAGTCGTTAGGTCCTCTTACAGCATCCCAGGCTTGCCCTAAAACAATCAGCGGCCCTAGGCTGTGGGTTCCAACGCTTGAAGGCCGGAGGGCTCCACCACCGCCAGGTGGTGCGCCATGGCCTGCTGGGCGCCCGTGGCGTCGCCGGCGGCCACCCGCGCCAGGACCCGCCGGTGTGAGGCCAGGGAGCGCTGGCGACGGCCCGGCTCCTCCAGGGACTGGCCCCGGGAGTGCTGGAGCACGTCCTCCACGGCGCTGACCACCTTGATCAGCGCGGCGTTATGGGTGGCCGCGGCCAGGGCAAAATGGAAATCGGTATCCGCCTCCACGCCGGTATCGCCACGGTCAATCTGGCGTTGCTGCTCTTCCAGGATCTCCCGCAGCCGCGCCACCTCCGCGGAGGTAGCCCGCTGGGCGGCCAGCGCCGCAATGGGCGGCTCCAGCAGGTGGCGCATCTCAAAGGCGTCCCGCAGCACGTCGGTGCCGGCGTTGAGGGTGGAGGCCAGCAGGGTCACCACCGAGTCCAGGGTTTCCGTGCTGATGAAGGTCCCCGCGCCGGGCCGGCTGACCACCAGCCCCTGCAGCTCCAGAGAACGGATGGCTTCCCTAACCGAGCTGCGGCTGACCTGGAACTGCTCAGCCAGCTCCCGCTCGGCGGGCAGGCGGTCGCCTTGCTTCAGTGCGCCCTCCCGGATCAGGGCGTGAAACTGCTGCACGATGTCCTCGTGCAGCCGGCGGCGTTTGACTGTCTGAAGCTGGAACTGCAAAGCTGCGGCTCCCCTACCTGTCCGGTGGTCAGACCAATTTGATGATGGGCCGTATTATACGCCGCCCCTAGCTATTGTCAAGCTGTCCGGTCTGCCGGTCAGGGCTGTTTCATATTCGGTCTGCCCGTAGGGGCGCACCTGCGTGTGCGCCCTGGTCTTCCCCTCCAGCCGTAGGGGCAGACACACAGGTCTGCCCCTACCTTTGGGGAGAATGAAACGGCCCCGGTCTGCCGGCGGTGGGCCCCTGGGTGGACTAGCGGGCCAACTACTCTTTCAGCGCCGCCACCTTGGCGCTGGCGCGAAGCTCCAGGGAGGAGGAGAACAGCTCCACCACGCTGTCCAGGGCGTAGCCCACCAGGAAGGCGTTCATGGGGGTGACCTCCCCAATTCCCGCGGCAAACACCAGGCCAAAGAAGCCCACCAGGGTGAGCAGCAGCTTGAGGAGCAGCTGGCCAATCTTGGCGTTGATCAGCAGGGGCAGGTCCCCCGGGGAGAGCACCGGCGGGCGGCCACGCTGGGTCTGCATGCGTTTGGCGGTGCCGATTCCCACGTGGACCACCACTCCAGCCAGCACCGCGCACCAACCGATGACCAGTGTGGTCACATCGCCGGAACCCAGCGGCCAGCCGGGCGCCGGCAAGTAGGCCAGCCCGATGACTATAACCACCGCAAGGCCCGCCGCCGCGGCCAGCAGGAGGAAGCTCATCAGCCGCTGGCGCGGGCTTGGGGAGTAACGGTAGATAAGGCCGGAATCCGCATCCACCAGCCCGCCCTGGACCGTTTCAGGCGCCCAGGCCAGGGAGTTGAGAATGGCCGCCCGGTCCTCAAAATTGGGAACCTCATCGGCGAACACGTCGTGAAACGGGATGTAGTAGCCTGGCCGGGCGCCGGCCAGCCAGCCGTTTAGCCGCTCCGGGATGGTCAGATAGCCTACCCAAAGGACCACCTCCCGGCAAGCGGCATTCAGGATGCTGAGCTGGTGGAACTGCTCCTGGGCTGAAAACTCCTTCATGGGGTCCGTCAGCAGGGGATTGGCCTTCATTTGCTCCCAGAGATTATGTAAATGGCGGATGGTGTCGGTGTGATCGCCTCCGCCATCATGGACCTGAACGATCAGTCGCGCCAGGTCCCGCATGGTTTTCTGGATATAGGAGCCGTAGTCGCCCAGGGCGGCCTGCCCGGATGCCACCGCCTCCAGCACCTTCTGTAAATCTTGCACCTCGGCCCGCAGCTCCCGCAGGACGGAGGCCAGGCTCATCTCATCCCTTTCAGCGGCCGCGGGTGGGGGTGGGGCTAAGGCCGGCGCGGCGGCTTCCGGCCGGTCCGGAGCGGTCGGCGGAGAAGGGCGCAGAGGCGGTGTAGTCGTCACAACAACTCCCTTGGGAGGCGGCCTGGCAGTTGACCCGGCTGGGCCGGCGAGCCGCGCTCTGGCGCACGAATGTAACGCCCGCATGGCGCCATGTCAATGCGGGTGATGGGGGCGTAGCCTCCCGTCCCGCGCACCCTTTATGGTACACTGCTGGCCAGTTAACCAGACTGGACTCACGTAGCCCAAGGGGGTAGCGGAAAGGATATGACGGTTCAGGTCTTGCGGCGGCGCTTCACCGTGGATGAGTACTACCTGATGGCCAAGGTGGGCATCCTTAAGGAGGATGACCGGGTAGAGCTCATTGATGGGGAGATTGTGGAAATGTCTCCAATAGGTAGCAGGCATGCCAGCGCGGTGAAACGCCTGATCAGTTTGTTGTCCCGTCACCTGGGCCAACGGGCTATTATCAGCGCCCAGGACCCGGTGCAATTAGGGGAACACTCGGAGCCAGAGCCGGACATCGCTCTGCTCCGGCCGAAACCCGACTTTTACGCTGATGCCCACCCAGGCCCGTCGGACGTCCTGCTGCTCATTGAGGTAGCCGACTCCTCCCTGGAGTATGACCGAGAGGTGAAGACGCCTCTGTACGCCAGGGCCGGAATTGCCGAGGTGTGGCTGGTAGACCTGGTGGGAGAAAACCTCCGAGTTTACCGCAGTCCCAGCCCGGAGGGATACCGGGAGGTTCGCACTGCACGGCGAGGGGAACGCTTGGCCCCAGAGGCCCTCCCGGAATTGGCGCTCTCCGTCAATGCTATCCTGGGAATCTGAAACTCCCGAATCAAAGGAGTCTACTACAGAGAGGTGACTGACTTGGCCCAACGGATGAAAGCAGGCGAGGCGGTGGTGGAGCTGCTGCGCCAGGAAGGCGTCTCCCACATCTTCGGCATCGTGGGGTCTTCCTTCCTGGACATTCTGGACCCCCTGTACGACCGCACCGACCTCCAGTTTATCGGGGTGCGCCACGAGCAGGGCGCGGCGCTGATGGCCGACGGCTTCAGCCGCATCTCCGGCGCCCCCTCGGTGGTGCTGGTCACCAACGGCCCCGGCGTGGTGAACCTGAGCTACGGCATCGCCTCGGCCTTTGTGGCCCACTCGCCGGTGGTGGTGCTGGCGCCCTCGGCGTCCCGGGAGCACCAGAACCGGGCCTCCACCCAGGAGTTTGACCAGGTCGCCCTGTTCAAGCCCATCACCAAGGCGTGCTTCCAGATCAACACGGTGGAGCGCCTGCCCGACGCCCTGCGTCACGCCTTCCGGGTGGCCACCTCGGGCAAGATGGGGCCGGTGCTGGTGGACATCCCCCGGGACCTGATGCCGGGGGCGGAGATTGAGCTGGACCTGCTGCCTCCCGAGAGCTACCGATCGGGACAGACCCGCTCCCGGGGCGACCTGGCCCTCATTGAAAAAGCGGCCAAGGTGCTGCTCAGCGCCCGGCGGCCGGTGATCCTGGCGGGCGGCGGCATTCAGTGGAGCGGCGCCGCCGCCGAAGTGACCCAGCTGGCCGAGCTGGTGGGAGCGGCCATCGTGACCTCCTACGGCCGGGCCGACGCCGTGCCCAGCGACCATCCCCATTTCCTGGGGCACCTGGGCCGGCTGGGCGCGCCCGAGGCCATTGAGGCCGTCCGCCAGGCCGATGTAATCCTGGCGGCGGGCACCCGGCTGGCCCAGTCCACCACCTTCTTCGACCACCGGTTCATCCCCGCCGATGCCCGCATTGTGCAGATCGAGATCGACCCCCAGGAGATCGGGCGCAACTACCCGGTGGCGGTGGGCATCGAAGGCGATGCCAAGGCGGTGCTGGAGGAGGTGCTGAAGCAGGTGCGGGAGGCGGAGCCCCGGCCCAACCCGGCGTGGGTCGCGGAGATCGGCGACTGGTTCGCCCGGCGCAGCGCCCGGTTGGAGGGGGAAGGCCGGCTGTCGTCCCTGCCCATGAAGCCCCAGCGGGTCTACGCTGAGCTGCGCAAGGTGATGCCCCGGGACGCCATCATCGCCTTCGACGCGGGCCTGGCGCCCAACTTCTGCCAGGACCGGCTGAACTTCTACCAGCCCCGCAGCCTCATCTCGCCCCTGGAGCTGGGCGGCCTGGGGTTCAGCTTCCCCGCATCGCTGGGCGCCAAGTTCGCGGCTCCGGACCGTCCGGTGGTGAACTTCAACGGCGATGGCGGGTTCCTTTTCAATGTCCAGGAGTTCGCCACCGCGGTGCAGTACGGGCTGAAGGTGGTGTCGGTGGTGATGAACAACAACTGCTGGGGGTCGGAGAAGGCCTACCAGCGGTACGCCTTCAACGAGCGGTACGTGGGGGCGGATATCAAGAACCCCCGGTTTGACAAGCTGGCCGAGGCCTTCGGCGGCAAGGGGTTCTACGTGGAGCGCCCCCAGGACATCGGGGATGCCATGCTCCAGGCCCTGGACGCGCCGGGCCCCAGCATCATCGAGATCCCCACCGACCCCGACGAGATGCCCAGGCCGGCCCGGCTGGCGGAGGTGCAGTCCAAGCAGCCCCGCTAGCCACGCGGAGGCGCCCTGGGCTCCTCCAGGAACCCCCATACCCTACCGGGAGACGCGCCATGCCAGGCACTCACACATCCACCGGCTTTAACCCGGCCAAGGCCGAGACCTCCAGAACAACTGGTACGTGGTCAAGAAGTAGAGGGAGCTGAGAAACCCACTTGATGGAGCCAGTGCTGCGTCCCAAAGAGGTGGACATCGCCGGCGACGCCATCGTCATCCTGTGGGACGACGGCCACCGCAGCCCCTATCCGCACCGCTACCTACGGCTGCGGTGTCCCTGCGCCAGCTGCGTGGAGGAGATGACGGGCCGCCCGCGCCTGGACCCCGCCACGGTGCCCCAGGACGTGCGGGCGGTGGACCAGATGCCCGTGGGCAGCTACGCCCTGCAGTTCCTGTGGAGCGATACCCACTACACCGGCATCTACACCTTCCGAGTCCTGCGCGCCTGGTGCACCTGCATCGCCTGCCGGGAAGCCCAGGCGGCGGCGGGCGGCCAGCGTTAATTCCCAGAATTTGCCGCAGAGGACACGGAGACCACAGAGACCACAGACCATCGGGCAAATGTCCAAGGTTCTCTGCGCGCTCCGCGATCTCTGTGGTTAACCGTCTCAGTATCAGGGCGCGGGCGGGCGGTCCCGAGAACGCAGCGGGTCCTGGGGCAGCGCCTTCAGCTTGGGCGAGGTGAAGGTGTCGGACTTGAAGGAGAAGTTGGTGAGCTGGCGCTCGCCGGGCTTCCCGCAGGTCTTGCAGGGCGCCGGTTCATCAGCGCGGGCCAGGGGGCGGATCAGCTCGTACTCGGCGTTGCAGGGGGCGCAGTAGTACTGGTAGATGGGCATGGCTACCTCCTTATGGGGGTAAGGGTATTCTAGCCTACAATCCCTCGGTCGTCAGGCGCGTAGGGCCAGGGCCTGAAGCTGATGGTACGTCCCAAGCGGGAGCTACATGAAAAACTTCGATACGCGAGTTTACTCTATCTCCGACTTCCTAGAGTGGCGTGGTAACCAGCTTCTGGAGCTTTCGCCAGATTTCCAAAGGCGGTCAGTCTGGTCTAGTACCGCAAAGTCGTACTTGATAGACACGATCATCCGCGGTAAACCGATGCCCAAAATTTTGCTTAGGCAGGATTTGAAAGGGCAGAGGACTGTCCGCACCGTGGTAGATGGGCAGCAGCGTCTGCGGGCGATTCTTGACTTCATCGACGGCAATTTAAAAATATCCCGAGCCCACAATAGGGAATTCGCTGGCTTCACGTTTGACAGGCTGCCGGACGACATCAAGAAAGACTTCCTTCACTACGAGATGGGCGTAGACCTACTGTTCGACATGTCATACGAAGATTTGCTTGATGTTTTTGCGAGGATCAACACCTACACGGTTACTTTAAATACACAGGAAAAACGAAACGCCAAATATGTCGGGTATTTCAAGCAATATGTGTATGAGTATGGTTACAAGTACGTCAAGTATTTTCTTGACGGGGGGATTCTCACTAAGCAACAAGTCGCCCGCATGGCTGAAGCAGAACTCTCAGCTGAGTTCTTGGTCGCTTTGGTAGATGGCGTTCAAACTAACAAGAACACCGAGCAATATTACAAAAAGTATGAGGAGGAAGCTCAGAACTTGGATGAGATGGTGTCCAGATTTGACACGATAATGTCGTTCATAGGAGCCATATATCCATCACGGGACATAGCTCAAACAAACTGGTCTCGAATTCACCTGTTTTACACCCTCTTCACAGTAGTAGGACATTGCCTGTACGGGCTTAAGGGTCTCAACCCTGATTTGAGGGTATCGCTCAGCAAAAAGGCTGCCGGTAAGTATCGCGTGGTTTTAGATGACATCAGCCAGAATTACGACAAGGTGGCGAGCGAGCCTAATAGTGGGTCTGAAGAGGTCCGACGCTTCATAGACCTATCCCGCAGGCGAACGACTGACACTGCTGCTCGTATTGGGAGAGCGAATTTCGTTTGCAATACCCTACAAAGAGCAATGGATTCAAATGCTTAAATGCCCCAGATTCGAAGAAAGGTCTCAGCTGTAGCTAATGACTTCCGCGCAGAACTGGGCAGACTGGAGCGCTTTGACTCGGAAAACCAATCCAGATTCTCCGGAAGCTCTCGAACACTGTCTAAACCTCAACTTTGGTTTCTTACTGAAGCTGTCTTCTTCCGGGCCTTTCGCGCATACGACGGCTTCATCAGAGACATCTTCCTTTTGTACTGCCTAGAGAAGCGTCCACTCTCTGGATTTCCGGTTAAGTCCTTCCTCAAGCCAAGGAACTTCCTTCACGCTGAACGACTGCTGCAATCAACGAGACCTTTCTTAGATTGGGCGAACCCCGATATGGTGATAGAGCGCGCAGAGACCTACCTAGCGGATGGTTTCCCTATTAAGCTCCCTTACTCCTCCAATCGCGAAACATTGTCGGACATGCGGTATGTGAGGAACCATATAGCTCACGAGTCCAAGGAATCTCTGTCGGCATATGTCAGGGTATTGATACGTCACTACGGGACTGTGCCGCTCACTACACCGTCGCCAGGTGAGTTTCTCCTTGAAATTGACGCCGCGGATCCCAACAAATATAAATTACAGGTATTCTTCGATGTCATGCGCCGTCTGTCGTTTGATTTGACCTAACCGATCGGTCGCTGATAAACCTGGCTTGGTATTCGTATAGAAGGAGCTTCCTTTGAACCAGACCACAGACGTCGTGGTGGTTGGCGGCGGAGTGGCGGGCTGCGCCGTCGCTTACTACCTGGCCCAGGCCGGGGCCAAGGTCACGGTGGTGGAGTCCCAGGGCATCGGGATGCAGGCCTCGGGCTACTCGGCGGGGGGACTGAACCCCCTGCAGGGCGCCCAGATTCCGGGCCCCCTGGGCGCGCTGGCCATGGAGTCGTTCCGGCTGCATCTGGGGCTCTGGGAGCAGCTGCGGGAGGACACCGGCATTGACTGCCAGGGCCGCATCATCTCCCTGGTGAAGGTGGCCCTGGGCGAGGCCGAGCTGCCGGAGCTGCAAGAGACGGTGGACCTGTTCGCCGCGGCCCGGCAGGACGGCTTCTCCGCCCGGTGGCTGGACCCCAAAGAGGCGGCGGAGCTGGAGCCGCGCTTGGCCCAGGGCGTGCTGCGGGGGGTGTATGCCCAGGGCAACGGCGCCCTGGACAGCTACCTGCTGACCCTGGCCCTGGCGCGGGCGGCGGAGCGTCTGGGGGCCAGGTTCCGCACCGGCCGGGCGCAGGGGCTGCAAGGCGGGCCGGGCCGGGCCACGGCGGTGGCGCTGGCGGATGGCGAGATCGCCTGCGGGCAGATGGTGCTGGCCATGGGCCCCTGGTCCCGCGAGGCCGAGGCGTGGCTGGGCGTGTCCATCTCGGTGGAGCCGCTGAAGGGCGAGATTCTGCGGCTGCGCCTGAGTCCGGATGGGCCGGCCCTGGCCCACGACCTCTCCGGCGGGGGCAGCTCCCTGCACCCCAAGCCCGGCGGCCTGGTGTGGGCCGGAACCACCGAAGAGCGGCGGGGGTTCGACAAGCAGCCAAGCGCCTCGGCCAGGGAGAGCATCTGGGCAGCGGCACAGCGGCTGATGCCCTCAGTTGCCCAGGCACGGCTGGTGAACCACACCGCCTGCCTGCGGCCCGTCACTCCCGACTGGCTGCCCATCATCGGCCAGGCGCCGGGGTGGGACAATGTCTACCTGTGCACCGGCGCGGGCAAAAAGGGCGTGCTGCTGGCGCCGGGCATGGGCAAGGCCCTGGCCGAGCTGGCGACCCAGGGCCGCACCGGCATCTCCATTGGGCCGTGCACGCCGGAGCGGTTTGGGACGGCGGCGCGGGGGTGAAGTTGCCGCAGCTAATCCGCATCACCGCCGGGCAGGTGCAGCTGGACGCCCGGCTCAACGACAGCCCCACGGCCCAGGCGGTGTGGGAGGCCCTTCCCATCACCGCCGCCGCCAACACCTGGGGCGATGAAATCTACTTCGGCATCCCCGTGGACTCGCCGCTGCGGGACGAGAAGGCGGTGGTCAGCCTGGGTGACCTGGGCTACTGGCCACCGGGGAAGGCCTTTTGCATCTTCTTTGGGCCCACGCCCGCCAGCCGGGGTGGGGACATCCGCCCGGCCAGCCCGGTGAACGTCATTGGCCGGGTCCAGGGCGACGCCACCGCCTTCAAGGCAGTGCGGGCCGGAACAACTGTGCGCCTGGAGCGGAGGGAAGGCGAGGCCGCGGGCCGATGAGGTCGCGTGTGAGAAGCGTCCCTCTCCCCCTTACGAAGGGGGAGACACAGAGGAGGTGGTCTCCGCCCGCCTCTTGCAAACCCCAGGAGAAGTGTTACACTTCGCCTAAAGTGGCCGGGAAGGGTCTAGCTGTCGCCTGATGCCCCGCTCTGTAACGGTTTATCGTTACAACTCCCTGGGAAAGCGGTGATCCACGTTGCTGAGTCTTTACAACACCCTGACCAAGCAGGTTGAGGAGATCAGGACCGTTGAGCCCGGCGTGGCCCGCATGTATACGTGCGGGCCTACTGTTTACCGATACGCCCACATCGGCAACCTGCGCACCTACCTGATGGCCGACTGGATCCGCCGCGTGCTGGCGGCCCGGGGCCTGGAGGTCATCCACGTCAAGAACATCACCGACGTGGGCCACATGCGCCAGGAGCTGGTGGAGGCCGGCGGCGACAAGATGATCCTCTCCGCCCTGGCGGAGGGTAAGTCGGTGCAGGAGATCGCCCAGTTCTACGCCGACAGCTTTCACCGGGACGAGGCGCGGGTGAACATCCTGCCCGCCGGGGTGTTCCCCTGGGCCACCCATCACGTGCCCGAGATGCTGAGCATGGTGCAGCGGCTGCTGGACAACGGCTTGGCTTACGAGGCGGGCGGCAACGTCTACTACGCCGTGGGCCGCTTCCCCGACTACGGCAAGCTGTCCCGCAACGTGGGCGCCGACCTGCTGGAGGGCGTCCGGGTGGAGTCGGACCCCCTGAAGCGAGACCCTCGGGACTTCACCCTGTGGAAGGCCGCCGAGCCGGGCCGCGACCTCAAGTGGGACAGCCCCTGGGGCCCCGGCTTCCCCGGCTGGCACATCGAATGCTCGGCCATGGCCCACAAGTACCTGGGCGAGCGGTTCGACATCCACACCGGCGGCGTGGACAACGTCTTCCCCCACCACGAGGATGAGATCGCCCAGAGCGAGGGCGCCTTCGGGCGCCAGCACGTGAGCTACTGGGTCCACGGACAGCACCTGCTGGCCGACGGCGCCAAGATGGCCAAGTCGGCGGGCAACGTCTTCCTGGTGGATGACCTGGCCGCCCGGGGGTTCGACCCGCTGGCCTTCCGCTACCTCTGCCTGACGGTGCGCTATCGCCATCGCATGAACTTCACCTTCACCGCCCTGAAGGCCAGCGAGCGGGCCTTGACCGGCCTGCGGCACCGGGTGTGGAGCTGGAAAGGTAGGGGCGACGCATGCGTCGCCCCTACGGATGCCATCGCCCCTGCAGCCGACGAGTGGCGCGCCCGGTTCTGGGCGGCGGTGGAAAACGACTTGGACCTGCCCTCGGGCTTGGCCATGACCTGGGATATGGTGCGCTCCGAGCTGCCCGAGGCGGCCAAGCTGGCCCTGCTGCTGGAGTTTGACCAGGTGTTTGGTCTGGACCTGGACCGGGTGCCCGCCGACTACCGGCTGCCTGGGCCGGTGGCCGCCGTGGTGCAGCAGCGCCAGGCGCTGCGCCAGCAGGCCGACTACGTCGCCGCCGACGCCCGGCGGGCGGAGGCCCAGGCCGTGGGCTACCAGGTGGAGGACACCCGGCGGGGCGCCCGCGTCCGCCCCAAGAGCAGCCTGGAGCAGCGGCAGGAGAGGTGGCCCAGCGTGTCCTCAGGGCGTGAGGTGGAGTCCCTCTTGGACCAGCCCGCCAAGTTTGAGTTCACCCTTCTGTTGAACGCCTACGACTACCAGGACGACGTGGCACGCTGCGTGGAGGCCATGCTGCGCTACTCCCGGGGCTACTCGGCGGAGATTGTGGTGGTGGACAACGGCTCCACCGACGGCAGCGCCCAGTGGCTGGAGAGCATGCAGTCCCGGCAGCCCAACCTGCGGGTGATCCACTGCGACCACGTGCTGGGCGACGCCGCGGGCAAGAACATTGGTGTGAAGCAGAGCCTGGGCGCCAACCTGGTGCTGCTGGACGCGTCCACGGAGATTGTGGGCGACGTGCTGGACCCCATCCGGCGCCGGCTGGCCGACCCGTCGGTGGGCGTTTTCGGCCCCTACGGCCTGACCAGCGCCGACTTCCAGCACTTCCACGACGACGTGGTGGAGGGAGAGGCCGACGCAATCCAGGGCTACTGCATGGCCTTCCGCCGGGAGGCGGTCAACCGGGTGGGCCTCATGCGGGAGTGCTTTCGCTTCTACCGCAACCTGGACATTGACTACTGCCTCCAGTTCAAGGACCGAGGCTACCGCATTGTGGCCGACGGCCGCCTGCCCCTGGTGCGCCACGAGCACCGCCAGTGGTACGAGTTGGACGAGGGCCAGCGCAACGAGTTGAGCCGCAAGAACTTTGGCCGGGTCCTGAAGCGGTGGGGCAACCGGGCCGACCTGCTGGTGGCCCGCCCAACCCTGCCCAAGCGGGACGCCCACAAGCACGACCATGCCGAAGGGCATGCTCACGACCACGGGGACCATCAGCACCAGCACTGAGCCGGTATGTGACCATCCCTCCCTTTGCTAAGGGGAGGTTAGAGCCTGCCCTGAGCGCAGTCGAAAGGAGGGGTCGTCCACCCTTCCGGGGCAGGGACCACCCCCTCTGTATCTCCCCCTTGCTAAGGGAGAAAAGGACGGCCCGTCCCCCCTTACCAAGGGGGGACTACAAGGGGGTCGTACCCCTCGCCCCCGGCAGTCGCTCCTGGAACACCTGCAACCGCTCCATCAACCGCTTGATGCGGGGCAGCCACCCCGACGCGTCGGGGCCCAGTTGCCGAGTGGGCAGGTGCAGCTGCTGGTTCCCCACGCTGACCGATGGCCCCAGCGCCCGCTGCACTGCCGCGCGCGCGCCGCCCACGGGGTGCCGCAGCCCCATGGTAATAGCCTCGCCGGAGTGCACCACCGACTCGATGCCCACCGATCCGGCCAGGGCGCGCAGGTCCACCACCTCCAGCAGGTTCTCCACCTCGGTTGGCAGCGGGCCGAAGCGGTCCCGCAGCTCCGCCCGCAGCTCGGGCACCTCGCTGCGCTGGCGCAGCTTGGCCAGCCGCTGGTACACCGCCAGCCGCGAGGGCAGGTGGGGGATGTAGCTCTCCGGCAGGTGGGCCGGCAGGGGCACCTCCACCCGGGGCAGGGCCTCGCCGTGGAAGAGCGATGCCCCATCCGCTCCGGGGGAAGTCTCCCCGGCCTCGGCCACCGCCTGCTGGAGCAGTTGGCTGTACAGCTCCAGGCCCACGGCGTAGATGTTGCCGCTCTGGGCCGCGCCCAACAGGTTACCCGCCCCGCGAATTTCCAGATCTCGCATGGCGATGCGGTACCCGGCCCCCAGCTCCGTGGCCTCCAGGATGGCCTGCAACCGCTGCTCCGCGGCGGGGGTGATGCGACGCCCCCGGGGGACTAGCAGGTAGGCGTAGGCCCGGTGGTCGCCCCGCCCCACCCGGCCGCGGAGCTGGTACAGCTGGGCCAGGCCGAACCGGTCGGCGCGGTCCAGTATCAGGGTGTTGGCGTTGGGCAGGTCCAGTCCAGACTCGATGATGGTGGTGCACACCAGGATATCGGCCTCGCCCCGGGAGAAGGCCAGCATCACGTCTTCCAGGTCGGCCTCGGGCATCTGGCCGTGGCCCACCAGGATGCGGGCCTGGGGCACCAGCTCCGCCAGCATGCCGGCCGCCTCGTGGATGGTCTTCACCCGGTTGTGCAGGAAGAACACCTGGCCGTCCCGCTCCAGCTCCCGGAGGATGGCCTCCTTGATCAAGTCCTCGCTGTACTCGGACAGGAAGGTCTTCACCGGCAGGCGGGCCTCCGGCGGCGTCTCCATGAGGCTCATGTCCCGGATGCCCGCCAGGGCCATGTGCAGGGTGCGCGGGATGGGCGTGGCGCTGAGGGTGAGCACGTCCACCTCCCGCCGCAGCCGTTTCAGGTGTTCCTTGTGGGCCACGCCAAAGCGCTGCTCCTCGTCCACCACCACCAGGCCCAGGTTCTTGAACCCCACGTCCTTCTGCAGCAGCCGGTGGGTGCCGATGACGATGTCCACCGCGCCCTCTTTCAGGCCCGCGATGACCTGGTCCTGCTCGGCGGGGGTGCGGAACCGGCTCAGCACCTCCACCCGGATGGGGAAGGGCTGGAGCCGCTCGCTGAAGGTGGCGTAGTGCTGCTGGGCCAGCACCGTGGTGGGGACCAGAACGCCCACCTGCATGCCATCTCCCACTGCCTTGAAGGCCGCCCGCAGGGCCACCTCGGTCTTACCGTAGCCCACGTCGCCGCAGATCAGCCGGTCCATGGGCTTGACCTGCTCCATGTCGGTCTTGACCTCGTCCACCGCGCGGGCTTGGTCCGGCGTCTCCTGGTAGGGGAAGGAGTCCTCCAGCTCCCGCTGCCACACGGTGTCGGCGCCAAACTGGTGGCCCTGGGCGGCCTGCCGGGCGGCGTAGAGCTGCAACAGCTCCTGGGCCAGCTCCCTGGTGGCTCCCTTGACCCGCTCCTTAACCCGGGACCACTCGGCGGTGCCCAGGCGGGTGAGGGACGGGGCCTGGTCCTGCATGCCCACGTAGGCGGACACCCGGTCCAGGTGCTCGGTGGGCACGTAGAGCTTATCGCCGTCGGCATACTCCAGCACCAGGTACTCCCGGGCCTCGCTGTTTTCACCGATGTGGGTGGTGCCGGCGAACCTGGCCACCCCGTGGTCAACATGCACCACGTAGCCGCCGGGCGCCAGGTCCTCCAGGACGATGGTCTGGCCGGACTGACCGTCCCGCTGGCGACGGTGACCCCGGCGCTGCTCCTTGGCGGCGCCGAAGAGCTCGGCGTCGGTGAGCAGCGTAAGAACAGCGCCCGCCACCTCCAGGTCCCACCCCTCCCGGAGGGAGCCGGCCACCAGGTACACCTGGCCGGGCTCGGGCGGCTGGTCCAGCCCCGCCGCCGCCGTGGCGGACACCCCTTCCTCCTCCAGGATTTCGGCCACCCGGCCCGGCGCGTGGTGGCTCACCACCACCACGGCGCGGCCCCGGCTTCGCGCGTCGCGCAGGTCAGCGGCCAGCCGGTCCAGGCGACCATAGTACTGGGGAGCCGGGTGGAACAGGTCTGCGCCGTGGTCCGGGGCTGCCCGCTCTGCCTCGCCGAGGCGGGCCGCGGCGCCACCCCACGCTTCCGCTCCCGTGTGAACGCCTGCCCCGGCGCTCAGGGACGGAGACAAGAGGCTGTGGATGTGCAACTGGGGCAGCCTGGCCAGGGTGGGCAGTGCGTCGGCCCAGGTGCGGTACGGTTCGGGGAAGTTCACCGGCAGCTCGCCCCGTTCTTCCCGGTTGAGGCGCATGCGCCAGTACTTCTCCTCCTGGTCCTGGGTCTCGGTCTGCACCAGGCTGGGTCGGTCCAGCACCACCAGGCAGGCGGGCGGTAGGTAGTCCAGCACCGTGTACCGGTTCAGCAGGCCGTTGTAAAAGGAGAGGGTTTCCAGGTTGGGCGCATTCAGCAGGGCGGCTAACTCCTCCTCCATGCGTTCCCGCACGTCGGGATGGCAGCGGGAGAAGTCCAGCGCGGCGGCCTGTTGCCGGACGGCGGCGGCATCGGCCAGATGCGGCAGCTGCTCCCGCGCGGGGATGAGCTCCAGGCGGCTGGCCTCGCCCACCGAGCGCTGGCTGGCGGGGTCGAAGGTGCGGATGGACTCCACTAGGTCGTCCCACAGCTCCAGGCGCAGGGGGAGCTCCGCCTGGGCGGGAAACACGTCGATGATGCCGCCCCGCTGGGCGAAGGAGCCCGGCGCCTCCACCACCGGCACGCTGCGGTAGCCCAGGCGGACCCAGCCGCCCAGCAGGGCGTCCAGCCGGGGCACGCGCTGGCCGGCGGTCAGGGTGATGGTGGGACCGGCTTCCCCGCCGGCGGATTGCCCTCCGGCGATCTCGCCCGGCGGCAGGGTGAGGCGCAGCGCCGCGCCGCTGGACGCCACCACCAGGGGTGAACGCTGGACTGTGGCGCCAGGCGCGGCGCACCGGGCCAGTGCCGACAGGGAGGCCAGGCGCAGGTTGACGGTGTGGGAGTCCACGGCCAGGCGCTCGAAGGGCAACACCTCAGGCTCGGGGAGCAGGTACACCGGCGCGGTCTCACCCAGGAAGGTGAGGAGCTGGTCGTGGAGACGCCGGGCGTCTTCGGAGCGCGGGGTAAGCACCAGCACCGGCGCCGGCACCGCGGCCCACAGGGCGGCCACCCAGGCGGCCCGAGCGCCGGGTGGCAGGGTAATGTGGGGCGTTAGGCCCGTCTCGGGCCGCGCCGGCCCTCCAGCTTGGTCCAGCCGGGCCAGGATGGCCGCCAGCTGAGATTGGAACACGGGATGGCGGCCCAGGGTCGCCAGAAGGCCCAGCAGGGGCATACTCTCTTTCGCTTGCCGCCACGCTGCCTGCTCCGCGGGGAACCCCCGGAGCAGGCTGGCGGCCGAAGTTGAAACGTCCAAAGGGGCTGGCCCCCGACCAGCCGGGGTCCAACCCGCTGGATCCATTCTAAAGCGTGGGGGCGCCGGTCTACAAGGAGGGTGTCGCCGTGTAAGAAGGTGTCCAAAAAGCCACCTTCTCCCCCTTACCAAGGGGGAGATACAGAGGGGATGGTCTCTGCGCAGCAGGGGGGAACGACCCCTCCCTTCGGCTGCGCTCAGGGCAGCCTCTAACCTCCCCTTCGTAAGGGGAGGGGCTTTTAAGCCGCTCTCTACGAGCGATTTGCGCCGCAGCCCAGGTTGGCTTTGCAAGGAATTAACTGCCGGCCATGCTATAATCGTAGCTAAACCTGGGCATTAGCCCCACGCCCATCGGTGGAGAGAAAGCATCCCCATGTCGACCTTCGGATCCTCCCAAAGCGCGCCGGAGCAGGTGGCGGGCGCGGCTAAAGTGCCCGGCTACCGGCGCATCGTGGTCAAGGCCGGCACCAGCGTGCTGACCTTCGCCGAGGGCCAGCGGCGCGGGCTGGACCTGGCTGCCCTGGGCGAGCTGGTCCGGCAGATTAGCCTGCTGCGCCGGGAGCAAGGCGCCGAGGTGCTGCTGGTCACCTCGGGGGCCATCGCCGCCGGGCGTGAGGGCCTGGGGGAGAGCTGGGGCGACCTGGGCCGGGACATCCCGTCGCGCCAGGTGCTGGCGGCGGTGGGCCAGAGTCGCCTGATGCACACCTACCAGGAGCTGTTCGGCGCCCACCAGGTCAAGGTGGCCCAGACCCTGCTCACCATCAAGGACCTGTCGGACCGGCAGTCCTACCTGAACGTGCGCAACACCCTGCTGGGACTGCTGGAGCTGGGGGTGGTGCCCATCCTCAACGAGAACGACGTGGTGGCGGTGGACGAGATTGGCGAGGTCTTCGGCGACAACGACCGCCTGTCGGCCCTGGTGGCCAACCTGGTGGATGCCGACCTGCTGCTGATTCTGACGGACACCGACGGCCTGTACACCGCCGACCCACGGCGCGATCCTTCAGCCCGGCTGATTCCAGTGGTCAAGCAGGTGGACACTGAAATTGAGGCCGCCGCCGGGACGCACCGCAACCCGTGGGCCAGGGGCGGGATGCCCACTAAGATTGACGCCGCCCGCCTGGTGACCACCGCGGGCAGCACCATGATCATGTGCCACGGCAAGGCCAAGGACGCGGTGCTGCGGGCGGCCCGGGGCGAGGCCATCGGCACGCTGTTCCAGCCCGCCGGCGGCAAGCTGGAGGCGCGGAAGCGGTGGATGCTGGCGGGCATCAGCCACCGGGGCGAGATCCGGGTGGACACCGGGGCCGCCCGGGCGCTGCTGGAGCGCAAGGTCAGCCTGCTGCCCGCGGGGGTGAAGGAGGTGCAGGGAACATTCCAGCGGGGCGACATCGTGTTCATCGCCGAAGAGGGCGGCGAGCGCATCGCCTGCGGCATCGCCAACTACGCCTCGGCGGACATCCAGCGGGTGCGGGGGCGCCGCTCCACACAGATTGAGGGCATCCTGGGCTACCACTACGGCCAGGAAGTGGTGCACCGCAACAACCTGGTGCTGCTGTAGGAGAGGGCGGGATCATGGCCAAATACGTGGTCTACCTGGAACCGGCGGAGGAGGGAGGGTACATCGTATCCTGCCCGGACTTCCCCGGCTGTGTTACCCAGGGCGAATCCGTGGACGAGGCCCTGGCGA
>JBGPJN010000036.1:0-16851 GCA_041485445.1 Dehalococcoidia bacterium
GCACCTCCGCCACCTGGATGTCGTTGGCCGTCACCCCGGCCATCTGGTAGGCCTGGGCCGCGGCGGCCTTGGCGGCGGATAGCGACGTGAGCTCCTCGGCGTCGTGCAGGGGCCGCCCCGAGGCCTGCCCGGTGCCCGCCACCTGCACCGGCTTGCCGGTGAAGCTGGACGCCAGCTCCGATGCCACCAGCAGCACGCAGGCGGCGCCGTCGGTGATAGGGGCGCAGTCGTAGAGGCGCAGCGGCCAGGCGATCCAGGGGTTGGCCTGGGGGTCGTTGAGGAAGGATAGCTCGTCCGGCCAGGTGGGCACCGCTTCGCCCCGATCCCGCGCCCGGCTCTTGCGGCGCTCCATCATGTCCCGCAGGCTCTGGTTGAACTGGGCCTTGGGGTTAAGCGCCCCGTTCTGGTGGTTCTTGATGCCCACCTTCAACAGGTGGGTCAGGCTGGTCTCGTACCGGTCCATGTGGGCCTTGGCCAAGGCGGCGTAGATCCCCGGAAAGGTGAGGCCCGCGGGCACCTCGTACAGCCCGTCGGCGGCGGAGGCCAGCACGTCGGTCACGCCCTCGGTGGGCAGGCCGGTCATCTTCTCCACACCGCCCACCAGCACCACGTCGTACAGCCCCGAGGCGATGGCCATGATGCCCTCCCGCAGAGCGCTGCCGCTGCTGGCGCAGGCGTTCTCAATGCGGGTGATGGGCGTGGGCGTCATGCCCAGCCAGTCGGCCAGGATGGGTCCGGTGTGGCCCTGGCCCTCAAACAGGTCCGACGAGTAATTGCCCACGTAGGCACACTGGATGTCCGCCACGTCTAGGCCCCCGACAAAGTCAGGGTGGGACTGGAGGTCCAGGAAGGCGCTGGCGAACAGGTCGCGGCTGGTCAGCTCCTTGAACGCGCCGAACTGGGACATGCCCGCCCCGACGATGGACACCGGGCGGGCCAGTTGCCGCTTCCTGATGGCTGGGGGCATGGGCACCTCCCTTGCTGAGGGGTTATTCAGCGGGTAAGACAGATCCCTCCCCTTACCAAGGGGAGGTTAGGAGGGGTCGTACTCCGTCGCTGGGCGGAGACCACCCCCTCTCGGTCTCCCCCTTCGTAAGGGGGAGAAGTTGATTGGTCACGCACCATCTGATTGTGGTAGCTATTATACCAGCCACCGGGCAGGCCAATGCACAAATGCCACAGCCCTTCCCTGGTGGGGGGAAGGGCCGTCGCAGGAGGAGAAAGTGCCCGAAGTTTACGGTCGGGCGCCCACCAGTTCGCCGTGGACGACGAGCCGGTGGTCGTACACCAGGGAGGGCACGCAGGTCACCAGGTGGATGGTGGCGGCTTCGGTATCGTAGATCTGCAGCTGCTCTTGGGGCATCACTTCAGTGCTAGTCACCCGGTACAGGAACTGCTGGGGGCCATTGTCGGTGACGATGTACACATCCTTGCCCTGACGCAGCATCTCGGGGATGCGGGGCAGGCTGTAGAAGACCGAGCCTGCGTCGGCCAACGGGCTTTCCAGGTGGCCGAAGAACCAGGCGCTGCCGGCCTCGCCGCCCTCGGCGGACTGGGGGATGTGACCCACGGTATATCTGGGAGTCTCGTAGGCGCGGGAGTCCACCAGGTCAAGAACGCGCAGCTCACTTACCGTGGAGTTCACGTCCAGCACGGGGATGCTCAGCCGGGTGGCGGCGGACAGGGTGCCCACGGCGGCCGCCGGGCGGCCGGCCAGGGGCGTGAACGCCTTGGGCAGCGCCTGCTGGAGGTACTCCGCGGGCTCATAGGCCTGGGGGTCGCCCCAGGCGGCGGGCGGCAAGCCCTCGCCGGGATAGACCTGCCCCCCCGAGACCGCTGAGGCGGGAAACCCGGCGGGGACTGGGCTCATGGCCTCCAGCTGGTCCGCCAGCAGGCCGCCGCGTCCGGTGGCCTGGTCCTGCGGCTCGGTCTGCCAGGCCGGGTGCAGCGTGCCGGCCAAGCGGCTAGCGTTAAGCTGGGCCAGGTCGGCCCGGACGCGGGCCGCGTAGCCATAGTAAGCCCCCCCTCCGGCCAGCAGCAGCGACCCCAGGCTGACCAGGAAGATGCCCCAGAACCGCAGCGCCCGGCGATGGGCCTGCCTCAGGAAGTATAAGTAATCGTAACCTGCTTCCATGTGGTGAACTCCTCGGGGTGTACTCCTTGAACCGCCGCCCTGGGTTGCCGGGAGACGCGCTTCTCCCCAGGAAGGGATTGCCGCGAAGATGAACCTTCGCCCTTCCCATCATCTTCCACTGCCCATCCCCACTCGTCGGGACGAAGAGGGGGTGCGGTCCTTCCGGGGAAGGACCGGCCAGAGTGCCCGGCGCCTCAGCGTGCCCTGGGTGCGTTCATGCCGCCGGGAGTAATCGGCTCGTTCAGGTAGATGTCGCCGTTGCGAATCTTGATATTGAAGCCGCAGGTGGGGTTGATGCACACCCAAGCCTTGTAGTGCACCGCCGCGCCCTGTCCGCCGTAATCGGACAGGGGCACCAACTGCCCCACGTTGCACTTAAGACACTTGGGCATTGCCTGCTCGTCCACTGAATCCTCCTCCCATGCCTGAGTCGAGGGGAAGTATAGCATCGGCGTTTTTTGAGTGACAAGCAATTTCCCTGCATGATTGCGTCGAAACAGAGCGCCCTGCCCCGGCGTGCCGGGGGCAAAAGGAACCCCCAGCCCGGGCAGTGGGTCAGTTTGTCATGGCAGGGTACGGGGACTCGATCCGTCTCACCACTTACGCTGCGGCTAAGGCAAGGGCGAAGGCCGGTGTCCAGGCACAAGCGTGGCTGAGGCGGTCTGATGAATTCCGGCTTGCGCCGGAATGACGAGGACCTATTTGAACCAGTCCCCCAGCCCGGACTGGTCTGTGGGCTGGGGGGATGACGCGCTGCGAGGACTGGGAGCGGCCCGCCGGCTACTCCAGGAAGTCGCGCAGCTTGCGGGAGCGGGAGGGGTGCCGCAGCTTGCGCAGGGCTTTGGCCTCAATCTGCCGGATGCGCTCCCGGGTGACGCCAAACTCCCGCCCAACCTCTTCCAGGGTGCGGCTGCGCCCGTCCTCCAGGCCAAAGCGCAGCTGCAACACCCGGCTCTCCCTTTCGGTGAGGGTGTTGAGCACCTCGTCCACCTGCTCCTTCAGGAGCTGGAAGGAGGCGGCGTCGGCGGGCGCCGGGGAGTTGCGGTCCTCGATGAAGTCCCCCAGGTGGGAGTCCTCCTCCTCACCGATGGGGGTCTCCAGGGACACCGGCTCCTGGGAGATCTTCAGGATCTCCTCCACCTTCTCGGGTCCGATCTCCATGGCCCGTCCGATCTCCTCGGAGGTGGGCTCCCGGCCATACTCCTGGAGCAGGCGCCGGTGCTGGCGCATCAGCTTGTTGATGGTCTCCACCATGTGCACCGGAATGCGGATGGTGCGGGCCTGGTCGGCGATGGCACGGGTGATGGCCTGGCGGATCCACCAAGTGGCGTATGTGCTGAACTTGAAGCCCTTGCGGTAGTCGAACTTCTCCACCGCCCGGATGAGGCCGATGTTGCCTTCCTGAATCATGTCCAGAAGGGCCATTCCCCGGCCGATGTACTTCTTGGCCACGCTGACCACCAACCGCAGGTTGGCCTCGGTCAGGTGGGCCTGGGCGCGGTCGCTGTCGGCAACCACGCCCCGGTAGTGGGCGCCGAAGTCCGCGTCCAGCCGCTGGAGCTCGGTCTGGCAGCCGGCCTGGTCCAGGGCGTCTTTCAGCTGGGACAGCGGGTAGTGACCCACCACGTCCAGCGCCCGCGGGGGTACCAGCCAGCTATCCAGGGAGAGCTTGACCAGGGCGGGGTACAGCTTCTCCACCGGCTCCTCCAGGATCATGGCCAGGGCCGCAATCATGTCCTGGGAGACCTCGCCGTCGATGGCCTTGCGCAGCTCCGGCTGTTCTGCGGCCTGGCTCAGGGTCAACCCCTCGGGCAGGCCCAGGTGCTCTCCCAGGGCCTCCACCAGAGGCCACGAGGCGGCCACCCGGCCCAAGAACGCCTGGGCGATCTCCCAGGGCTGAGGCGCACGGCCCTCCAGGGCGGTCAGCTCCTTTTCCATGTTCTCCAGGTGCTTGCCGGCCTCCAGCCGGCGGGCCAGCAGGCACTCGTCGGCGGAGGTGAGCAGGCGTACCCGCCCAATCTCCCGCAGGTACATTCGCACCGGGTCGTCCAGGACCTCCAGGGTCTCCGGCTCCCACTCTTTTTCGGTTTCCTCGGCCGCCTCCTCCTCTTCCTCCTCCGCCTTCTCCTCCAGGGCGACCTCGTCCAGCTCATCCTCCAGAGGCTCCGCGCCCACCAGCGCCCCGCCCTTGGGCGGCAGGACTCGGCCGGCGGCTTCCTGGGGCTCCTCGGGTTCCTCTTCGAAGACCCCGATGAAGTCGTCCTTCCGCTGGCCCTCAGCGACGGCCTCCAACAGGTCTTCTCCAATCTCCGGGCTGCTCTTACGTCGTGGCATTGCTTGCTTATCCTCTCGGCGACAGCTTGGGCTCTAGCCCGTTTCGCCGACCTTGGTTCGTCTTGATGCGCAGGTTCAGCGCCAGCACCTCTTGTTTGGAGTCGTCCAGCAGGTCTGGCCCTTCGGTGGGGACGTCCCCAAACCGCAGGCTCTCCTCGACTTTCAGGCCCCGCAGGTAGCGGTCCTCCAGGCGATGGGCCACCTCCCCCAGGGCGGACCGGCGTTGTTGCGGGTCCAGCGGGGGCAGGGCCTTTTTGGACAGCGCCTCCAGGTGTTCGGCCAGCTCGGGGTCAACCTTGTCCTGCAGGGCGGCCAGCACCGTGGCGGGGTCATCCCCTTCTACAGCCTGCCTGCCAGGTCCACGGCCTTGCCTGTCGTTGCGATAGGAATCGCCGCGCTCCTGGGGGGCCGCCTGGGCCAGGTGGTTCAGGATCTCCCGGTTCTCGGCGCGCAGGAAATACTCCTGCCGCAGCTCCACTTTAAAAGCCTGCCTGCCAGGCGCACGGCTATCGCTGCGCTCATCCCCCTCTCCCGAACGGAGCTCAGCCCGCAGCTCCGGGTGCTGGAGCAGGAGCGCCAGGCAGTAGTCCTCCACCGGGTCCCGGTCCAGCCGGGCAAAGGCCGATGCCGTGGCCTGCCCCGACTGTGTCGGGGCGGGCCGGAGGCTGGCCCGGGTGTTCCGGTGGTTGGCCACGGTGGGACGGCCCATGCTGACCCGCAGGGTCTCCTCGCTGATGCCCATGCGGGAGGCCAGCATTTGGAAGTAGTGGTCCTGCTGGGTGGCCTGGGGCACCGCGGCGATGAGGGGAAACAGCAGCTCCGCCAGCCGGGTCTTGCCCTGGGACGTGCTTACATCCAGGTGGGCCGACAGGGCGTCGAACAGGTGGTCCAGCAGCGGCGTGCCCTGGGCAATTAGGCTGCTCCACTCCTCCGGCGAGCGACGAATCACCTCGTCGGGGTCCAGCCCCTCGGGCATGACGGCGATCTTCAGCTCCGGCGCGTCCACTCGCTGGAACACGGTGGTGTTCCCCCGGTTGGTTTGGACGGCCGGGGATTGGAACACCTTCCAGGAGGTTTCCAGGCTGCGCAGGGTGGCCTGCTGGCCCGCGGCGTCGGGGTCCAGGGCCAGGGTCACCTGGCCGGTGAGGCGGCGGGTCTCCGCCACCTGGTGCTCAGTGAGGGCGGTGCCCATGGAGGCCACCACGTTGGCAAAGCCGTGCTGGTGGGCCATGATGGCGTCCATGTACCCTTCCACGATGACGATGCCCTGCTGGCGGACCACGTCCTTGGCCAGGTTCAGGGCGAAGAGTATGCGTCCCTTGTCGAACACCGGGCTGCGGGGCGAGTTCAGGTACTTGGGCTGCACGTCTTCCATGGCGCGGCCGCCGAAGCCCGCCAGCTCCCCACGGGTGTTGCGGATGGGGATGATCAGCCGGCCCCGGAACAGGTCCCGGTGTTGCCCCTGCTCATTTTGGCGCACCAACCCGGCCAGCACCAACTGCTCCGGCGCGAATCCCTCCTGCACCAGCTGCTGGCGGAGGGACTGGCCGTCCACGGGGCTGAGGCCCAGCTCGAACTTCTCCATGGTCTCCGGGGTCAGCCCCCGCTGAACCAGGTAGGCCCGCGCGCCGGCCCCCTGAGGCCCGAGGAGCCGGGACTGGAACACGCGCCGGGCGGCCTCGTTAATCTGATACAGGGACTGCTGCTCCCCCCGGCGTCCCCCGCTGGCCAGGGCCACGCCGGCCCGCTGGGCCAGGCGACGCAGGGCTTCGGGGAACTCCAGGTTGTCGGCGCGCATAACGAAGGAGAACACGTCCCCGCCGGTGGCGCAGGCGCCAAAGCACCGCCACGACTGGCGGTCGGGAAACACAAAGAAGGAGGGCGTCTTTTCCTGGTGGAACGGGCAGTTGGCCTTGTAGCTGCGCCCGGACTTTTGCAGGGGGATGTAGCTGGAGACCAGTTCCAGAATGTCCACGCGGCCCTTGATTTCGTCTAGATCGCTCATGCTGCACGCTTCGCTATGGTGAACGCTAAGGCAACGGGACACTCCGGCATCCGGGCGGGGAAGTAGTTCCGGTGACCAGCCGGTGGGGTCGATTATCGGAGGGCAGAGGCTCCCTATATATAGTCTACCTCTAGGGGGAGCGGAGACGCAAGGCCGCGGCACCGGGGAAGCCGTTGGGTTCTGGGCGGCGGTGGCGAGGGATGTCTGCCCCCTTCGCGGGAGGGAGACCACCCCCTCTTGGTCTCCCCCTTGGTAAGGGGAGAAGGGAGTCCCGCACCTTCTACCCGCGCGCCAGGAACTCCCGCACCTGCTGCGCCAAGGGCGCGGTGTCGTAGTTGTTGTAGAGGATGGTGGCGTTGCGGGTCCAGTCGCCCTGGAAGTAGCGCTCGTACAGCACCTGGCGCGCCCCAAAGGCGCTGCAGGCCAGGTCCCAGGCCAGGTGGAAAAGCTGCACCCGCTCCCGCGCGCTGGCGGTATCGGTGTCCAGGTACTGCTCAATGTGCTGCGCCAGGGGCCCCTCCAGGTCTGCCTCCGCCGGCAGGGCCATCAGGCTGCTGGAGCCCAGGAGCTGGATGATCTCCGCCATGCGGGGATACAGGCGGATGAACAGGTTGCGGGCCACGGTGATGGGGGCGCGGGCGGGACACATGACGCCCCACTGGTCCAGGGCGGCGTTGGCCTCGGCGGCCAGCAGCAGAGCCTTCATGGTCTCCAGCCCCTCAATCAGCTCGGCCATCAGGGCGTGCACGTGGGGGATGGTCTCAGAGCCCAGTGTGCGCACCACCAGCGCGGCCAGGCCCAGGACAAACTCACACTTGGCCACGTTCTTGGTCACCACCTGATGGCCCGAGTGGTAGTACTGGTTGGTGGCATAGCTGAGACCGTTGGCCAGCTCCACGTCGCCGTAGAGGAACACCCGCTCCCAGGGCACCAGCACGTCGTCGAAGAAGACGATGGCATCCATCTCCTCAAAGCGGGACCCCAGAGGATGGTCGAAGGTGGAGCGGCCCAGGTCAAAGCTCTCCCGGCAGAGGAACTTCAGTCCCGGCGTGCCGCAGGGGATGGCGAAGGCGAAGGCGTAGCGCCAGGCGTCCTCGGCATTGGCCAGCTGGGAGTTGCGCACCGGGTAAACGGCAATCTCGTCGGCAAGGGGTCCCAGGGTGGCCAGCACCCGCGGCCCCCGCACCACGATGCCGGCATCGGTCTCCCGCACCACCGCCAGGGCCACGTCGGTGCTGATGGTGGTGCCGGCGGCGGCGGGCCGGCGGTTGCGCTGCAGGTTCACCAGGGTGTGGGTCAGGGTGAGGTCATGCTCGCGGACGTGGTGGTAGTAGTTGACGATGTTGGTCTTGAACTCGGGCCGGTTGCGGGCGAAGTAGTCCCCGGCGGCGCCCATGGCCATGATGCTCACGTTGAGGAAGTCGGGGGTGCGGCCCATCATGCCGTAGCTGGTACGGGCCCAGTGGGACATCATCACCCGGCGGCGGGCCAGGTCCTCCCGGCTCCTGGGGGTGAGGAAGGAGAGGCCCACCGCCTGCCCGGTGGTATCGGAGGAATAGGTCATCTGGTCCCGCAGCGCCGGGTCGTGCTGCATGTCGTACAGGGCGGCCACCGAGCGGGCTCCCCGGGCCAGTCCGGGGAAGGTGGTCACGTCGGCCACCCGCTGCCCGGCCAGGTGGACCTCCCGGGGCTGTTCCCGGAGGCCGGCTAGATACTCGGCGCCGGTGCGTGCGGGCATGGGCCACCTCCACGTTGCTGGGAGTTCCGTCCCCATGATACTACGGTTGCGGAGATGGCGGGGTGCATCACCCACACCCTAACCCTCTCCCATCGAGGGAGAGGGGGCCATTTTCGCCTAGCCCCCGATGTAGCGGCGCAGCCAGCTCATGGCGTGGGCGTTGAAGTCGGTGCAGGAGGAGTGGGTCAGCTCCGGGTAGACGTGCAGCCCTTTGACGGCGGTGATCTGCTCAAACACCGGCATGATGGTGCGGTAGGGGCAGGTCTCGTCCTTCATGCCGATGTTCACCAGTGTGGGGCACTGAATGCCGGCCACCAAGTTCAGGGGGTCGAAGTAGGCCAGGGTGTCCAGCACCGCCTGGCGCTGCGCCGGGTGCTGGGCCAGGTGGTCGTGCAGCTCCCGATAGGGGCTGGTGGTGACGCCCACAGACACCGGGAAGTTGCACAGGAACGGCTCCTCCGCCACCGCCACCTTCAGCCTTGGGTCCAGGGCGGCGGTGGCCAGGGTGAACCCGCCGCCCTGGCTGCGGCTCCACATGCCCAGCCGGGCCGGGTCCACCTCCGGCCGGGCGGACAGGAAGTCCAGCCCCCGCAGGCAGTCCATGTAGGCGCCCCGGTAGTAGTACTGCTCCTTGTCAGTGAGGTGGTAGGTCAGCTTGGTGCCCTGCTCCAGCTCCCACTCTTTGCGGCTCTCCCCCTGGCCGCGGGGGTACAGGGTGAGCACCGCGTAGCCGGCCATCACCAGGTTGGCGGGGATGGGCTTGTCGCCGCCGTAGCCGGGCACCGCCAGCACGGCGGGGAAGCCCCGCCCGGCGGGAGCGTCCTTGGGCACCGAGTACCAGGCCCGCAGGCGGCGGCCCTGGAAGCTGTCCAGGGTCACCTGGGAGGTGATGTACTCCCGGCCGCTCTGCTCCGGCGCCTCCTCCAGGGTGGCGTTGGGCTTGGTGCGGGCCAGCTCCTCGGTGGTGCGCTGCCAGAAGCTTTTCAGGTCTCTTGGTGGCATGGGGTGGCCTCCTTCTCAAACAACATATGACCATTTACCGTCTAGCGAACGGCGGGCCTCAGCCGCGCGCCTCGGCAATGCGGTTCCCTGACATCGCGCCCGTTGGCTTTAGGCAAATGATGGCCAGCGCGACTCTATGGCTGCAAGAAATCTTCGATAAGCACCGTCGGCATGTTTACGAACCAGGCGCTGCTCACAGCTTCGACATGGTTAAGACGCACTGAGTCTCTGACGACCTCATCGAGCCAAGCTGCTGTGGCATCGCGGAAAGCTTGCCTGAAATCGTCCAAATGTAACACGATGATGTCCTTCCTGCCCATTTGGTTCACCGCTTTGCGGAGAGAGCCTGGCGACGCGTTACCCCAGGGGTAGTAAATTTTCTGAGCCTGGCCCTGTCGCGACGAGTCGGAGTCGGCCGTGAATGTATGAAGGATGGCACATCTTGCGGCATACAGGTCATGGGCTGTACAGCCCAATGGCCTAGCAGGCAGGAGGTACCGCTCCGCCCAACGAGTGAAGGACGCCCTGGTGCCCTCCGAGGGCTGGCGCTCCAGAGAGGCCACAACATCGATTCCGACGTAAAGCAGCGCAAGCGCTGGCATTAGGTACTTTCTTTCCACGCAATTGCCGACTGAATCGTCGAGACCAGATAGGTTTTCGATTAAGGTCTCTATGGCCATACCGTCTCGTGTTCAAGCCTGTTTAACCTGATTCAACCCACCTGCCGCACCAGCTCCGGTTTGCAGGCCCGCATCACCGCCAGCACCGAGTCCAGCCCCGGCCGGGCCGCCACCACCCGCACGATGGCCGTGTCCAGCCCCTGGGACAGGCGGCGGAAGGCCGCCGCCGCCCCCGATGCCGGGCCGTAGTAGCCCACGTCCTGGAGCAGGTCCGCAGAGCAGGACTCCGCCACCTTGGCGGCGGGAGCGCCATCGGTGCGCATGCGGTCCAGCATGGCCAGCTTCTCAGCGTGGCCCATGCGCTCAAAGTGGGCGCGGTAGCCCTGACGCCGCTCCCGCGCGTTGGGCACGGTGGCCCCCAGGGCGTAGTGCATGGTGGCGCGGGCGTAGGCCCGGCGGGCCAGCGCCGCATCGTCGTCCACGCACATCCGGATGTACTCCACCGCCTTCACCTCCGCCGGGTCGCGGCCCGCCCGCGCCGCACCTTCCGCCATGCGCTCCCGGCTCCAGGCGATCTGCTCCGGGTTGCACCAGTTGAGGCAGGCGCCGTCGGCCAGCTCGCCGGCCAGGCGCAGCATCTCCGGCCCCAGGGCGCCCAGATACACCGGCGTGCGCGGCGGCGGGCTGATGGCCAGCTTGATCCCCCGCAGGGTCACCACCTCGCCCTCGTAGTCCACCTGCTGGCCCGCCAGCAACTGGCGAGTGGTAATCAGGTAGTCCCGCATTATTGCCAGCGCGGAGGTGCGGGACATGCCCATGGCCTGACGCGTGAGGGGGCGGTACACCGTGCCCGAGCCGATGCCCATGATGAACCGCCCGCCGGTCAGGTCGCTGAGAGTGCCGCCGCTCATGGCGAAGGCCACCGGGCTGCGGTACAACACCGGAGACACGGCGATGCCGGTAGCCAGGCCCTCGGGGACCACCTGACGGCTGGCGGCCCAGCGGCGAGCGCAGACCTGGAAGGAGTCCTGGCCGGCGCCCTCAGTAATCCAGATGCTGGTGTAGCCCAGCCGCGCCGCCTCCTGGGACAGATAGTCCTGGTCATCCCAGGTAAGGTTTAGCCCGGCGTCCAGGCCGATGCCGATGTCCATGTTACTTTCCTTCCAAAGGTGCACGCTGCCTGAGTGGCTTCATTAGGGCACCCCATCTCTAACGGATAATTGGGAGAGAACTGTGCCAGCGATGCTCCAATGTTCTCTTGCTCTCGCCAATTGAGCTTGAGCTCCCGCATATTGGGCGGGAAACTCAGAGAACTTGCCATCCTCCTGGTGATCCTTTTGTCGCAACTCTGGTGAGGAGTAGAAATTTAGCAGAGATAGGAGCGTGGCTGTCTCTTGGTCCAGGGTGAACATTGCCATCTGGTGAAAATCGGTAGGCGTGCCCACCGGAGGTACGATTTGCAGAAGCATCACCTGGTCGCGCTTCACACGAAGGTGTAGATCGACCAGTGTCTCTTGCTCACTCCTTAGCATTTCTTTCAACTCTGGCGACAAAGTCCACCACTGCCGCATGGCATCAGAAAACTCCTGGTCGGACATACCACCTTGGTTAACTCTAAATCTCATTCTTCCCCCTGTGTCTGGGTTCGGCAAAATTATGCCCCTCCCAAGTTCGGGCTTCTTGACGCTCTCTGAAGCCAGCCGCTCTATTGCCGAAGTAAGTTCAGAAAGAGTTTCGGAATGCGCCGAGGAGAAAGCCCGCGCCTCCGTGACGTACTTCTCTAGTGCCGGATCCTTCGCCGGGGTGGGCGTAGCAGAAGACCCCGGTGCACAAGCTGACGCAACAAGCACCGCCAACACAATCGGCCATGTGATCGGCACCCGTTTCGCGCGGGTCTTAGGAGAAGCGTGCTCTAAGGCTAAGTTCAGCATCGCCGACCCCCTTTTCCTTTTACCGCTTTACGATTCACCCCAGCTTGCTGCTCCTCTGGGAGTGAGAAGTTGGGGTGTCCCTCTACTTCCCCTTCTTAACCCAATCGGCCACCCGCTCGCCGATCGTGATGGCGGGGGCGTTGGTGTTGGCCCGGGTCACCTGGGGTTGGAATTTGGTGGAACGACCCCCATCCTGCCCTTCCCCCTGACAGTGGGAAGGAACGGACGCTCTCCCCATATCAGGGGGAGGATTAGGTTGGGGGAATCCTCACTCCTCCACCACCTCCACCGCCCGCTGGGTGGCGGACCAGGCCGGGAACCAGGAGCTGTGCCGGCCATCGCCGCCAGCCACCACCACCAGAAACTTGCCTGGGTCAACCACCAGGGGCACCATGAAGTCGTCGGGCGCGGTCTCGTACTCGGCGGGCCAGGAGCGCGCGCCGTAGTGCCCTCGTTCCTTGATTACCCCCTTGGGCAAGCGCACGCGCTCGAACAGGTACTGCACCACGTCCTGGCGGCTATAACCCGACGCGGCAATCTCCGCGGCGTGCTCCGGCCCCAGCACCACCACCGGCGATGCGCCCCTAGCCTGGAAGTAGTAGCCGGAGATGCCCCCGGCGGTCATGGAGGCCACCAGGGTCTCCAGCGCCCCCTGGCCGGTCTCCTGGCTGGACTCCACCAGGGTGTGAATGCCCCGGGCCGCCACCACAATGACGATGCTGGCCTCGGCGGGATAGCCCAGGGCCACGTGCAGCGGCTCCCAGGGGCAGCGCGGCTGGTTCTCCGCGAAGCACATAGTGTACTTGCCCGGCCAGCCGTGGGTGGACTTCTCCATGGTCTCCGCCACCGCGCCGCCCAGGTTGCGCATGGTCAATCGCAGCGCCCGGCCGATCGTCGCGTTGGCCTGGTGCCCGGAGCCGAAGACCGCGGTGCCGCTGTTGATGCCCAGCCGCTGGGCGATGGGCCCGCTGACCATGAGCACCGGCGCCGCGCCCCCGGTGGTGGTGGTGATGCCCCCGGCGTTGAACTGGGGTTGCAGCACCGCCTTCACCGCCGCCAGCACCACTGGGAAGTAGCCGGGCTGGCAGCCGGCCATCACCGAGTTCACCGCCACCTTCTCCACCGTGACCGTGCCGTTGAGGGGCGGCAGCCGGCCCAGCACCTGCTCCGCCTTCATGGGGGACGACTCCAGCATCTCCAGCACCAGGTCCTCGGTGGGCGGGATGATGGGCAGACCGTCGGTCCAGCCCTGCTGATAGTAGTAGTCGTTGATGTCCCGCACTGAGCCGGAAACGCTCAGGCGGCTGGCTCGCCGGGGCGGGACTGGGGCAGGCGTTGTCGCCGGGCCGCGCCGGGGCGAGGGAGCCGAGGTAGCCCGGTTATCCATTGCCCGTGCCTCCCGCAGCTGCCAGCAGCCCCTGGGCCACCTGATCCACACTCCCGCGCGCAAGCTGGATTATCTGCTCCCGGTTCTTGCTGGCGATGGGGTGTTCAATGACCACCACAGGGTGCTCGGTCAGGCCCAGCGCCCGCGCCCGGTTCTGGGCGGCCCGGATGAAGGCATGGGTGATGACCGTCACCGCCGCGCGGCCCCGCTTCTCGTACTCAATTCCGTCGTGGAGACCCCACGCTGTGCAGGACCCTCAATCCGCCACGGCGTGAATGATGGCGTCGCACTGGGCGGCCAGCCGGTCCATCACCTCCGGGGGCGTGGGCAGGCTCTGGCTGTCCTTGCGGTAGTTGACCAGCCGGGCCACGCCGTACTGCTCTTGCAGCAATCGGCCCAGCTCGTGCAGGTAGACGTCGGAGTTGCGCTTGCAGTTGTCCACCAGCGCCACGGTGGCGCCCTGCAGCGCGTCCAGGCGGGGAGCCAGGCGCTGCTGCTGGGCCACATCCTCCGCGGCGGGGTGCAGCACTATGGTGGAGATGGTGGCAGTCATAAGCCGTACCTCCAGCTAAGGTTCCCGATGGCTGGGAGTGTATGGCCCAGGGCCAGTGGCGTCAAGGCGACGACCCTGTTGACACCCCTGGACACCGGTGGTAGCCTTCACCCAAAGGCGCTGGCTCGGCTGAGGCAAGCGGCAGCGGCTTATGTTTCCAGCAGGAGGAACAAGGTATGTACGAGGGAATGTTGGCGGAAACCGTCCGAATCAAGGGGCACAACGGTGACGAAATTGATGCCTACCTGGCCCGCCCCTTGGGCCCAGGGCCCTACCCGTCGGTGGTGCTGATCCATCACATGCCGGGCTGGGACGATGCTTCCAAGGAGATGGCCCGCAAGCTGGCCTTCAACGGCATTGCCACCATCTCGCCGGACATGCACTACCGGCAGCGCCAGGAGACCGGGTTTGGCTCCGACCACGCCAAGCTGAGCGCCTATGTCCGCGACCAGGGCGGAATGCCCGACGACCGCTCGGTGGGCGACGTGCAGGGCGCGATGAACTATCTGCGCTCCCTGTCCTACGCCAACGGCAAAGTGGGGGTCATCGGCTTCTGCTCCGGCGGACGCCAGACCTTCCTGGTGGCGTGCCGCATCCCCACGGTGGACGCCGCGGTGGACTGCTGGGGCGGCGGCGTCATCGCCCGCGCCGGCGAGCTTAACGCCGCGCAGCCCGTGGCCCCCATTGATTACGCCAAGGACCTGAAGTGCCCGCTGCTGGGGATCTTCGGCAACGAGGACCAGCGGCCCACCGCCGCCGAGGTGGACGCCCACGAGGCGGTGCTGAAGAAGCTGGGCAAGAAGTACGAGTTCCACCGGTATGACAAGGCGGGTCACGGCATCTTCGCCGTGGACCGGGCCAGCTACCGGCAGGAAGCGGCCACGGATGCCTGGGGCAAGGTCATCGCCTTCTTCAACCAGAACCTTCAGGCCAGCGCCATCAACGGCGCGGCCGGGGCCCGCGGCGCCCGTGCCGCCGCAGGAACCACCCGGAGGTAACCGCCGGTGCCAATCCCCCATCTCCACCGTGGGTGGGGTGGCGCGCGGGAGGCGTTCCTCCCGCGCCGGACGACCAGGAGCAGGGGGGTGGTCCCTCAACAGAGGGATTCCCCCTGCCTCATCTCCATCCCCAGCCCAACGGCGGGGACACCGTCGGGAAGGTGGGGCGATGGGCTTCGGCAACCGGCCATGCTTGAACACCTGGGTGTCCGCTGGAGCTACCTGTTTCTCCGCACCACCTCCCATGTGCCCATGGACTACTTGCGGAACTTGATGCTTCAGGCGGTGCAGATGTACCTCCAGGGAGAGGATCTCCGCATGGTGCGCGGCGCCACGTTTGCCGGCCGGCTGTGCACGGAGCAGAAGTACGAGATGCCGGGCGACTTTGGCGGCCAGCGGTTTGACGCTGATCTGGAGAGTACCCACGGACAGGACCGGGCCTCCTTCCTGGTCAACGAGCAGACCGGCGGCATGGCCTCCGCAATCTCCAGGAACTAGCTTATCGGCAGAACCCGTCAACTTCCGGTGAAACTCTGCCATATCATCAACGCCACCACCCTGCTACACTAGTACCAATGCAGTTTTCACGCCGGGATGTTCCGAAATGGCGGCATGCCAGGGCCGGCTCAGGAGCAGCTTCGGGGATGCCGGCGAAGGCATCCGGTCGCTGCTCAGTGGTTGGTCCGTTTCCCCCAAGTCGGACCGTTCAATCCGCCGATGCCGGCCCGAACGGTTTTGGCACGGTCACACAGCGTGAACGTGAGGTGATCTGAATGGCAGACCCGTTAGTCAGCTTCAACGAGAAGCCGGAGGCCAGGCACATGATTGCCGGATGGCGCCGGCAGTGGTCCAACGGCGGCGCCATCTCGGGACGGCTGCCGAGATACCTTGTTGAGAAGATGGGCGCCCGGAAGATCGGGCAGATGACCCGAGAGGTGGCCACCCTCTGTTACCCCTTCCAGGTGGCCGGCACCCACGACATCTACCGGCCGCAGGTGTCCTACCAGGACGGCCTGCCCCGCACCGACATGTCCCGGGACAACAACTTCTACGATGCCGGCGGCGGCCTCATCGTGTTCCTGGGCGAGGAGCCCTGGTACCGCCTGGACATCTACGGCCAGGCCTTCTTTGAAGCAGTGCGGGAGTTGGGCATTACTCAGACGGTGGCGGTGGAGGGAGTGAATGGCCCCGCACCACCGGACATGGAGCGGCGCATTAGCTGCGTATACAGCCAGGCGGGGATGCGCGAAACTCTGGAGCGGTACGGTCTCCGCTTCTCCAGCTACGGCAGCGAAGGCCGGCAGGGCCCCACCATCGGCATGGCCCTGGTCACCCTGGCCCACTTTGAGTATCCGGACGTGGCGATGTTCCGCCTGGGCGCCATGGTGCCCATGTACCCCTTCGTTACGGCCAGCAGTGAGCAGGTGGGCATCTCCCGTGACCACCGGGCCTTTTACGACATCATGCGCCGCCTGAAGGCCATGTTCAAGCTCAACATTGACCTCTCGGAGCTGAGCACGTTGGGGGAGAACGACTCCCGCACGCTGTTGGAGACCCTGGAGCGCATTGCCAGCTCCAACCCCGGCGCCAAGGAGATAGTTGAGCGCGTGCGCCAGGACTACAACTTCGTGCCCTTTGTGGAGCCGGTGGACCTGACCCCGTCGCTGGACAAGACTCTGGCGGACATCCTCAGAAATATGCCGGACCAGCCCGCCAACGACTGAGGCGGGCGTCGCTTAACAGCGGTGCAACCAACGGGCCCGTACCGGTGAGCCGAAGCGGGCCCTCACTTTTGGGACTGGGCGGGTCGCCATACTGTGCCCTGGGAGCTGCCAGCGCCCCGGCGAGCCGAGGCGGTGCTTGGAACGCCGCTAAGGAGCTGGCTGGCCCGCCACCTTTACCGGCGCCGGCTTGTTCAGGAAGGCCGCCAGCACGCTCAGCAGCACCACCAGAAGCGAGCCCGAGGACCACCTGCTTGACCACCAGCATTCCCGGCAGGGGCTGCACCGCGTAGTAGATCAGGTAGGTGGGCACCGCCGTCAGCAGCGCCACCGCAACGCCGAAACGCAAGCCCTGGGGGAACCACGGTGTTGCCGACACCCCCTTCGAGTAGACCCACGCCAAGGCGCCCGCCATAATAACGTGGGCC
>JBGPJN010000037.1:0-16429 GCA_041485445.1 Dehalococcoidia bacterium
GAACAGCACGGGTAGTTTGCAGTTCGGAGTGTTCGATCATCTCGATCGTGGCGAACGCTCCATATCCGATCTGTATGACCAACGCCTGCAGATCGTTGAACAATACGACCGGGCGGGCTTCTACGCCTATCATCTGGCGGAGCACCACACCCCCGCGGTGCATAGCCTGGCGCCCTCGCAGAACGTGTTCCTGGCCGCCGCCGCGGAGCACACCAAAACTTTGCGGCTGGCCCCCTGCATCTACGTGCTCCCCCTGCACCACCCCCTGCGGCTCATCGAAGAGATCTGCATGTTGGACAACCTGAGCGGCGGGCGCATGGAGATCGGCGTAGGCCGGGGCGGCGTGCTGGAGGCCCACTTCTGGGGCCAGGACTCCGACGTGGAGACCAACTACACCCGGTACCGGGAGACCCTGGAGATTGTTCTGCAGGGGCTAAGCCACGACGAGCTGACCTACCACGGGCAGTTCTACAGCTTCGACCGGCTCCCCATGCGGCTGCGCCCCATCCAGCAGCCCTATCCGCCCTTCTGGTACATGCGCAACGTGGAGACCGCCGCCGTGGACGGCATGAACACCATCATCGTGGGGTCGCTAGACAGCTTTGAGGCCAACGTCCGGCGCTACCGGGAGCTGTGGGCGCAGCACCACGGGCCGGACTCCCGCACCGTGCAGAACACCATGCCCAAGATCGGCCTGGTGCACCATATGGTGCTGGCGGAGAACGATGAGGCGGCGCTGGCCCTGGCCACACCGGCCTGGGAGCACTACAAGTGGAACCTGAGCGCCCCCCGTCGCTTGGAGGCGGAGAAGCGCGGCCTGACCCAGTTCCTGGTGCCCAACGAGCGCATGCGCCCCAAGGCCGCCCCAGAACGGGAGGCCCGCCGGGACCTGTACTGGTCCCTCAGCGAACGCACCGCGGAGGAGCAGCAGCGGCGGCAGGCCCCCGGCGGCCTAGGCGGCGAGGGCCAGGGCGCCGGCTTCGGCGTGGTGGCGGGGTCGCCCGAGTCCACCCGCCGGTACGTTGACGAGTACCTCAAGACCGGCGCCAACTACTTCGTCTGCTCCTTCCAGTGGGGCAGCCTCACCCACCAGCAGGCCATGCGCTCCCTGGAGCTCTTCGTGTCGGAGGTGATGCCCCACTATGTGGGGGAGGCGCCCGCCGGGGCCGCGCCCGCAGGCAAAGCCGGCACGGCATAACGACTCCTCCCAGCATAGGCGAGCTACAGGGAACCACCAAGTAAGTTAGGGCAAGGAGGTAACGTCCCCATGACCACCACCGTAGGCAAGGGCAAGTACACTTATACCGAGGTCCAGGACTGGGCCAAGCTCCCGGCCGGGGAGTCCTTCGCCATGGTCAGCGCCATGGCCTGCGACTCCCAGGACCGGGTCTACGCTTTCCAGCGCAAGGAGCCGCCCATCGTCATCTTCGACCGCGAGGGCAACTACCAGGGCTCCTGGGGCAACGGGGCCTTCCAGTTCGCCCACGGCATCTACATTCAGAACGACATCGTTTACCTCACCGACCGGGACAGCTCGGTGTGCCTGGTGTACACCCTGGACGGCAAGCCCCTGCAGATGCTGGGCAAGCACGGGGTGCACTCGGACACCGGCTGCGAGAAGGCGGGCGACCTGTGTCCCCGGGCCGCCGGCCCCTTCAACTACCCCACCGAGATGGTCCCCCATCCCTCGGGCGACCTGTTCGTGTCCGACGGCTACCGCAACGCCCGGGTGCACCGGTTTGACCCCGAGGGCCACCTGAAGTACTCCTGGGGGCAGCCGGGCAAGACCGGCCGGGGCGAGTTCCACCTGCCCCACAGCCTGGTGCTGCACGAGGGGCTGCTCTACGTCTGCGACCGGGAGAACCACCGCCTCCAGGTGTTCACCACCGAGGGCGAGCACGTCAGCACCTGGACCGACATCCAGCGGCCCATGGACATCTCCGTGGACCCCGAGGGCTCCTTGGTGGTCAGCGAGGGGTCGGTGAAGAACTCCTCCGCGCGAGTGAGCGTGCTAGACCGGGAGGGCAACGTGCTGTCCCGGTTCAACTGCCGCGGGCCCGGTCACGGCAGCTGGGTGGACTCCCACGGGGATATCTACGTGGGGTTGAGCAACCCCGGCGGCGTGGACAAGTTCGTGCGCCGCAGCGGGCGGAGGTAAACGGGGGAGAAACCGACTTCCACGCACCTTTCCTTTTTGGAGGCTCTTACTCTTCACCAGGTGCGCCCTGGAACCCCTGACCCCAATTCAGCATGGAGGTAATCGCACCATGACCACCACCGTAGGCAGCGGACAGTACACCTACACGGAAATTCAGGACTGGGCCAAGCTACCCGAAGGCGAGACCTTCGGCACGGTCAGCTCCCTGGCCACGGACTCAAAGGACAATGTGTACGTGTTCCAGCGCAAGGATCCACCCATCGTGATCTTCGACCCGGATGGCAACTACATCGGCGCCTGGGGCAATGCCGCCATCACCCTGCCCCACGGGTTCAACATCGTTGACGACCTGGTCTATCTCACCGACCGGGAAGACTCGGTGTGCCTCAAGTACACCCTGGACGGCAAGCCGCTCCAGATTCTGGGCCAGCGGGGCGTCCACTCGGACACCGGGTGCGAGAAGGCGGGCGACCTGTGTCCCCGGGCCTCAGGCCCGTTCAACTTCCCCACGGAGATGTACCCCGCGCCCAATGGGGACCTTTACGTCTCCGACGGGTACCGCAACGCCCGGATCCACCGGTTCACCGCCGACGGCCAGCTCATGGCCTCCTGGGGCACGCCCGGCAAGGGAGGCCCCGGCCAGTTCCACCTGCCCCACAGCATCCTGGTGGACCAGGAGAGCCTGCTCTACGTCTGCGACCGGGAGAACAGCCGAATTCAGGTGTTCACCGGCGACGGGGAGTTCGTCACAATGTGGACCGACATGGCCCGGCCCAACGACATTTCCGAGGGCAAGGAAGGCAACTTCTTCGTGGCGGAGTCGTCGTTGAAGGGGTCCAAGCCCCGGGTCAGCGTCCGGAACCGCCAGGGGGGGGTGATCGCCTCCTGGGAGTGCCGCCCGGCCCACGGGCTTTGGGCCGACTCCAAGAGCAACGTCTACCTGGCCCTCACCGGGGCCAAGAGCGTGGACAAGTTCGTGCGCCGCAGTGGGCGGAGGTAGGCGGAGGGAGCCACTGCAAGGCCAATAGCTCCCTCTCCCTCGATGGGAGAGGGTTGGGGTGAGGGTGATACCCCTCACCTTAATCCTCTCCCACAAGGGGAGAGGAGACATGGTTTCATTCCCGGTGGCGCCGGTGGCAACCGGCATTGAAGGTTGTTCACATCTCTTCTTCATTCCGGGCACCCTGGTGGACGCGCTTCCTCGACACCTGAAGCCACAACCGGCAGGAGACCCGCCATGCGCAGCATTGACATCCACGCCCATGCCACGCCCCAGGCTTTCGTCAAGGCCGCCGCCGCCGGCCGGGACTGGCATGGGGTGAAGTCCGGCGAGGCCGCCGGCAACCCCCGCAACGCCTGGACGCCGGAGCAGCGCATCGCCGACATGAACTCCCTGGGCGTGGATGTCCAGGTGGTGTCCACCGCCGCCGCTTTCTACCAGTACCACCGGGAGCCCCAGGTCGCCACGGCCATCGCCCGGGAGTGCAACGACGAGGTCCGCCAGATGACCCTGGACTATCCCGCCCGCCTGGCCGGCTTCGCCACCCTGCCCATGCAGGACGTGCAGGCGGCCATCGGTGAGCTGGAGCGGGCGGTGACCCAGCTGGGGCTCAAGGGGGCCATGATTGACGACAAGGTGCGGGGCCGCACCTACGACGAGCCGGAGTTTCTGCCCTTCTGGAAGGCGGCGGAGCAGCTGGGCGCGGTGATCTTCATCCACCAGCTGGGCGGCGACACCTCGGTCAAGGGCAGGGCCGACCGCTACCACCAGCCCAATACCATCGGCAACCTAGTGGACCGGACGGTGACCTTCGCCGCCCTGGTGCTGGGCGGGGTGATGGACGCCTGCCCCAACCTGAAGGTGTGCCTGGCCCACGGCGGCGGGTACACCTGCTACGCCGTTGGCCGCATCGACCGGGGCTGGCACGTGCGCCCCGACGCCCGGGGCCGCGCCACCAAGCCGCCCAGCAGCTACCTGGGGCGGTTCTACTACGACTGCATTGTCTACGACGAGCGGGCGCTGCGGTTCCTCATCGACTCCGTGGGGGTGGACCGGGTGGTGCTGGGCACCGACTGGCCCGCCGACATGTGCCTGGACTGGCCGGTGTCCTGGGTGCTGGGCATGGCGAGCCTCACCCCGGAGGAGAAGGAAGCCATCCTCTACAAAAACCTGGAGTCGCTGCTGGGGCTGTGACAGGACTTCCGGGAGGCCAATCTCTCCCCCTTGGCAAGGGGGGAGACACAGAGGGGGTGGTCCGTGCCCCGCAATAGGGACCGACCCCCTCCTAACCTCCCCTTGGTAAGGGGAGGGAGTCGTCACACCTTTTGAGGGAGGCCGCCGTTGCGCACCATTGACGTTCACACCCACCTGATGCCCCAGTGCTTCTGGCACACCGTCAACCAAGGCAAGGAGTGGTACGGGGTCAAGACCGAGGCGGGAACGCCGGGCTTCACGGTGAACCAGGGCTGGAGGGACCCCATCTCCTCGCCCAAGCTGCGGTTCACCCCGGAGCAGCGCCTGCAGGACATGGACGCCCAGGGGGTGGACCTGCAGGTGGTGTCCATCGCCCTCCCCCTGGTGGGCTACCATCTGCCCGCCCCCCAGGGCCGCCAGCTGGCGCGGGAGGTGAACGACGAGATCGCCGGCATGACCCACCAGTGGCCCCACCGCTTTGCCGGGCTGGCCACGCTGCCCATGCAGGACGTGCCGGCGGCGGTGGCGGAGCTGGAACGGGCGGTGCAGGTGCTGGGCCTCCGCGGCGCGGAGCTGGACACGGTGGTCAACGGCAAAAGCTGGGACGAGCCCGAGTTCCTGCCCCTGTTCCAGGCGGCGGAGCAGATGGGCGCCCTGCTGTTCTACCATCCCCAGCCCAACAACAACTTCCTGACCCGGTTCATCAACCGCTACGCCCTGAGCAACAGCCTGGGGGTCATCGTGGAGGACACCCTGGTGACCGCCGCACTGATCTCCGGCGGGGTGCTGGACCGCTGCCCCAACCTTAAGGTGTGCATCGCCCACGGCGGCGGGCCGGCGTGCTACGGCATGGGCCGCCTGGACCGGGGCTGGCAGGTGCGCCCCGAGGCCCGCACCCACATCCTGCAGCCGCCCAGCCGGTACCAGCGCCGCCTCTACTACGACTGCATCACCATGAGCGAGCCGGCCCTGCGGTTCCTCATTGACTCGGTGGGCGCCGACCGGGTGGTGCTGGGCAGCGACTGGCCCTACGTGGGGTGGGACCCCTCGCCGGTGGCCTGGGTGCAGGGACTGAACAGCCTCACCCAAGCCGAGAAGGATGCCATCTTGTGGAAAAACCTGGAGGCCCTACTGGGGCTGTGACGCAGGCGTTTAATCCCGGATAAGCCATGTCTCAATCCGGTTAAATCCGATGGCGCTACCTCGTCGTAAATATCCTTTAGGCAGTACGCGTGATATCGTGGGGACTCGCCTTCGATAGGCGAGAGGACCACTTGGAGGAGATACATGCCCAAGTCCAAGTTTGCCGGCATCGGGATCATGCTGTTGATTTTGAGCGCGTTGCTCGTCAGCTGTAGTAGCCGGACGAGCGCAACTCCTACTTCCTCAAGCGGCGGGATTGCCCCAGTCCAGGTGACGGCGAAGGACAACGCGTTTGACCCGCCAACGTTGAACGCCAAGGTGGGGGAGAAAGTCACGATCACTTTGAAGAACCAAGACTCTGTGGAGCACAACTTCACTATCTCGTCGTTGAAAGTCGGGAAGGACATCGAGAAGGGGGAGACGGTGACCGTCACCTTCACCCCGACTCAGGCTGGCGCCATCCAATTCTTCTGCAAATACCACAAGGTTAGCAACAACATGGTGGGTACTCTGAACGTGTCCAGCTATTGATCTACCTGGTTCTGATTGCGCTACCTTATGGACATCGCATGTGGGCTGAGACGTCCATACCGCTCTTAGCCGGAATTCCCCGTATCAATCGGCCTGCGCCCAAAGTGGGCTTTGCAGGTTGATAGTCAGCCCGCAAAATCCCCTCCCCCAATGGGGTGTCGCCGCAACATGAGTGCTGGGGTGCCACTCTCACCCCCAACCGCCGTCCGGCTCACAATGGAATCACATACCTTGTGGACCGGTGGCGAACACCCTGAAGATACGTCAAAAACTGTTCGGACTGTTGATCGTGCTGGCGCTGGTCCTCCTGCTGAAGGACTTGGCGCCCACTGTGACGCGCCTGGCCGGCGTAATCACCAACCGCGACGCCGGTGGCACGCCGGTGGAACAGGCCATGCTCCGGGCGCCCTCCGCCGGCGACCCGTCGGGGTTGGCAGTGCCGGCCGCGGCGCCAGGTTCGGAGCCAACGGCCCTGGCCCTGTTGGTGGCAACGGTGGTGCGGGTCACCGGGCCGGCCTTTGCCGGGTCGGGCGTGGTCATTGATCCCTCGGGCGCCGTGCTCACCAGCGCCCACGTGGTGGGCGACGCCGCCGAGGTGAGCGTGGTGGTGGAAGACAGCCAACACCTGACCGCCCGAGTGGTGCGGACCGACGTCAAGCGTGACCTGGCCCTGCTGCAGCTCCCCAAAGGCGCCTACTCCTGGGCCTCCCTGGCCGGGGGCGCGGCGCCAGCCCTGGGGTCGGCGGCGGTGGTCATCGGGTATCCCCTGGGCCTGCCCGGTCCCGCCACGGTGACCACCGGCGTGGTGTCCCGCCTGATCCGAGAGCCCGATTTGGGGCGGACCCTGCTGCAGACCGACGCCGCCATCAATCTGGGCAACAGCGGCGGCCCCATTTTGGACCACCGAGGGGCCGTCATCGGCATCGTGGCCTCGGTGATGGGAGAGTACCAGTCGATACCCGCCCGGGGCATCAGCTTTGCGGTTGCGGCGGAGACCATCCTGCAGGAGTTCCTGGACGGCTCGGTACAACCGTAGGGGTGCACGGCCGCCTGGCAGCAGTACATGTGTCATCCCGGAGTTTGGTGCCCAGGAACTCGCCTTGGGTCAGCTTCGTCGTTCCGGCGGAGGCCGGAACCCAGGGTGACAGTTCTGCATCCATCTCCCGCGTCTAGGCGAAGTGGTTGGATTCCGGCTTTCGCCGGAAAGACGAAAGCTATGCCGCCGCGATTTGTGCCTAGGGCCTACGGCGTTTCCTCTCTGGCTGCGCCCATTTCCCCTTCCCACTTTCTGCCCGAAAAATCCGGGATGACTCATGTACACGTCAGGAGACCAACCTTCAGCCGCCCTAACCCTGCGCGTCCCGCCCCGCCAGCGCCACCGGCGTGGCACGCAGCCGGGGCCGGCGCGTGACCACAAAGGCGCCCACACTCAGGGCGAAAACCCCGGTGAAGACCCACAGGGGCAGCGTGTAGCTCTGGTAATGGTCGTACCACAGGCCCACAAAATACGGGGCCAGCAGCACGCCGGGAAAGTTGGCCATCTGGACGTAACCGCGGAGCTGGCTAAAGGTCTTGGTCCCGAAGTACTCCCCCAGTAGTGCCCAGTTGGTGGGAGCGCTGGAATCAGCGATGGCGACCAGTATGATGAAGCCAAAGACAGGCCAGGCCGACTGGATGGGCAGGGCCAGCAGCGCAAAGGACGCGGTGCCGGAGGCGCAGCACAACGCCATCATCCGGTTCTTGGGGTGGCGGTCCGACAGCCATCCCACGGTCAAGTACAAGGGCACGCTGATAAACAGCAACAGCCCAAATACCCCGGCGGCGCTCTGCTTGTCCATGCCTTTGCTGACCAGGATGGGGATGATGTGAACCGTCACCGCACTCTTGGCCACCAGCCGCAGGGCGGTGGCGGTGGTGAGCATCCAGAAGGACGGAGTGCGCATTGCGTCGCGCACGGAGTACTCGTCCTGGGAGCGGCTAGACCGGGCGGCGCCGTGGCCCTTTTTGGCAGCACCCTCACCCAGCCCCGACGGTCCTGGCAAAGGCGGGTCACCATCCATGGTCAGGCCCATGCTCGCTGGGCTGTTGCGGATGCCGAAGGTCAACGGCAGGATTAACACCAGCAGGGCGATGCCAATTACCCAGGAGGTGGTTTCCCACCCCCAGCGGTCAATGGACCACGCCACCACCGGCACAAAAAAGGAGGGGAGCAACGAGTCAATAGCCTGGTAACTGGACATCGCCATACCCTTCTGGCGGTGGAACCAGTTATTGACCAGGGTCGAGATGGAGTAGGAGAAGCCCAGGTTGCTCCCCATGGTAATTACGCCCATGTAGACCAGGGCAAACATCCAGACATTGGGCACAAAGGCCAGCAGGATAAACCCTAGGCTAACCATCAGGGCGCCCACAAAGACGGTGGTGCGGGGCCCAAACCGGTCCACCAGCCAGCCCAGGGGGCCGGCGACCCCGCTCTCCGCCCTGGCCAGGGCGAAGAGGAGCGAAACGTTGGCCCGGCTGATGCCGAAGGCCTCCTCAATGGGCAGGACAAACACCGGGAAGCCCTTGTTGACGGCGGTCTTGTTAAGGGAGCTGATCAAGCCCCCCAGACCCACCATGCGCCAGCCGTAGAAGGCCTGGCTGGGACGCCGTAGGTAAGCGGCCAGGCTCAAGTCCCTCTCCTCAAGCAAGTCCCCCCAGCCGTCCCGATAGCATCGGGGAGACTGGGGGCAGGTTCATCAGGTCGCCGGGTTACGGGTCAGCGGCGGGCTGACCGTCGTGGGGGACTACACGAAGTCCAGTTGAGGGAAGTTCCCGCCCACCACGGGCACCGCGTCCAGGCCCAGCCACTTCTCCACCAGCGTGCCGTGGACGCCCCGGAAGTCAACGCTGAAGTGCAGGTCGCCCTCCAGCAGCTTGTCCGCCGCCAGGGATGGGTATTCGCTGTAGAGGCCGCCCTTCACCGGGTCGCCGATGGCGAAGGCCACGCCGCCGGAGCCGTGGTCGCTGCCGGAGCCGTTGTCGTGGACGCGGCGGCCAAACTCGGTGAACACGAACATCACCACGTTGTCTGCCGTCTGGTGCTCTCGCAGGTCGGCGTGAAAGTCGCTGATGGCCTGGGACAGCTCCGTCAACAGCTTGGGGTGGAAGGGCCCCTGGTTGGCGTGGGTGTCGTAGCCGCCGTGCTGGGTGTAGAAAATGCGGGTGCCCAGGTTGGCGGTGAGCACCTTGGCGATGCCCTGCAGGTTCTTGGAGATGGCCGTGCTGGCGTACTCTATACTGGTCTGGTACTTGGAGGGGGCCGCCTTGAGGATATCGGCGCCCTGCAGCACGTCATTGCCGGTCTGCACCAGGTAGTCCAGCACGGCGCCGCTGCCCAAGGTGGGGGCGTACATGCGGGAGAAGATGTCCAGCGCCTCGCCCCGCTCCGTCTCATCGGTGATGCTGTTGAGCACGCCGTAGCTCTCCAGGACGGACACGGAGGCCACCGGCACGCCGGAGACGGCCAGGGCCCGGGGCAGGCCGCGGCCGAAGTTGACGCCGGTGAGCACGTTCTCCTTGCGGGGGTCCAGGTCGCGGATGACCCGGCCCAGCCAGCCTTCCGTACCCACCTTGTGCGGCTCGCAGGTGTGCCAGATGTCCATGGAGCGGAAGTGGGAGCGGTTGGGGTTGGGGTAGCCGATGCCCTGAATGACCGCCACTTTGCCCTGGTCGTAGAGGTCCTTGAGGGGACCCATGGCCGGATTGAAGCCCAGGTGGTTGTTGATGGGCAGGACCTGCTCCCGGGGAACGCCCACTGTGGGCCGGTTGTCGTAGTAGAGGGGGTCGCCGTAGGGGATGACCGTGTTCAGGCCGTCGTTGCCGCCGGTCAGCTGAATTACCACCAGGATGGGGTCCTTCTTAGTGGTGGTCATTATGACAACTCCTTGCCAAAATAAGTAAAAATAGCCGGTGCTCCACAAGCCATTGGGCCATACCGCCCCTCATCCCTGTCACCTGGTCCGCTCCTGGTAGCCAGCCCCTATACTCTTGGTTGTCATTCTGAGGGAGCGCAGCGGCCGAAGAATCTAAGATTCTGGAGAACAGCTACTCCCGTCACTCCAGATTCTTCGCTACGCTCAGAATGACATTTTGTGCAGGGCCTGACACCCTCAAACTCCCGGCCCTGACAGGTTGGGAACTCCCTTGCTGCCCGCCGCTAGCCGTGCTTCTGGTAGACCTGCAGACGGTGACGTCCGGTGTCCGCGACCAGTATGCGGTTCTGGTCGTCCACCACCAGCCCGGTGGGCTGGAAGAAGATGCGCTCCTGGGTGAAGTCCTTCACCAGCTCCCGCTGCTCCTTCATATTCTCCGGGTTGGAGGCCATGCGGTCCACCGCCCACTTGGAGTAGCCAGGACAGTCGCCCAGGAACTTGGTGACGAAACGGCCCTGGGGATCAAACACCTGCACCCGATCGTTGCGCCAGTCGGTGGCGTAGATGTAGCCGTCGGCGTCCACGCCCACGTCGGCAGGGCGGCGGAACTCCCCGTCGCCTTGGCCAGTGTGGCCCACGGCCAGCAGGAACCGGCCCTCGGGGGAGAATTTCTGGATGCGGTCGTTGCGCCAATCGGCCACGTAGATGTTCCCCTGGCGGTCCACCGCGATGCCCCAGGGCATGTTCAACTGCCCCGGCTCCGCGCCGAACTTGCCGAACTTGGCCAAGTACTGGCCGTCGGGGGTCAGTATCTGGATGCGGTGGTTCAAGCTGTCGGCCACCAGCAGGTTGTTGTCCGCGTCGAAGATGATGCCGGCAGGGCGGTTCCATTCCCCGTTCTTGGCGCCCAAGGTGCCCCACTTGCCCAGAAACTTTCCGTCGGGGGAGAAGATGGTGACGCGGTTGAGCCACTCGTCGGTGATGTAGACGTTGCCGGCCCGGTCCACGGCCAGGGAGTTGGGCCAGGTGAACTCTTCATCCTCGGTGCCCTTGGCTCCAAAGGCTCCCAGATAGTCCTCCTCCAGGTTGCACTTCACCACAAACTTGGCCTTGTTGTCGTACTCGTAGTAGCTGCTCAGCACGTACAGCAGGCCGCCGGGGCCCAAGGCCACGTCGATGGGCGCGGTGAACCCCGGCCGCGGGGGCCCGGACTGGTTGCCGATAACCTTGTAGTAGCTGAAGGTTGGCGCCGCCACGGCGGTGGTCATAGTTTTCTCCAATAGCAGTCAGCCGTCACCCCCTCCCCAGCCTGCTGGGGCGGAGCTGACTGCTGACTGCTGATAGCTGACAGCTCCCTAAGCGAACTGGAACTCGGGCACGGCCACGATGAGGCGCAGCAGGGCGGCCACCCGCTGGGTGAAGGCCTCCCGCTGGGCCTTGGTGCGTCCCACCTTCACGTCGCCGCCCCGGCGCACCGACTCCACCAGGTCGGCCCGGCGGGCGTCGGTGGGGCAGATATCCCCCAGAATCTGCAGGCACTGGTCCACCAGCTCGTCGGGGGTGAAGGCCGTGGCCTGGGCCGCCAGCCGGTCGGCCATGCGGCGCACGCCCGGCTTCTGGGGGTCCCCCAGCTGGTCGCCGGCGAAGTTGATGCGCTCCACCAGGGCGCCGCTGTCAATCCACTCCCGGCCGGTGTGCCAGCCCTCCACGGTGGGCGGGTTGTACAGGTCCTGGCCCATGTAGCCGCAGGCGTTGGCGATGTTGTGGATGTCAGGCTTGGGCGCGGTGTAGTCATCCGCCATGCGCATCACGCCCACCACCAGCTCCGCCGGGCTCTTCACCTTGGCGAAGCGGGCCTTCTTGAACCCACGGGAGTTGAAGAGCACCCGCAGCATGGAGCGGAGGTCGTAGTTGGAGCGGAAATACTCCTCCTCCAGCGCCTTGATGGTGTCCGCGTCGGCAGGCGGAGTGCTCTGCCAGGAAGGCACGCCGGGCTCGTCGGCCACGAAGTAGTTGTACAGGTGGCGGGAGACGAACCTGGCAGTTGAGCGCTGGCGGACGATGATGTCCACGACGTCCTCGCCGTTGAACCGGCCGCGCTGGCCCAGGAAGGTCTTCTCTCCGTCGTCGTGCAGGTCGGGGCGGTACTCAAACTGCCACAGGTAGTCGCCGTAGGGGTAGCGCGGCAGGCCGGGGGCCAGCGTCCAGCCGGTGAAGGCCCGGGCGCACTCCTTGACGTCCTCCTCGCTGTAGTTGGGCTGACCGTCCATGCCCACGCCCATGGTGAAGAGCTCCAGCAGCTCCCGTCCGAAGTTCTCGTTGGGGCGGCCGTTGCGGTTCTCATTGTTGTCCAGCCAGAAGATCATGGCGGGGTCTTTGGACAGCTCGATGAGGATGGTGCGGAAGTTGCCCAGGCAGTGCTGGCGGAAGGTCTCAATCTGCCGGTTGGCCTGGGGGTTGCGGTTTAGCTTGGTGTAGCTGGTGGCGAAGACGTGGTGCCAGAAGAGGGTCATCTTCTCTTCCAGGGGCCGGTTGGTGCAGATCATGCGGTGCATCCAGTAGCCCTGGTAGCTGGGCATGCCGGTTCCGCTGCGGAAGTAAGGCACGTACCGGTAGATCAGGTCATCCTCAAAGGGGGCCTGATTTTCCGGGTGGAGCAACTCCTCCACGGTGGCCTCGTAGCCCTGGGCGGCACGGGCTTCCACGTCGTCGGGGTGGGCGCCAAACCCGGCCCGGCGGAGCAGATGGGCCATGAGACTGAGCTCCTCTCTGGTTGCCATGTGGATACTCACCCTCCCTATTTACTCAAAATAATTCGAGCTTTCTAAGAACTATTAAGCAAATTTGACGAAACTTTTCTGCCCCAGTAACAGAGACCACGTTCCAGCCCGGTGGCCCTGGGCCAGGGACGATTATAATACCGCCGCCGTCGTTCTGCCAGTATCCAAAGCAGGGGGTAGTGAGTCAGATAGGTCTTCGTCATTCCGGCGCAAGCCGGAATCCATCAGAGCATGTCAACCACCCCGATGGCATCGGGGTACCTGGACACCGGCCTTCGCCGGTGAGAGGGATAGAGTCCACGTTCACTGCCATATCAAACTGACCCACTACCCAGCAGGGGCGTCCCGACTGGTCGGGACGCCCCTGCTGGTCCGGGTTCCCAAGGCTCGCGGGTGGCCGAGGTTACTTCTCGAACCACCACAGGTTGGCAAAGAGGTGCTTGTCAAACCGGGGCTTCTCAAACCCCTTCAGCTTGGGGTTCAGCCCGTAGATGGCGGACAGGTCGAACATGGGGATGAAGTAGGCCTCGTCCCGGACCTGGGTGGCGATCTTCTCCAGGGCCGCGGCCCGCGCCGCGCCTTCCAGTCCGGTGGCCGCCTGCCACTCCGCCTGCTTCTCCGGCAGACAGACCGAGGACTGGGTGGAGTCGCAGTTCAAGTGCCGGTTCACCACCTTGCCGTAGTCGTATAGCTCGTAGCCGAAACCGATGTGCTCCACCACCTGCGCCAGCGGACACGCCGAGGGCAGCTTGTTCTCCGTGGCGCCCTTGTAACCCTTGACGGTGGCATCCTTGCTGCCCACGCCGCAGTTGCGGATGGTGTTGCTGATGCCCGTCTCCACGAAGTTGACCTTGGCGTTGACCCCGGCCTCCCGCATGGAGGTAGTGATGGACTCCATCAGCTCGGTGTTGCTGGCGATGCGGGCGGACCGGCTGGTTATCTTGATCTCCGCCCCGCAGTTGGCGGCGGAGTTGGCCTTGCCGCAGACGTAGCCAATCTCTTCCAACAGGGCTTTGGACCTGGCCGGGTTGTACTCGTAGGGCGCGATGTTGGCCGTGGTGATGCCCACGACCCCCGGCGCCGCCACGTTGCCCCGGCAGGTGGTGCTGTTCTTGAAGAGGGAGGCCACGATGGATGCGCAATCAATGGAGTGGACCAGGGCCTGGCGCATCTTGGTCTGGGAGGTCCACGGATCGAAGATGGTGTCCATGCGCATCATGGCGGTTTCCGAGGTGCCGCCGGTGATAAACCGGCCGGGGCCCAGGGTTTTGGCATCGTCCAGGGTCAGCAGAAAGGCCCAGTCGGCCTCCCCAGCCATGACCATGGCGGTGCGCACCGTGGTCTCCTCGCGCCACTGCCATTCAATCTCTTGGATCATGGGCGCGGCGAACTCGGCGACGCCCTCCACCGGAACGAACTTGTCGTTAATCACGGTGCGAAGGCGCTGGCCGGGCACCCACTCCAGAACCTTGTAGGGACCGACGCCCACGCCGCCCCGGAACGCTTCGTAAGTGGGGGCCTCCCGCAGGCCCTTGGGCGATGCGGTGGGGGACAGGCTCATGGCGCGCTCGAAGAGCGGGCAGGGGACACCGCACTTGATGCGGGCGGTGAGGGGGCCCGCCGCCTCTACAGTGTAGGCGCCAGTATGGTTGTAAGCGGTGGCGGCGAACTTGGGGACGCCGTTGAACTCGGCGTAGGTCTTCCAACCCTCCGCGGTCCATGGCTCGCCGTCGTGGAAGGTCACGCCGGGGCGGAGCTCGTACTCCCAGGCATCCGGGGCGGTGCGCTTCCAGCTCTTGATGGACGGGCTGGCCGTCACTGCCAGGGTATCCCGGTCTATGTGGCCGATGTACCCGTTGATGGTATCCATCAAAATGCGGGCGTGAGCGTCGGCGCTGGGTATGGGGTTGAGGCTGGCAGGCTCCGTGGCAATCACCGCCACCGTCTTGTTCTTGGCGGACACGGGTTTGGCCGGGGCCAGGGCGGTGGCCTTGGGCATGGCCGTGGGAGCGCCCGCCCCCGGGGCTTGGGTGGCCGCGGGCGCCGCGGTGGTGGCCTGGGGCCCAGCGGTGGGTGTGGCGGCGGCGCCGCAAGCCACCAGGAAAGCCAGGACCAGGACCATTGGGATGAGGGCTAGTAGGCTACGCTGGGGATGATACCGGAGCATGGACACCTCCTGGGATTTTGCCAAGTTTGCCGTCGGCACAGAAGCGCTCCCTGAATACCCAACGAGATGTCGAGTAGTGTGGGAGCGGTTGCCCGATGACTTCAACCATTATCCACGGCAGGTGGGGACTGTCAAGCCGATTTCGTAGAGGGAGCGGCCCCATTTCGTCGGGCCCGTTGAGCTGAGTAGGGGCGACGCATGCGTCGCCCCTACGTGTCTGGCCGTCCGGGGAAGGCCCGCGCCAGCCCTACAGGTCCACGGCGCGCAGCACCGACATCTCGGCCCGGCGCTCCAGGTAGCCGGCCCGCTGGCTGTGTCCGTGGGCGAACACCACCAGCCAGCCCTGCCGCAGGGCCTGGCCCAGGATCTCCCGCTTGCGCTCCAGGATGTGCTCCGGCGAGTGGTCAAAGGCCGAAAAGGCCATGGGGTTCAGGTGATGGGGAGTGGGCACCAGGTCGCCCAAGAAAGCGATGCGCTCTCCGCCATGCCGAAACATTACCATCTGGTGTCCACGGGCGTGTCCATCGGTGACGATGACGTTCAGTCCCGGCAGGATCTCCGCGTCTCCGTCCAGCAGCTCCAGCTGGCCCCGTTCCGAGATGGGCATGAAGTTGTCCGGCCGGTAGTGGGAGGAGTAACGGACGCTGGGCTGACAAGCCTCATCCCAGCAGGCACGCTGCACGTAGTAGCGTGCCTTGGGGAAGGTGGGCACAATGTTGCCCGTGCGGTCCATGCGCGTGCAGCCGCCGCAGTGGTCAAAGTGCAGATGGGTGAGAATGACCACGTGGATGTCCTTGGGGGTCAGGCCCACCGCCTTCAGGCCCTTGAGGAGCCGGCTGGGCACCAGGCCCAGGCTTTCCCGGTCCTTGTCATTGTCCTTGGAGCCTACCCCCGTGTCCACCAGCACGTTCTTGCCGCCGGCCTGCAACAGCAGACAGTTCAGGCCCAACGTAACCCGGTTTCGCCGGTCGGTCACCACGGAGGTTTCCCAGTCAACCTTGGGCACCGGCCCAAAAAGAGATCCGCCGTCAATTTTGACGATGCCGTCACTGAGCACTTTCGCTGATGTAGTTACCATACTTCCCGCCGTGTCCTCCTGCCAAACTTTGCTCCGGCCTACCTCCGTCACCAGCTAGCACGGCGAGAAAACTGATAAATATGCCACGCCTGCCGCTTGGTAGTATGCGCCGCCGCGACGGAGCCCCGGCCCCACCGCCGGGGATTTATGTTGCCGTTGGCCCTAGACCGTGTCTCTTCGGTCCACCCCCTTACCTGCGGTCCCCGGTCCATTCCGTTACGGCCGCCTGTCCACCCACTGACTACCCACCGCTTAAGCAAGAGTAAGTGACCCTTACTGGCGCTTGTCAAGGCAAATGTACTAATAGTTTAAGAAAGATTTAAGAACATACCGAAAACACATTTGGCGCACGGTTGCTTTCACGCAACTGTTCAGAGTCGGGGGATTGGCTTCCCGCCAGTGTTCCAAAACCATGGCGTAGGGCCTGCTTAGCGCCACTTCGACCATCCCCCTAGCCCCCTTCC
>JBGPJN010000038.1:0-16406 GCA_041485445.1 Dehalococcoidia bacterium
CATTGCAGCTAACCACCCTTGCACTCGTTTCTAAACTGGGCACCTGACCCGCTCACCCTGAGCTTGTCGAAGGGCGCGGCCACGTGGTTCGACAGGCTCACCACGAGCGGTTTAAGAAGCAATGCAAGGCTCAGTAGTTCCATTTAGGCTATATAGTCAGACCTTCTAGAACAAGAGGCGCGATTATGGACATTCTTTGGTTAGGTCACCCGGAGTGCCACAACATTGAGCTGGTGGGGCCCAAGGCTGGCAACCTTAGCCGCTTGTCCGGAGCCCACCGTGTTCCACCGGGCTTTTGCATCACCACGGAACCATACGTCCGCTGGTCCAGCTTGTTTAACGGTGCCCAGACTCCTGCTAACCTAGAATCGGTGCCATCCCCTTTTCTTGATGTGCTGACGGCGGCATATCAGGAACTTTCCGCACAATGCGGCGCCAGCAACCCCAGCGTGGCGGTGAGGTCATCCGCAGTTGATGAAGACGGAGGCACTACTTCCTTTGCCGGCCAACACAGCACCTTCTTAAACGTGGTTGGAGTGGATAACTTAGTCCGCGCGGTTATCGACTGCTGGCGGTCGGCGCAGGCGGAGCGCGCGTTGGAGTACCGGCAGCAGCAAGGTATGGCGACCGATGGACTTAGACTGGCGGTGTTGGTCCAGAAACTGGTCAAGGCTGATTCCTCGTCCGTGGTGTTTAGCGCCAACCCAGTTACGGGAAGCCGTGATGAGCTAATGATCAACGCCAGTTGGGGGCTTGGAGAAAGCGTGGTGGGGGGCAGCGTTAACCCGGATACCTACCTCATACGCAAAGCCGATCTGGCCATTACCTCCCGCCAAATTTCCGACAAACAACGAATGACTGTGCTTACTGCTGAGGGCACTCAAGAGGTGCCAGTGCCACGGAAGCAGCGGACCGTGGCGGCCATTAGTGATGCCCAGGCACTGGAAATGGCCAGGCTTGCGCTTGCCTTGGAGTCATCCATGGGATGGCCTGTGGACCTGGAGTGCTCGTTTGAAAACCGCACGCTATTTCTGCTCCAGTGCCGGCCCATCACTACCCTAACCTCCCACCCATCCCAATAAATTAGTTCAAAGGAGCTACTCAATGTCGACGCTACCCCGACAGAACCAATTCCCGCTCCCCGCCAAACTAGAAGGTTTTTGGCAGTGGGACAAGATGCACTGTCCCCGGCCCCAGACCCCAGCCACCGAGGAGGTCTTCCTCCCAGCCATCTCGCAGGGGTTTTCCATGGCAATGGACGCATGGGCGTGTCCAGTGGGACTCCAATACCGAGTGATCAATAGCTACGGTTTTATTACCACTCCCCTGGCGGACCTTGGGCGCGAGACCATGGAACAACGCATCGGCCGTTACCAGAAGACCATGCAAGAGATGCTGCCCCAAATGGGGGACCTGTGGGCCAAGAAATGGCTCCCGTCCATACTTCCCGGCATCACCAGGGCCCGAACCACTGATTACGCGTCTCTGACTGATCGCGGGCTTTGGGATACATTCGATCAGATGCGAAAGGAGTTCCTGCAACGGTGGGTCGTCCATGGCTGGATCAACTTTGTAACAGTCTCAGCCAGCCAGTACGCCGACTTTTATAACGATACCTTTGACCCGGAGAACCCTACGGAAGCCTACCTAATGCTGCAGGGCTACCCTACCCGCTCTCTGGACGCGGGCCGCGGTCTTTGGCAGCTGAGCTTAGCTATCAAGAATAGCCCGCGCCTTAAGCAGCTATTCGGACAATCTGACACGTCCGCATTGATTTCCCAGCTGGAGCGCACAGAAGAAGGGCGAGGGTTCCTGGTGGAATTCCGAGCATTCCTGGATGAATTTGGCTGGCGGAGCGACGCCTTTGAGCTTGCTGACCCCATGTGGCGGGAAAATCCCCTGATCCCTCTGAACACCCTGCAGGGCTACCTCCACCTTAACGACGACGCCAACCCCGACGTGCGATTCAAGGAGGCGGTTGAAACCCGGGAGCGCCTGCTTAAGCAGGTCCGGGGCAAGCTGGCTGGGGACCCGGAGAAGCTGGGCCAGTTTAACCGGCTGCATGACATGGCCAAGCACTACCTGACTCTCACTGAAGACCACAACTTCTACATCGACCAGGTGGGCATGGGCGTCATGCGCTTGCCGATGCTTGAGTTCGGCCGGAGATTGGTGCAGAAGGGCGCCCTTTCTGAGGCCAGCGACGTATTTTACCTCTACCAGTCTGAAATTCGCTCGGGATTGGGCGGCACGAATCAAAAGTCATTAGTTAGCCAGCGAAAGTCGGAGTTGGCGAAATGGGCTAAGGTTGTCCCTGTGCCCACTATTGGGGAGCCGCCGCCTCCCAATGACGATCCCTTTGGAGTGGCTATTATTGGCAAGATGTTCGGCATTCCCCCTGAACCAAGCCGCGATCCAGACGTGATCCTTGGCATTTCCGCCTCGCCCGGCATCGTCCAAGGGAGAGCCAAGGTTGTCCGCAATCTGTCGGAGGCCAGCAAGATCCAGGCGGGAGATATCCTGGTCTGCGAAATGACCACGCCGACTTGGACTCCTCTGTTCTCCACTGTTGCCGCCGTGGTGGCAGACACTGGCGGCGTGCTAAGCCACTGCGCCATCGTCTCCCGGGAATACCGAATGCCATGTGTGGTAGGGACTGCTCTGGGGACCTCCGTAATCAAGGATGGGATGTTGCTGACGGTTGACGGCTCCAAGGGGGTCGTCCGTATTGAGTCCAGGTCCTAGCACCAGCCAGGGGACAGGTAAGTCTCCCAAGGGCTTCTTCGCTTCCGCGGAGTTCCCAGTCCTGCTGACCGTGGTGCTGGGCACCATGCTGGCCCCCCTGAACTCCACCATGATCGTGGTGGCCCTGCCGCAGGTGATGGACCACTTTAATACGGGCTTGTCCGCCGCCGGCTGGCTGGTTACCGGGTACCTGATTGGCATGGCGTCGCTCCAGCCGGTGGCCGGGAAGATTGGAGACCGCATTGGCCGGAGAATGCTGGTGCTGGGAGGATTGGTCCTCTTCGGAATGGTATCCGTAGGGGCCAGCCTGGCACCCAACTTGTGGGTACTGCTGATTTTTCGCATTCTTCAATCGGTCGCCGGCGCGCTCATTATCCCCAACGGGGCGGCCCTAATCCGGGAAGTCATCCCAGAGGCGCGGCGCGGTCAGAGTTTTGGGTTGATGGGCTCAGGCATTGGCTTGGCCGCAGCACTGGGGCCTCCTCTGGGCGGATTAGTCAGTGAGTTGGCTGGTTGGCGTTCGATTTTCCTGCTGAACTTGCTTGTGGTGATTCCGGCGGTCGTCATCGGATTCAAGTGTCTGCCCCGCCCGGAAGCCAGTACATCCAAAGGCCGGGTGGACATCCTGGGCATCGTTATGCTGCCGGTCGTCCTGACCTGCCTCGTGGTGCTGATTACCGCGCCTTCCAAGAATGTGCCGGCTCAAGTGATAGTGCCGGCGGCTGTAGGAGTGGCAGTGTTGGCCATCTTCTTCCTTTGGTTGGAGTACCGGCACCCCAGTCCTATATTTCAGCCGCGTCTTTTCCGGAACCGCGCCTTCACCGCAGCCAATGCCGGCGTGTGCTTTAGCAACCTTTCCATGTACACCATCCTCATTTCCGTGCCTCTGTTGTTGGCGGCCAGAAGTGGTTCAACAAGTTTCAGCGCCGGGGTGATCTTGGGGTCCATGTCCGTGGCAATGATTGTCATATCTCCGCTGGGGGGACGGCTCGCCGACAAGTTCGGACGCCGGCTGCCTGCGTTGGTAGGGATGGGCTTGTTGGTGGCAGGAGTAATTCCCATGGCGCTGACCGGGCCGGCCATTGGAGTGCCGGTGCTGGTCGCAGGCCTAGCCACCATAGGTATCGGATTGGGAATCTCCGGGGCAGGGCTTCAGACTACTTCCGTGGAATCGGTAAGTAGGGAGGACACCGGCCTGGCCTCAGGGATGTATTCCACGAGCCGATACCTGGGCAGCATCGTGGGGTCAGCTATCTTGGCTGGACTGTTGGGTGCGAACCGCAGCAATCTAGACGGACTCTCCACCTTATTCTGGGTCGTCCTCGCCTCGGCTATCCTGGCCCTCGCCGTATCTTTAGGGCTGAAACCCTTCCCAAGAACCCAGCCCGGGAGGCAGTCTACATAGGCGGCTTTCACAATGGTTGGCAACTGCCGGGGCCGGAAAGCCAAACAACGGCATCGGCCTAAAGTTTTGGACCAAGCTGTTGTTTGGGCTGACCAAAGTGCGGCTATTTGACGAACCAAGACTTTGGCATCAACCTATAATTCACCGATGTGCCACCAACGGAAGCTTGTCATCCGGCAGAGCTCGATGGTAGATTTGGCCCATGTGTGGCGAGTCCTCGGGCTCTGTGTTGCCATGACCCTGCTCCTGTCTGGCGGGGCGTGCCAAGAAATGGTGGAACCTACCACACAAATCTCAACGCCCGTCGGTCCTGCCGAGGCCGAATCTGTCTCCCAAAGTCTGACACTGACCATTCTTTCCTTGCCCAGTTCCACCAGGGCGGGCGAGCAAGTTGTGCTGCGAGTCGGCACCGTTTCCCCTGCTCTGGTGAAGGCGGAAGTCTACTATCCCCGGAGCAATGAGCCGGTAAGACTTGAAGGGCAAAGGGTTGGACCCGACGGAGAAGCAGCCTGGACCTGGACGGTACCCGCTGAGACGCCCTCAGGAGAAGCGAGGATTATAGTTACCGCATCCGTCGTCGGCAAGGACCTGACCGCACGCGGAATCTTAGTCGTTGAGTGAACAGAGAGGGACCGGAATTATGTTCTCTGACCTAGAAGTCTGGCCGCGTTTTGCCTGTTGACAGCTGGCCCAAGGGACTGCGATACTACGCCGCCCCCGGTCATCCGGTCATGGATCTTCGAAGCGCCCCATGAAGAAGAGGAAAAGAAAATGCACCATTCGCGCCAGGTGGTCAAGCTAGGCATCGTATTGTTGGTCATTGGTCTTTTGCCCTGGGTTGGCGGGCTACAGCAACCACCGCCCCCGGTAGCAGCGGCCCACACCATACCCGTAACCGTGACCATTACCAGGGTGGTAGTGGACCCCGATGACAATGGTATTGAAGACCCCCTCCGGGGTCCCGCGGACCTGTACGCCGGAGTGGACATTGGTGGCCTCGGCGTGGACGCCGGCACGAGCTTTGCCACCCATGTGGACGATGCCGAGAACATCCAGCCATTCTGGGTCTTCACCAGAAACATCTTGATCGTCAACGACGCCGCTCCGGGGACAGTCCCAGTCACCATTGAGGTCTGGGACCACGACGAGTGCGATACACCGTTCTGTACCGATACCGGGCTCTTCGAATCTAACGATGACAAGGGGGATGTCAAACCTGGATCCAGTGATACTCTGCTGCTGAATGTGAACCTCGCCGACGGGACTTGGACGGGCAACGTCAGCTGGCCTGCCAACTGCGCCCAGGGTGAAGGCGCCAACAAAGTACGGGTGTGCTGGGACATCAGCATCGTATCTCCCAGCGGCGATGCCGACGGCGATGGCCTCCTGGACGGCTGGGAAACCAACGGCTTGGACGCCGACGGCGACGGTACCATTGACGTCAACCTACCAAGCTTCGGCGCCAATCCGCTGCACAAGGACCTGTTCCTGGAGTTCGACTGGGTAAATAACCCCACCAACCAGGCGCCAACCCGGGCGGCCATTCAGGCCTTGAAGGGCGCTTTTGCCGTTGCGCCCATCAACGCCGGTGGCACCCCCAATAACCCCGACGGTCAGCCGGGCATCAATTTATGGGTGGATACCGGCAACCTGACCGACCCGACTGCCTCGGAAGACGGTGCTGCCGCCAACTCGTGCAGCGACGGGGTGGACAACGGCGGGGGTGGCGGTGTGGACGCCGCCGACCCCGACTGCCTGGTGGGGGACAACCTGGGGGGTGGCAACGGAGTGGGGGGCGCCCCCGGCTGCCTGAATGGTAATTTCTACGCGGTCAAGACCGGTAACTTCAACGCCGCCCGAAGCTGGGTATTCCGTTACGGCATCAGTGGCGACCCCGCCGACAACAACCCTTGCAATGGAGGGCGCGGCGAGATCGGCGGCAACGACTTCATCGAGTTCAACCACGATGGCGGCACCATCATGCACGAGTTTGGGCACACCCTTAACCTCAGGCATGGCGGCAATGTCAACGATAATTGCAAGCCCAACTACGTCAGCGCGATGAACTACGACAACCAGTTCGGCATAAATCAGGCGGGCGGCGGCATAATCATTGATTACTCGCCGCCACGGTTCGCCGGCGGCCGAGGGGCTGCCCCCTTGCCTAACTTGGTGGAAAATAGCCTCAATGAAGGGACGATCCTGGACGGCACGGACGCCACCAACCGCTTCGTGTTCGTGGACGGCACCGGCGCCAAAGTTCAGTCCGCCTTGAACCAGGCGGTGGACTGGAACGGCGATGGGGATACCGGCGATGGCGGGCCCCTCACCGTCAACATTGACACCTCAGGCACAAATGGCCGACCCGGTGCTTGCACCAACGGTGGGTCCAGCAGCACGCTGGGCGGCCATCATGACTGGAATGTCATCGCCCTGAATTTCCGGGGTTTTGGCGACTCCGCCGACGGGGCCATCAACCCCTTCACCGATCCGGAGCCCGACCTCCAAGAGCTTCTTGACCTCCAGGAGGAGCTTAACACCACCGACCTGGAGTTGGCCAAGAGCGATTCGGTTGACCCCGCGATAGCGGGCGCCCAGTTGGTTTATACCCTCACGGTGACCAACCACGGCCCCAACCCCGCCAGCAAGGTGCACCTGGCCGATGTTCTGCCCGCGGGGGTGAGCTACGTTTCCAACAACGCGGGCTGCGTCCAGGCGCCCGCGGGTACTGTCACCTGCGACCTTGGCCAGCTGCTGGCCCGGGCCAGCACCCAGGTCAGCATCACTGTGTTCATTGCCCGGGACCTGGTGCACAACGCGGGTTCGCCCGTCACTATAACCAACAATGCCTCCGTAGCGAATCTGGCCGGACCCGATGCGGACGACACCAACAACGCAGCGTCCGAGACTACCCTGGTAAAGGCCGTTGCTGACCTGGACATCGTCAGCTTTGCTCCGGTCAACCCGCCTGGCCAGATGCTGGTGGGCCAGAATGTGGACATCACCCTCCGGAAGATCATCACCAACCATGGACCATCGGCTCCCATGGACGTGGAGCTGACCAGGACGGCGGCGGCCCCGCCGGATTCCACCGTCACTCCCTCGGCGCCGCCCCCGGTCATGCAGCCGGCCCTGGGACTGGACGAGCTGCGCACCGTGAACGAGGTGTTCACCATTCGCTGCTCACAGCCCAGTCCCCATACCTTCACTTTCACCAACGAGATACAGCCATTCCGCGACTACTCCGATCCGGCCCTGCCCGACGACGCCGACCCCAACCAAGCCAACAACCACGCCCAGGTGGTGCTGCAGATTGAGTGCGTGGTGCCAGTGGCAATCAACATCCATCCAGGCAGCTTCCCTAACTCCGTCAATCCGGGCAAAGCCGGCAACATCCCGGTGGCCGTGTTAACCACCGCCGCGGGGGAGTACGGGCTGCCCCTGGCCTTCAATGCGCAGACCATCGACCCATTGAGTGTCCGCTTTGACAAGGCCAACGGCCTGGAAGGCGGCTATAATGCAGCGGAGGTCCACAACCGTGGGCACCTGGAGGACTCCATCGAAAAACTGCTGGACAGCCAGGGAAGGGAGAGGACCCGTGATGGAGACCTGGATATGGTGCTCCACTTTGAGGCCGGGGATACTTCTATCGGCAGCAGCACCACCCAAGGTTGTGTCAAGGGCGAGTGGGTGGATGCGGGGGGCGGAGTGCACAAGTTCTTCGGCTGCGATTCGGTCAACGCAGTCCCCAAGTAGCAGAAGCGGACCCCCATAACATGAGAAGAGGAGGCCCCCAAGGTGGGGGCCTCCTGCTTTTGTGGCTTGAGTACAGGGCCTTTCGAGAGAACCAGGAGTTCTACGCGGTATTATAAACCCTTGCATAAATTCTTGAACCGTGTCGGCCGAAATCCCCCCAACCCCCCTTTGCGAAAGGGGGGCAAGGGCGGAGTTCCGCCGCAAGCGCCTTCCAACCGGTTTAGATACTTATGCAAGAGTCGTTAATGCCAGGGTAAATGACTACTCCCGCCAACTCCACGCTTTCCTGATCTCGACCGATGTCAAGGATAGCAGAAGAGTGATCATCCCCCGCATTGCCTCTAAATGGGAGGTTTCCAGCGACGGCCTGACTTGGACCTTGACTATTAGAAAGGGAGTCAAGTTCCACGACGGGAAGGACGTGACCGCGGAGGACGTCTTGTGGACTCTCCAGCATGCCATCGGGCCACAAGCTAAAGACCACACCATGGTGGGCAACAAGACCTCCCTGAGCCAAGTAATGGCTCGAATAGAGCAAACAGGACCCGACCAGGTCAGTCTAACCACCAAGCTCCCCGCCGCTGAGTTACGTTACGAGATCTCCGAGGCAGCAGGCGTTAATTTCGGTGCTGTGCTCCCCAAGTGGGCAACTTTGCACGATGCGCAGGAGGAGGCGGCTTACGACCGCAATCCCATTGGCGCCGGTATCATGGAGCTGGTGAAGCACGTCCCGGCGGACTCGATGACCTTCGAGCGCTTCGCCGACTACTACTATCAGCCCAAAAACGGCTTCTCCGCCGATAAAAGGGTGAATTTCACCCTGCTGCACCCGCGGCTGGTCGCCGAGGAAGCTACCCGGGTGGCTTTTAGGCTAGCACTCACGCCCCTACCCTGACCACAGCCCATCCCAGCGCAGCCGGAAGATCAGATGGTCTGGTTGGCAATGGCCAGGTGATGCCGCGTCTGTCCGTCCAACGCCTTGGCCTGGGACGGTGTTAGCTTGTCGCAGGCCCAGTCCCAGTGCATTGAGACCAGCTCCCCCGGCTGGGGGGTGTCCAGATAGCCTGCGCCGTTCAGCCGGTGGGCCACGCGCCGCTCCGCCGGCTCGCCCAGGGCCAGGCGGCCGTCCCGGAGCACCAGGGGCTGGTATGTGACCACCAGCAGATCACCCTCGACCCTCTGTACCTGCCCGCAGCTTATCCGGCAGCGGTTCAGGTCCTCAATGTTCTCCCGCAGCGCCCCGGTGCGCATGGACACGTCCAGCACGTGGAAGCTGTGGTGCGGGCGGGCGCCCGCGGGGGCCTTCCCCAAAAGCAGCTCCAAGGTCTGTTTTGAAACCCTGGGGCCCACTTTCTCGGCGATGTACGCATGGAAATCGGTCATCTTCTCCCGGCGCAGCAGCCCGTTGCCGATCCAGTAGGCCTCCACCACCCTGGGGTCAAGGGGGTCGGCGATGCCGTTCTCCTGGGCGATGAAGCAAAGGTAGGGGTAGGCGGCCTGGAACAGGCGAATCAGCTGGTCGGCCCCGGGGTCGGACTCTCCCGCCAGGCAGTAGTCAAACAGGGTGGCGTGGTCGCTGCCCCCGCAGAATCCCAGCCGGTTGGGCATGAGCGCATAGTGGGCGAAGAGCAGCCTACCGTCGGGCATGGGCCACCTCCCCGGCGTGGGTTGGACGCCGGCTCAGACTAAAGCCGATGTAAAGCCACAGCAGGGTCGCCATGACGACCACGCCAAACCCAGCGGCCTGCTCCGCTGAGTAGGTCTTGCCGTTGAAGGCGGCGTGCAGCAGAGAGGTGACCACCGATCCCACCACCAGGACGCTGGAGACCAGGGTGGCCGGGGCGTGCTTCAGCGCCGCGTAGTAGCCGCTGACGTAGCCCAGCAGGAGCACTGAGGTGATCACCACCCAGCCCCACTGCGGGCCGGTCATGGTGGCCAGTGTCTCCCATCTCCCGCTGGCCAGGATGAACCCCAGCATGATCAGGGAGCCGAAGCCCATGCGTCCCAGGGCGCCGGCGCGGGCGCTGAGTCCCTGCAAGACCCGCCGGGCGATGACCGCCTCCACCGCCCAACAGAGGGTGGCCGCCAGCACCAACAGCTCCCCCCGGCCGAACCCCCACCGGTAGGGGTAGCCCAGCAACACCAGGTTGCCCACCGCCAGGGCGGCCAGCGCCACCACTTGGAGCCTGCCGACCCTCTCCCCCAGCAGCGGCACGGCCAGCACCGCCACCCAGATGAACAGGGTCTTGTGGACCAGGGCCGCGGTGGGCGCCGTGGCCTCTTTCAGCCCGTAGAAGAACAGCAGGAACGGGACGCTGCCGCCCACCAGCCCCAGCGCTGCCAGCCAGGCCCACTGCCGGCGGGAGAGCCGGCCCAACTCACCCACCGTCACCGGCAGCAGCGCCAGCCCCGCCAGGGCCAGCGCCACCAACAGGTTCTTGGCGGTGGTGAACATGAAGGGGTCCGGGACCTGCTTAACGCCAAAGGAGTTCACGTAGATGGACACACCGCTGATCAAGGCGGTGATCAAGGCCAGGCAGGAGCCTTTGGCCACGGCGCTATTCAGCATCAGTCTCCTCCTCTCCAGTGGTTTCCAGTAGTGGGTCAGTTTGATTCGGCAGGAAATGGGGACTTTATCCGTCTCACCGGCGAAGGCCGGTGTCCAGATATAAGTGTGGCCAAGATGCTCGGCTGGATTCCGGCTTGCGCCGGAACGACGAGGGCCTAACTGACCCACTACCTGGTTTCCGCACCTCCAGATAGGGCCGCGCCGATCTGCTGCCAGAGCTGCAGAACCTCCCTGGCCTCCTCCTCCCCCAGCCGCTGGACCGCCATCCCCAGGTTCAGCAGCACGTACTCCCCCACCGCCACGCCGGGCACCAGGTGGGCGCCGGCCTCCACCGTCCGCCCGTGCTGCTCCACCACGATCCGGCTCCGGTCCAGCACCCGCACCACGCGGGCCGGCAGCGCCACACACATAGTTATAGCTCCCCCAGCTCCAGGGATTCCAGGACGACACTACACCCGGGCACGCGACGCACGCGGATGCCGGCGTGCCCGGCCACCGTACCTTGGGCGGTAACCTCGATTCCCAGGGCCAACGCCTCCGGATCAATGGATGCTTCAGTGCCCAGGGCGATGTAAATCGCGGCAACGCCGGTGGCGCTCTGCCGCGCCGCCTCCCTGACGGCGCGGTCCACGATATCCCGCGCTACGCTGTACTCGTGCATGCGATCTCCCTGAGAACCAGGTCCACCACGTGTGCCACGGCGCCGGCCGCCTCGGGGGAGGGCGGCGCCCCCGGAGCAAAGCCGGCAGCCTCCACCCCATAGAGCGCCATCCGCGGCGGCAACCGGCCCAGGACCGCGGCCAGCCGGATGGCCTGGGCAACGCCGAAGCCGTGGCTGGAGACCAGGCCGGGGTCCCGCCGGCCCTGCAACTCCCGGCAGTCCACGCGAATGACGGCGCCCGGCTTCCCGCCGGAGGATACCGCATCGATGAGGAACACCTGGCCGGCCCCCTGCCAGGCGTCCATCAGGGCGGCCCCATCGCCGGTGTGCTCCAGCACCGTCACTCCGGCCGGCGCCCGCTGTTTCACCCGCCGGGCCACCATCAGCCCCACGGCATCGTCGCCCCGGTGGGGGTTGCCCACGCCGATCACCAGCACCGGACCGTCAGGGTAGCTCATCTTTCATTCACCGTCAGGCATCCACCGTCAGCTTGAGAAAGTGGGTGGCGCAGGAGATGCACGGGTCATAGCTGCGGATGAGCTGCTCGCACCGCCAGGTCAGGTCTTCCCGAGGCAGGTCCAGGAGCGGGGGCACGAACTGCCGCAGGTCTTCCTCAATGCGCCCCTGGTTCTGGGAGGTGGGCGGAACGATCTTGGCGTCGCGGATGGCGCCGTCCTCCGCCACGGTGTAGCGGTGGTAGAGGATCCCCCTGGGCGCTTCGGTGCAACCGTAGCCGGTGGCGGCTTTGGGCTCCACATTGATATACGGCTGCTCCGGCGGCTGGTAGCCCCGGATAATCCGCAGCGCCTCGTCGCAGGCGTAGAGCAGCTCCACGCTGCGGACGATGATGCTCTGGAAGGGATTGAGGCACCGGGGCGTCAGGCCGGCCTCTTGCGCCGCGGCCTGCGCTTCAGACGAGAGCTGGTGGAAGTTGAGGTTGTAGCGGGCCAGCGGCCCGGTCAGGTAGGCCCCGGTGCCTCGCAAGGTGGAGTGGAGGGCGGTGGAGTGGGGGAGGTGCTCCTCCTGGAAATGGTCGTCGTATTCGCGCACTGGGATATCCAGGCCGCTGTTCGAGACGATGCGGCCCCGGTCCAGGGGATACTCACCGGAGTGGCGCAGCGCCACGAAGGTGTAGTCCTGGTGAAAGTCCGGGAAGGTCAGCCCGGCCGCCCAGCGCACCGTTTGCCGGGAGGCTTCCCTGGCCCACTCCAGCTCGTCAGCGAGGGCCGCCAGCTCGCTGGGGGCCGGCGTGCGGTAGAAGCCGCCCACCCGGACGTTGATGGGGTGGATCTCCCGGCCCCCCACCACCCGCATGATCGCGTTGCCCGCCTTCTTCAGCCGCAGCCCCGTCTGCACCACCTCCGGGTGGTCCTGGGCCATGCCGATGGCGTCCTCATACCCGAGGAAGTCGGGGGCGTGCAGCATGAAGACGTGCAAGGCGTGGCTCTCGATCCACTCGCCGCAGTAAAGCAGCCGGCGCAGCGCCCGGATCGGTTCATCCACCACCACGCCCAAGGCGTCCTCCAGGGCCTGGCAGGCGCTCATCTGGTAGGCCACGGGGCAGATGCCGCAGATGCGCGCGGTGATGTCGGGGACCTCGCTGAAACGGCGGCCCCGCAGGAAGGCCTCAAAGAAGCGGGGCGGCTCAAAGATCCGGAGCTGAACCTCGGCCACGCGGCCGTTGCGGACCCGCAGGTACAGGGCCCCCTCGCCCTCCACCCGGGCCAGATAGTCAACCCGCACCGTCCTGTTACGGGCCATGGGCCTCGGCCTCCTTGCGGAACGGCTCGGCGCCGGCGTTGAAGGTGCGGAAGGCCCTCCCGATGTCAACCTCGCGGACTCCCAGGCCCTGCCACCACCGGGCCAGGGCCGTGGTGTTGGGGGTCTCCATAGGGCCGTAGCACCCGTAGCAGCCCCGGTGGTAGGCGGGGCAGATGGCGCCGCACCCGGCCTGGGTTACCGGCCCCAGGCAGGGGACGCCGCGGGCCACCATTACGCAGGGGGTCCCCCGCAGCTTGCACTCCACGCAGACGCTGTGGGCCGAAATATTGGGCCGCCGCGCGTTGAGGAAGGCGCTGATCACCTCAAGAAGCTGGTGCTTGTTGATGGGACAGCCGCGCAGCTCGAAATCTACCTTCACGTGGTCCGAGATGGCGGTGGAGGTCGCCAGGGTGGAGATGTACTCGGGAGTGGCGTAGACCACGGAGGCGAGCTCCTTCACGTCCCGGAAGTTACGCAGCGCCTGAATGCCCCCGGCGGTGGCGCAGGCCCCGATGCTTACCAGAAACCTGGAGGCGCGCCGCACCCGCTGAATCCGCTCCGCATCGTGGGCAGTGGTGATGGACCCTTCCACCAGCGACAGGGCGTAAGGCCCCCGCACCACCGCGCGGGACGCCTCCGGGAAATTGGCGAAGGCCAACTCCCCGGCGATGGCCAGCAGGTCGTCCTCCAGGTCCAGCACACTCAACTGGCAGCCGTCGCAGGAGGCGAACTTCCACACGGCCAGCTTGGGCTTGCGGGCGGCCGGCATTTCAGACCTCCCTCTGCCGGAGCAGGCCGGCAACCTGGCTGTAGGGAAACACCGGGCCGTCCTTGCACACAAACTGGGGGCCGAACTGGCAGTGCCCGCAGAACCCTACGGCGCAGGTCATGTTGCGCTCCATGGAGAGGTAGATCTGCTGGCGCCCCAGGCCCAGCTTCTCCAGCTCGGCAATGGTGAAGCGCATCATAACCTCGGGCCCGCAGATCAGGGCCAGGGTGTTCCCCGGGTCAAAAGATGCCTTGGGGATCAGCCGGGTGACCAGGCCCACGTCGCCGGACCACGACGCCGTCCCCTGGTCCACGGTCAAGTGAACGCCCAGTCCGGCCCGTCGCCACCCCGCCATCTGCCGGGCGTACAGCACATCGGCCGGACTGCGGGCGCCGTAGAGCAGGGAAACGCGGCCAAACCGCTCCCGCCGGGCCAGGATGTGGTAGATGGCCGGGCGCAGGGGCGCCAGCCCCAGGCCGCCGGCCACCACCATCACGTCCTTGCCCTGGGCCGCCGCCAGCGTCCAGCCGCGGCCGAAGGGACCGCGCACCCCCACCACGCCGCCGGGCTTCAGCCCGCAAATGGCGCGGGTAACCGCCCCCACGGCCCGCACCGTGTGCACCAAGCTGCCCCCCTTGCCGGGGTCGCCGCTGCCCGGATCGCCGCTGATAGATATGGGCGCCTCCCCCACGCCGAAGGCGTACAGCATGTTGAACTGGCCGGGGGCAAAGGCCGGCGCCGGCGCGTCCTCGGCCGGGACCAGCGCCACGGTATAGGTGTCCCGGGTCTCCCGTGCGCGCCGGGCCACCCGGTAGAGCGCGGGCAGGGTGGGGTCGGCGGTGGGTCCGGTGAGGGTGGCCGCCGTCATGGGTCCTTCCCGTACAGGTCCAGCAGCTGCAAACGGGTGGCCGCCAGCCGGTCGGCCATCACCAGGGCAAAGCGACGCAGGATCTCATACCCCAGTGAGTGGTCCTCCTCACACTTGCCGCGCAAGCACTGGCCGTCCAAGGCGATGGCGCGGGTCTCCTGCAGCGCCCGGCCGTCGAACTGCCACCGGTACGGCGGGACGAGCCAGGACCAGCCCAGGATGTCGCCCTCGCCGACGGTCTGGATGGGGATGGGCCCGCGCCCGGGGGAGGCAATCTCAATGGACACCTTGCCTTGCCGGATAATGTAGAAGTGGTTGGCCGCCTCCCCTTCCTTCATCAGGTAGTGGCCCGGTCGGAACACCACGTTGGAGGCACAGCCGGCCAGCAGGGCAATGTAGCCGGGGTCCAGGCCCTGGAAAAAGGGGTGCTCCCTGAGGATGGGCTCAAGCGTCTGCATTCTCACGGCCAGCCGTCCCTGCGTTCTCCGCGGCGCCCTCTGCCTTGCTCTGGCGGATGGCCCGCACCTCCTCGGTGATGTCTATGCCCACCGGGCACCAGGTGATGCACCGGCCGCAGCCCACGCACCCCGAGGCGCCGAACTGGTCAAACCAGGTCGCCAGCTTGTGGGTCATCCACTGCCGGTAGCGCGAGGAGGCGCTGGAGCGGACGCTGCCCTGGTGCATTCGGGAGAACTCCAGGGTGAAGCAGGAGTCCCATCGCCGCGTCCGTTGGGCGGTGTCTCCGGCGACGTCCGTGGTGTCTTCCACGGTGCTGCAGAAACAGGTGGGGCATACCAGCGTGCAGTTGGCGCAGGTCAGGCAGCGGTTAGCCACCTGGTCCCAACGCGGGTGACTGGCGTTCTGGTAGAGGAGGTCGCGGATGCCCCCGGTGTCCCCACCGGTTTCCATAGAACGCCCCATCTGCCCGGCGGTCTGCCGCACCACCCCCGACGCCGCGTTAACCTCGGCTTGGGTAGCCTCGCGGTGGGGCAACCGCGCCATCACCTCTGCGCCCCTTTCCGAGCCCACGTCCACCACAAAGCAGTGTTGGCTGTGGTTCACCACCTCGGTCAGCGCCAGGTCGAACCCCGACTGCACCTCAGGACCGGTCCCCATGGACACGCAGAAGCAGGTGCCGCCCGCCTGCCCGCAGTTGACGGCGACGATGAAGAGCCGCTCCCGCACGGCTTTGTAGTGGGGGTCAACGTACTGCCCGCCCATGAACACCCGGTCCTGGATGGCCATGGCGTGGAGCTCACACGAGCGCACGCCCAGGAAGGCGAACCTGGCATCGGGCGACGGTTCCGCCGTCAACTCAAACCCAGCCGTCGTACGCTGGGCGCGCCACAGGCGGAGGGATGGCGGGAAGAGATACTTCTTCCACGAATGGGGTCCCACGGCGTAGCCAAACAGCGCCTGGTCCTGACGCCGTCTAAGGCGGTACTGTCCCGCCTCCTGCGCGTCGGTCCAGCCTGCCGGCAGGTCCGCCACGGAGTCGATGCGGTCATACGCGATGGCGCCCTGGCGGACCGTTGGGCCCACCACCTGGTATCCGTCGCCCTTCAAGACATCTATCAGCGACTGCACGCCCTGTAGGTCCAGCAGCAGCTTGGAGGGCGTACCGCCACGCGACGGGTCAGCATTGTTGGTCAAGGCATCACCAGCCCCAATGGACTACGCCTCCCACTATGCCCCCAGGGCGTAAAGGAGTTGTGACCACGGTTACCGAGGAAGTGAAAGCCCTGTGAAGACGCTGCAAGCCGGCACCCAGGACGCTCGATGCCCGGCATGGTCCCGCCCCAGGATGTCATAGACCCTTGCATAAATTCTTGAACCGTGTCGGACGAAATCCCCCCAACCCCCCTTTGCGAA